>JAERTK010000079.1 GCA_016844935.1 Desulfobacteraceae bacterium | reverse complement strand
GGTGTCACGTGTGTCCACATTGAACGGGGGGGTGATGTGACCTATCATGGACCGGGGCAGTTGCTGGCCTACCCGATTTTTGCCCTTCAAAAATGTGGCATCGGGGTTCTTGATTTTGTGGAAAAGTTGGAAGAGGTGATGGTTGCGATTTTAAAAGAATACGGCATCACGGGTGAAAGAAACGAACGGAACCGCGGAGTCTGGGTGGAAAATAAGAAGATCGGTTTCGTGGGGATTGCGGTTCGAAAAGGGATCTCTTTTCACGGGCTGGCCCTGAACGTGGACCCCGATCTTAAGTTTTTTCAATTGATAAACCCCTGCGGGCTTAAAAAAGTTCAAATCACCTCCATGGCCGATCTCCTTCAAAAAAAAGTTTCTTTGGCAAGAATCAAGGATCTTGCCATATCGCATTTTCAGAAAATCTTTGACATGACCCTGGAGCCTGGAGATCATCAAATAATTGAATCGTTTTGCGGGGATAAGCCACAATTGAACCGCAGAATATCGAACAAGGAATAATGAATGTCGAAGGAAAACTTCATCATTGGACATTCCTTGTTCGATATCCGATATTCGCTTTTAGGAAATAAGAATGACTGACACCGAAAGAAATGGCCCCACAAAGCCCCCCTGGCTGAAGAAACGGCTCTCCTCGGGCCGGGGCTATCACAAAGTCGTGAAGCTTCTCAAAGAATGCAGCCTTCATACGGTCTGCGAAGAGGCACTCTGCCCCAATATGGGCGAGTGTTTTTCAAACGGGACCGCCACCTTCATGATCCTGGGGGATCACTGCACCCGGGACTGCCGGTTCTGCGCGGTGCTTCACGGGGATCCCCAGCCGCCTGACAAAAATGAGCCTCAAAAAGTGGCTGACGTCATCAAGAAACTGGGACTTCGGTATGCGGTGGTCACATCCGTCACCCGTGACGATCTCCCGGATGGCGGCGCAGGACATTTTGCCGAGACCATTTCGGCCATCAAAAACAAGAATCCCGGGACTCAAGTGGAGGTACTGATTCCGGATTTTCAGGGCTCCGCCGAGGATCTCAAGACCGTCGTAACGGCAACCCCCCATGTGCTCAACCACAACATGGAAACCGTTCCCAGGCTTTACCCCCGGGTCAGGCCCCAGGCGGATTACCATGGATCCCTCCAGCTAATTCGGAGGGCCGGGGAAATGAATCCTGGCCTGGCCACCAAATCGGGTCTTATGCTGGGGCTTGGGGAAACCCAAGAGGAAGTTCGCCGGGTGCTTAAAGACCTCTTGACTGCGGGATGCAAGCTCCTGACCCTGGGCCAGTATCTGGCACCCTCCAAAAACCACCATCCCGTCATGGAATATGTTCCGCCCGATCAATTTTTAAACTGGGAAAAATCCGCCTATGAGATGGGTTTTCAGGGAGTAGCCTCAGGCCCGTTCGTCCGCAGTTCATTCCATGCGGGAGAGATGTTTCGGAAAATGAAAAGTTAACTCACAATCGGTCCACATGGATATTCGCATTGAAAATCATGTAACAATCCTGTTGACATTGTAACATAGATTGCTACAGTATGGAAATATGATAAAGAGCTTCAGGCATAAAGGACTTGCTGAATTATTTGAGCGTGGCCGGTCTCGCAAGGTAAGACAAGACTTGCAATCACGGTCCTTACGAAGGTTAGATGCCTTGGATCAGGCGGAATCGTTGATGGATTTGAAGGTGCCTGGCTTCAATTTCCACGGTCTTCAAGGAAAGCCGACACGCTATAGCATTCATGTCAATGGACCATGGTGTATAACTTTCGAATGGGAAGACGGTGATGCATTGAAGATTGATATCGAGCAATATCATTGAGGTAAAACCATGGAAGAATATTTAGTCAGGCGCCCGTTAAAAAGACCACCGGTTCATCCGGGTGAGATTTTACGAGAAGACGTTCTTAAGAGTCTTGACCTGTCAGTTAGCGAAGCTGCGAGACGACTCGGAGTTTCTCGCCAGCAACTTCACCGCATATTGGCCTGTACCCATCCGATTACAATCGAAATGGCGCTTAGGATAGGCAAGTTCGCAGGCAATGGGCCGGGGCTCTGGCTGCGCATGCAACAGGCTTATGATTTGTGGCATGCAGAGAACAACATGGCTGAAGAACTTTCGAAAATTGACACTGCTGCATCAAATAGACCCCCGGCACGTGAACAACCCCTTCCGTGAACTCAATCGATATCCGACACCCGATGAAGTTTTAAGGGCATTTTTCTCGTGGTTCTTTGCGTCTGCGTGAAATATATTTTTTCGGCCATGAGGCTTGATTCACAACCGGTCCACGCGGATATTGGCCAGGACCCGCTCCCATTCATCGTCCATCAGGTGAGAAAAATCCTTGAAGGGATATTCACTGCCGCAACCCGGGCAGCGCCAGACAGTTTGCCTTCACCCTCGGGCCAGGCGCAGATCATGCCCGCAAGTACATTCAATAGCTGTTGCCGTTTGATTATCCTTATTGATGGACATACGCCAAAAGTTCCTTTATTTATCGGAAAAAAGCGTGGCAGGTCGAACGCTTTTGCCGCCGTGTTTTTCCGCGATTGAATCCAGGGCCACGTTCAGGTCCTTCCTTTTCCGCACCGATTGATCATCACTGAAAAGGGACAACTGCCCCGCAGCATCTGCAAAGCAAAGCTGGGACAGGGAAATACCCAGAAGCCGGACCGGTCTCTTGCCAACCTCCGTTTTCCTTAACAGATCACATGCAGCCCGGTATATCTCTGAACCATCATCAGTGAGTTCCGCAAGGGTTTTTGCCCGGGTGATCTGTTTAAAATCAAAATACTTCACCTTCAAGGATACGGTTTTCCCCGTCATTTTCTTACGCCGCAGCCTGCGGGCCACCTGGGTCGCCAAACCGAGAAGCACTTTTTTCGCATCCCTCAAGTTAATGATATCCTGCATGAAAGTCCGTTCATGGCCCACTGATTTAATTTCATGCTCAGGCACCACATCCCTTTCATCCATGCCCATGGACAATCGATGCATCCGGGCGCCGTTTTTGCCGAATTTTCGCTCTAAAAAATCGGGATCAAAATCCCTCAAGTCTTTGAATGTATGGATATGGAGTCGCGCTAGGGCATTTTGGGTCACTTTCCCAACACCCCACATCTTCTTTACGGGAAGCGGATTCAGAAACGCTCTGACCATATGGGGCTCAACAACCGTCAACCCGTCGGGTTTGTCCATATCTGAGGCGATTTTCGCAACAAACTTGGAGGGGGCAACACCCGCTGAAACCGTGAGCCCCATTTCATCCAGAACCGCAGCCCTAACTGCTTCTGCAATTTGAACCGGGTCCCCCAGAAGCCGTTCGGAACCCGTCACATCAAGGAATGCCTCGTCTATGGAAAGGGGTTCCACCAGCGGGGTAAACCGCAAAAAGATCTCAAATATCTGTTTTGAAACCTCCCGGTACCGGTGCATCCGCCCCCGCAAAAATATGGCATTCGGGCAAAGACGAACGGCGGTGGCAATGGGTTGCGCCGAGTGCACACCGAAGACCCTGGCCTCATAGGAAGCGGAAGATACAACACCCCGTTCTCTGCTGCCTCCCACAATAACCGCTTTTCCCCTCAAATCAGGGTTATCCAGAACTTCCACCGCCGGATAAAAAGCGTCCATATCCAGATGAATGATTGATTTGCGGGAGGCACCTTTATCAATGTCAGTCATGTCTATCCAGGGACGTCGGTCTTACAGATAACCCTCAGGGCCTCAGCAAAAAAAATAAACACACAAGCTGACTTGTCCTTTGGCCCGTCTACTGCGTTGCATCCGCCAGCACATATCCACCAATATGCACCGGCGGATACGCCTTGTATACGAACCAAAATACGGCGCCATCCTGCGCATTTATTTTTTGCCGAGACCCTTACCGAACCAGGGTCCCGGCGATAATGGTTTTCTCCATTTCCTTGCTGCCTTCATAAATCTCAAGGATCTTGGCGTCACGATACAGCCTTTGCACTTTGTACTCGTCAATATATCCGTAGCCACCGTGCATCTGAACAGCCGCATCCACGCAACGGACGGCATTCTCGGCCGAATACCATTTGGCCATGGCGATGAGGGCGTGGTCGATGTTTCCCCGGTCCAGTTCCCAGGCAGCCTCATAATAGAGGTTCCGGGAAGCCCTGATCCAGGTGGCCATTTCAGCCAGCTTGAACTGGGTATTCTGAAATGAGGCGAGGGATGCGCCGAACTGCTGCCGTCCACTGGTGTGACGAATGGACTCTTCCAGGGCGGCCCTGGCCAACCCCACGCCCTGGGCACAGATGTGAAGCCGGGT
>JAERTK010000078.1 GCA_016844935.1 Desulfobacteraceae bacterium | reverse complement strand
GTAGAAGTACTTTATCAAAAACCAGTAAAATGACAAGATTATTTTTCAATGCATTTGGCATAAAAACTCAAAATTCAAGTCGATCAGATCAAGATATCGGGAGTATTTTGGTAGCTTAAATTTCGTGGAAATCGGTCTTGACATGGGGTCCACTTTAGATTGAGTATCTGGATGTTTCGGACATGCACACCTATGATCCGTCCTGGAATAAAGCGGATCATGATGGGCATGGTACTGAGATGGCAGGGCTCGCTCTGTACGGCGATTTGGCCGAGGTATTGGCCACCGCCGCGCCGGTACAACTAACACACAACCTGGAATCGGTGAAAAGCCTCCCTCCTTATGGTCAAAATCCACCGCAACTATACGGAGATATTACCGCTGAATCCATTGCAAGGGCCGAGGTGCAGAACCCGATTCAAAATCGGGTGGTTTGTTTAACGTTTTCCGCCACAGACGACAGAGACCGGGGCCGTCCGTCGTCATGGTCTGCAAGAATCGACAACTTGTGTTCAGGCTTTGACGACGACTACCAGCGGCTAATTGTTGTTGCGGCGGGCAACACGCCGGCTGAAGAACGCCACCATTATCCACATAGCAACATGAGCGACTCTGGCATACACGATCCTGGGCAGTCTTGGAATGCTATTACGGTAGGCGCATTCACCGAAAAAGGATACATCGATCCTGCTGAATATCCGGGGTGGCCCGTGATAGCCCCGGTCGGAGATCTAAGCCCCTGCAGCAGCACATCCATGACTTGGCAGAGGCCATGGCCCACAAAGCCCGATGTCGTTTTTGAGGGCGGGAATATGGCTATTGACCCCACAGTTGGTAATGCCGATTATGTGGACAGCCTTCAGCTTCTATCGACATGTTTCCAGCACACCACAAAGCCTTTCGTGACAACGGGCGACACCAGCGCAGCCACCGCTTTGGCAACAAGGATGGCGGCAGTTCTGATGGCCCAGTATCCTGACTATTGGCCTGAGACAATCAGGGCCTTGTTGGTTCATTCAGCGGAGTGGACGGAAGAAATGCTGGAAAGGTTCAAGCCGCAAAAGAAACGGGATTATGAGAATCTGTTGCGATATACTGGATACGGTGTGCCGGATTTGACTCGTGCATTGTGGAGTGCAGAAAATACTGTCACCCTGATTGCACAAGATTCCCTTCAACCATTTGATAAGAAGGGTTCCAGTTATGTAACCCATGATCTAAACTTGCATAAAATTCCCTGGCCAACCGATATCTTGCAGGAATTGGGTGAAATCCTTGTGGAGATGAAGGTAACGCTCTCGTATTTTATAGAGTCCAATCCAGCAAGGCGAGGGTGGGGCCGAAAGTACAGTTATGCCAGCCATGGGTTGCGCTTTGATGTGAAAAGGTCTTTGGAAACCTTCGATGCATTCAGGCAGCGGATCAATCAGAAAGCGCGAGATGAGGAAGGTGGTCGAAAAACGGACTCTCCTTCTGATACGGAATGGATCCTTGGAGCGAATTTAAGAAAGCTTGGTTCCATCCATTCAGATACGTGGAGGGGAACTGCTGCTGAACTTGCAGACCGGGGTTATGTGGCGGTATATCCAGTGATAGGCTGGTGGCGGGAGAACCCCAGGCACCAACGCTGGAATAAACGTGCCCGATATTCACTGGTCGTATCCATCCGTTCCCCTGAAACCGATGTTGAACTTTACTCCGCGGTTCAGAATATCATCAAGCTCGTGCCAAGGTAAATCCGAAACCTTGGGAGTCTCGCGAAAGCGGGAGGAAATTGGTTTTTGTTACCCAATGGGTGAGGGTCGATAGATCTAATTCCCATCTGGCCAAAGGTTAACCATCAGGCCAGCAGAGAAGTCCGAGGGCAAACCCGGTAACGGGAGTCCGAAGCCGGACGGGATCGAGGGTGCAGGCTCTGTATTGAGCTCCGAAATATATATCGTTGTGGACCAGGAGGATATCCTCCGGATCTTCAGGAGGTAAAGCCGACAGCTTCCTTGTGCTGGAAGGCAGTAGTCCTGAATGCGCTATGGTGAGTATTCAGCGACTCCACCGGGGTCTTAGACCAGGGCATGTGCTTACAGGGGTAGCTCGGGAACTTGGGAGATCCAAATGTTTCCTTGATAATGATGCGGAATTTGGGCACCGGCCACGAATAGGTGAACGCCCTGGCTCTGGAAAGGGGCGCTCTATCCCTGCCAGTGAGCGAAATCAAAGGAGCAATCAAGGTATCAGGGGCGGATAGCGAATAGCGAACAAGCCTGAGATGGACATTTGGAGGTCTTAGCGGATCATAGTACCGATGGTCGGGAATCGATGTGCTTTCTCCCCGACTGACAGGATGGGGAACCTAGTCCGAGGGACCCATTTAAGGGAAGGTGAAGCCGGGTATAACGTTTTACTGGTAGGAACTATGGAAGATACACAGAGATCACAACCCATATCAACAGAAAACCAGGAAATTGCAAAGCAGGCTGCTTGCGAAACCGGACAGAGTTCGGTCTCTTCATGGGAAAACAGGCCCCTGGTATTAGCAGGGGAGTCTTCACTTGAATGGATCAGGATGCTGGCAAGGAAAGAGCCGGAGATGGTCTTTACGTCCCTGGCCCACAGGATTGACTTGGATCTGCTTAAACAGTCCTTTAGAAAGATCCGCAAGAATGACTCCACCGGGGTGGACAAGGTAACGGCCAGGGAGTATGGCCTTAACCTGGAAGAAAACCTCTATAATTTACATCAGCGACTGCTGAGAGGTCAGTACGTTGCCGCACCGGTAAGAAGGGTATGGATCGACAAAGAAGGAGGAAAAAAGCGGCCAATAGGGATTACCGCGCTGGAGGACAAGATCGTCCAGAAAGCAGTGACAATCATATTGGATGCGGTGTACGACGCAGATTTCTACGATTTCTCTCATGCATTTCGGGAGGATCATGGTCAGCACGGTGCGATCTCTGAAATACGGGAGTCGTGCGTACGGCTGAACGTTGGCTGGATCGTGAGTGCGGATATTTCAGGACTGTTTGATAACATCGAGCATAACCATCTCCGCAGCATGATTAAGCGGAGAGTCAATGATGGAGGGATATTGCGCTTGATCGGTAAATGGTTAAATGCAGGCGTAATGGAAGAGGGCAATCTTTCCTATCCTGGGAAGGGGACACCCCAAGGCGGTGTGATTTCACCCGTGCTATCGAATATATTCCTTCACTATGTACTTGATGACTGGTTTGTGAAAGAGGTCAAACCACGTATGAAGGGACGGTGCTTTATCATTCGCTACGCAGATGACTTTATACTCGGATTCGAGTTGGAGTCTGATGTACAACGAGTAATGGATGTACTGCCAAAGAGATTCAATCGTTACGGTCTATCTCTTCATCCGGAAAAGACAAAGGTTATACCGTTCAGGAAACCTGCCTTTAACAAAAAGGGGAAGGGTCCTGGGACTTTTGATTTCCTCGGGTTCACGTTTTATTGGTCAAAATCAAGGAAGGGTTACTGGGTATTGAAGAAGAAAACCATTGGTAAGCGACGGTCTCGCTTCATGAAGGAGTTGTGGCAGTGGTGTCGTAGACATCGCCACGATAAAATAGAAGATCAACATGAACGGCTGACCAGCAAGTTGCGGGGGTACTTCAACTATTTTGGGGTACGCGGGAACTATAAGGCGCTTAAGGTAGTGTACAGACACGCTGAGAGAGCCTGGAAGTTCTGGCTGAGTCGAAGAAGCCACAAAGGCCGAGTAAACTGGAAAATGTTTGCGTCAGTTCGAGCAACCTTTCCATTACCAAAACCCAGGATAGTCCACAACAATATCTAAAGTTGCCAGCAGGACTACAAAGTTATGCGCCAAACAGGGTATTCGCTTGTTTGGTTTCCAATTTGGTGAAAAGAACTGGAATCGAGGAACCGTATGAGGGAAATCTTCACGTACGGGTCTGTGGGGGGAGCGTTGGGTAACCAATGCTTCTACCCGGAAACCCGTCGAAATAACAATATCTTAATATGGCCAATGTCCTCACTAACGCCCAGTTTCATTGGTTTTTTTTGATTTATGCTTGAGTTCTTCCAGTAGCTGTTCCAGGTTCATCAAATCTTTTTCCAAGTATTCCAAACATGCTTTTTTGTATTCATATTCTTGTTTAAGATTGCCGATTTTTTTCTCGTCGGTGACATCAGAAAATTGCGGAATCCTGCAGTTATTGTAGGCGATGATGAAAACCATAAGAGCGAGAAAGATTGTTGCTAGTCCCTGAAACAAAATCCAAAGTCGCCCAGATGGTTTTTCCCCCTCATCTTCCTTGAACTCCAAAATTTCAGCAGCTCTTTTCCGGTATCCTACGCTCAAATTGTGCTCAAAACTCTCCCCTTTTTGGATCAAGTAGCAGAAAAAGAGGTATAAGCCGCAAAAAAGAACAAGGTAAAGAGCTAGCACCATTTGGGGAGGGATTTCAAATATGGTTATGGTTAGGCACAATTTGAATTTCAAAAAGGCATATCCACAGACTACAAGTAATGTCCAAACAGCAATGTGGATTTTCCATTCGAGAGCCCGACGGCCTTCGTATCTCTTATTCATGTGGTCCGCCAGTGCAATGAAGCTGTTTACGAGGTCATGCTTCTGGATCGGATTTTGAGTGGGATCAGGATTTACTTCATTGTTCATTGCTTAATCTCCTGAAACACAATGATGCCTCTTTATCTCAACACTGCTTCCCATGGGGCCATGGTAGCAATGATGAATAGAAATCCGCTTCCCCAAAAGAACCACATCAAGCGAATATTTTTTGTCAACTCAACGCCAACGCTTTCAATGCCGCTGCCCTCGGTTCCCCATAAAAGACCGGGTCCACGTGTTCCATGATATCGGCGTCCACGTCCAGGAAGTTGCGTTTGTTTTCGATTGGGATGAGGGCGCGTTTGGCGCCGTTGTCTTTGGCCACCTGCAGGGGTTCGACGAGGGAGCGGGCCGGTTTGATGTTCCCTTGGATGCTCATGTCTCCGATAATCACCGTGGCAGGGGTCGCAGGGCTTTTCCGGATGGCGGAAAAGACGGCCACAAAGAAAGCCACCCCCAGTTCCCCCTGCACTTTGTTATTCAACAGATCCAGAACTTCCACATGAAAATCCGAGGTGTCCATTTCCCGTGCAAAACCCAGCTCTCCTTTCTTTGCCGCCAGGTAACCATAGGCACGCTGGATGGATTCTTTGGTGATCCCGGAAACCCCGCCTGCCATTTTGAGTTTGCCGGTCCCCGGTGAGACACTCACTTCGATGCGGTACATGCCCACGGTGCCTTCGGCATTGACGGTGGCGCTGTAAACGGTCCCCGGTGCCATGGGGTCCGATGAGATCAATCCTCGGCCGCCCATCTCCGGCGCCCCAACAAAATGCTCTTCACCGGTCTCCTTTTCCATGTAGCTGAATGAGGTGTGGTAATATTCAAAGGAGCCCATTTTTTTGAGTTGTTCTTTCACGCGCCGCCGGCCTTCAAGGGCCAGTTCAACGATTTCTTTCAACTCTTCAGGAGTGGCCTCACCGTTGGGATAAAGCACTTTCATCAGGCCCGAGACGGTCTTTCGCACCGCTTTTCGGTCCCGAGCATTGAGATGGGAGCCCAAGCTGAAGTGCTGGTCGATCACTTCGGTGAAGTTGTGTTTGCGCATGGCCCGCAGGGCCTCGGCCAAATAGTCCACCACAAAACCGTAATGTTTGGTGAAAAGCTCTACTCTCATTTTGGGGATTTCCCAGCCGGGTAGATAGAAATGGATGCGGTCGATAAAGGCCATGTCGTCCCGGATCACGTCCGGCATGGGCGCAAACAGATGACCCGTCTGCACCATCACATCGATGGGCTGGTTTGTGTTTCCGAACATGACGATGCTGGCGTTGCCGGAGTCCGCATCCTTGCCCCGTTGAAATGTCCCCGATTCGCAATATGTTTTGAGTGTGGTAATCACTTCCTTGGGCATTTTCTGAAGATCGGCCACTTCATCAAAGCCCACCACATCCCAGATAGACACCATCCCCTTGTGCCGTCCGCTCATGTGCCCGAACATATTGGCCACGGTGGTGGGGCCGGTCAACAGGGCACAGTAGGGGGAGATTTCCTGGATCACAAAGCTCTTTCCGGTTCCACGGGGTCCCAGTTCCACCAGGTTGTAGTTGCGCTCACATAGGGGCAGCAGCCGAATGAGAAAATGGAGTTTCAACCGCCGGTCCAACTCCGTCGCTTCATAGCCCATGCTTCGGACCAACAGGTCGATCCATTCATCGGAAGTAAATTCACTTCGAAGCCCACAATACGCATCAATATCAAAGGTGGCGATCTGAATGGGCGCCAGTTTGTCGATCCAGAAGGGATGCTTGCCCCGGCTCTCTTCGTCGTAATCAAATCGCAGGTCCACCTGCGCCCAGACCCCTCCCATGAGCAATCGGTCATATTCCCGCACATAATGGGTGGGCACGTGCACGAAGCGGTCTCCGAAATTGACCACCTCGGCCCAGTAGTCCGAATCCACCAGCCGCACCTTTACCTTGTCGATAAAGGTGTGGGTGTTTTCCTCCTTCACCAGGCTCTTGGCCCGCGTGGATTCGTCCGACCCAATGTAGTTTTCCGCCAGGGTCTTGTTGACCACTTGAAGGCCCATTTGAATGGCCATGTCGTCCGATGAGGCGCAATATTTGCCCAACAGAAACTCCAATACGAACACCGGCACATTGGCGCCCACCTTGACCTTCCGCACCAGGTCCTTTCGGACCACCTTTCCGGAAAAAATGCGGTTGATCTTGTCATCCAGTGGATCCCGCTCCCCTATCTGCATCTCTTGTTCTTCCATCATGATGTTCCCAGATTTACCGGGATGTCCTCCGACTGGGCCAGCACACCATCGGTTGCCGGTTCCTGGATGATCACCCGTATGATTTTGCAGTCTTCATTTTCAAGGATCATGGCCACACCGGCCTTTTTCCCGGGCTGAAGCATCACACAGCCCGTGTCCTGGTCATAATCCGCATCCAGCACCATACCCGCTTTTCCCACAATGACCCCCTGGCTTAAGAGGAGGGGGCGAACCATGAGGGGCTTTTGGTTAAAGAGTCCCGCCATTTCCAGTTTGATGCCGAACGTCCGGTTGGTCAGTTGGTCAGGCTCACCGGTCAAGGCCACAAGGCGCCCCTGTTCCATGGCAGGGGTTTTTCGACCCATACGAAAATGGATTACCGGAACCATCATTTCCTGCAGGCTCAGCCCACCGTGGTGATATCCCAGATCTCCCCCGGTCTTAAAGACACCCACCCCTTTTGGGAAAACAAACTCCAGATCGCTGTCATACCCCAACTGGCCCGCGGAGAGCCGGATGGTTCCGGGGGGCGTGGTCCCGCCCTGCCCGATCCAGCAGCGACGATGTATTTCAAGGGTTTTGCCGCCCGGTGCGTCGGTTTTGAAGGCATCCTGCTTTTTCCGGGTAAACAGATGCCCATGATCCGCAGTGACCACAAACCGTGTGATGCCGCAGTCCGCCAGTTTTCGGACGGCCCGGGCCACATTCCCCACCATGGTGTCCATCAACTGCCGGGCGATAAGGCTTCCCCCCATCTCTCCGAGGGCATCGATCTCCTGGGACCGTATCACCAGAAGCGGAACGCCTTCAAGCATATCGGAAAGCCTCTTTCTGGACATCTGGAGCAGCTTTTCAAGGGGCGTTTCCTTCATGCCGGGAATTCGGGCTTTTAAAAACTTCAATCGGGCATTGACGTCCGCAAGTGGTGCATTATCGATCCGGGCGGCCAGTTTTCCGGCGGAATCCACTACACTGAAGCCCTTTGATGCCCCGGGCAGAAGCGCCGCCATACCGACCGGAGTGATGGTGGGCCACGCCGCCACGGCCGGTTTCACGGTGACGTCCAGGGCCATGGGAAGCATTTCCACAAATTCGTGGCCCATGGAAAACCGCATGGCATCTACCAAAAAATAGGCTGTGGGGGTGTTTCCCTTATCCACAATCTCTCCGTAAACGTCTGTTTGCTGGAGTGCTTCAGATACCATCCATCCTGAACCTTCCAGGGCCTCCAGAAACCCCACGGCCATGTCCTGAAGCAGGTCTTCATAGCGTTGTCTGAGTTTTTCGAGGGCCGCTTCGGCCTCCGGGTCCACGGTCATCTTGGCGGCCCAGGCTTCCATCTGCTGCTGGGCCAGGTCCATCCGGTGCCATCCGTCCCGGTTGCAATAGGCATTGATCCAGTCCGAAGGCTTAGGCCCGGTGCCGGAAAGGGTTTTTCGGGCCGTCTGTATCCTTTCTCCCAGTCGTGCCATCAGCCGGCAAACCATCCACTGGGATTGGCGTTCCAGGGTCCGATCCGCCCAGAAACTGCGCCGACGTTCGGAAATGAGAGCTGCCGCCTCCTCATATTCCCCCTTTAAAATGAGTTCTCCCACCCATTTAAGAAGCGCTCTTTCTTCAAAGGGAAAGGTGTCCACCCGGCCCAGGGCCGATGGTGCAATATCCTGGGCCGAAAGCTCCAGGCTTTTTTCCATTTTTTTGGCGATGCCTTCATATTCGTCGGCATGCACTTCCCGCATGGTCCGAGCGGTTTTTCGGATCAAGGAAAGCTGTTCGCGGCTGCCGGTTTCCGGAATCATGGTCACGGACGAAGGGGGCGCGCAGGAAAGGTCATCCCGGAATTCGCTCACCAGGACATAACGCAGGACCTGCTCCCGGGCTTCCTTCAAGGGTGTTGCAGGGGGCAGTTCCAGCCCCAGGCGGGCGGAAAGAAGCAGAGACAGCTCCTCTTGCGCCCCTTTTTCAAGAATCTTTTTATCTGTTTCAGGATCACACAGCCAGCGGGCCAAAAGCGTCTCATTGTCCTTCGCCCCTTCAAAAAGCATCTTAAGAAGGGATGGGGCCTCCCCCGTTTCCCGGGTCAGAAAGCCCAAAATGTCCTGGTATGTGATGTTTTCAGGGGCCAGGAGTTGATCGATCACGCCGTCTGAATCCCCTTTTTCAAGCAGACAGAAGCGGGCCAGCCGTTTCATTTGCCATTTAAAGCATTCTCCCCCCTTTTCAAGCTCCATCAGTACGGAGCTCTGACGATTTCGCGTTTTTCGGGGAATATAGATCAGCAGCTTTTCGGGCTGGTCTTTTTCCACCAGGGGTTCCACCGCCGTCTTGATGCCGAAAAAGGATCCATCAAAGCAGGTGAGATAGACGCTCATATCACCGATGTCAGTCTGGTAGATGCCGTTTCCAAGATCCTTTTGTTTGGGAAGGGCCTCCACGAAGGGTTCAAATTCCCCCCTCGGATCATACCATACCGCCACCCGATTTTTGTTTAGGTGCTCGGCCAGAAGCTTTTCCAGGTATTGGTGAAACGGGTTCATGTCAGGTTTTCCTCTTGCGTTTTTTCCGGGTGGCTCCGGCGGGAGCCGGCGCGTTCAGCAGTTCTTCCAACGCGGCTTTGACCGTGATGGAAGTACGCTCCTGAATCAAGTCTTCCAGGGTTTCTTTGGATATCTTTTTGGGATGCCATTTCCCCTTCTTGTCTTCCTCCCAGAGGGTTTCATCCAGTTCATGGGCAATGGCCAGGCTCCGGTCTTTGGTGCATTTGGGAACCACCCGTTCTGGCCACAGGTGCATGGCCAGGTGCGCCCAGTCGTAGTCCCCCTTGACCAGCTTGTCCCAGATCTTTTTGCACTCCTTCTGCCAGGGTTTATTCTGAGGAACCAGGCGCCACAAGGGAGCGAAATTGATGATGACCCCGTCATTTAAGTTGGGATTCCACAGCGGTGCGATGCGGGCCGCTTCTTCCTTGAAGGTTGTCAGTTCCGCCACAAAGGTTTCCCGTGCCGCGATCTCTTTTCGCTGGGTTGCGGTGGGGTTTTGGCCGTACTGTTGCCGCGCGCTTACGAGTTCCCGTTCTTCAAATTGCAGTTTGGGATCGATGTATTCATTGAGCACTTTGTAGAAGGTGTCTTTGGTGAATCGGTGATAGTAAAGCCAGACCGAATAGGAAGCTGATGGTGTTGCCAGCTGCCAATAGATGGGGGCTTTTCGCCGGCTTTTGGAGTAGCGTTTGATGTGGTCGGGAAAGAAGCTTTTGCGAAAATAGGTCCTGAGGTCTGGAATCTTTAAAATGTTGCAGGCCTCCTGCTCGATGTCCTGGGCCTTATCTTTCCACAGAAGGCTCAGAACATTTCGGCTGCGCCGGACTATATCTTCCTGATGGAGTTGGCCACCGTTGAATCCAGGGTCGTCCACCAGAATGCCGTCCCAGGAAATGCGGATGGGGTATTTGGAATCTGAGATGGTGGGGCTTTGGACCAATCCTTCTGGAGGAAGAGTGTCTGCTTCAGTGCGGGCTTGGAGCCATTCTTCGCTTACGATTTGGTTAGGTTCAACAGGGAGGCCATTGCTGTTGATGAGCATGCCGGGGGGACAGGTTGGCAAGAGTTCAAAAGGATCCAGCAGCTTTGGTAGCAACGAGGGGTCCAAGGCAAGGCGAATGTCCCAGCGGCCTAATGCAGCACCGATGACATAAGAGATAATATTGCAGGCTATTAAATCAACATTTAATTGTTTTTCAAAAATGAGAAAGGCCCAGTCAGGTATTTTAGGAAAACCAGCATCACTATCATTCAAGAGCTCCGCGACACGGTTTGAAGCGAAAATAAATTCCTTTTCCGATTTTTCAATTATGCCCTTGATTGATTCTAAGGAAAGATCAAAGAAATTGCCGCAATTGTGAGAAAACGTTTCTATAAAGGGTACTGAGAAATAGATTGATGTCTCATTTATGCTATCAAGAGATTGTAGGCTTTCGACAATGATTTTTGAACTCGATATAAGCTCAATATCTGAAATCGGTTTTTCAAGAGCCATTTTGTTAAAATAGCTGTGTGCCTTATGCTGACCAGCAAGTAGATTCATGAGATGTTGACACGAATTGGAATTAACATAACCCATCACCGAATACATATCTTTGAAATATTTTGGAAAGATAGCCATACCTTCATTTGAGAAAATCTGGCCTTCCGGCATAGGATAGCAATAAATGAAATCTGTACGTTTGCCATATGAAAGGCCGGTTTTCCAATAATCTGAAAGGCCTGTGATTCGGCTGCTTGGGACAGTTTTTATATGATTCCACGTATCATCGAATTCGATAGTCCAGATTGTTGGATAGTAATACGGTGCATATGGGCCACCATTTTGAAAGTAGTTCCATTTCTTTTTAGTGCCTCTACAGTTTTCTGGGATTTCCCACAGCAGTCTAACATATCGGTCTATTCTTCCCGCTTTGAGCCCGCTTGCAGCCCTTGCAAAAATCTTAGAAATTCTTTGACCAAATTTTCGGGCATGCTCTTGCCAAACAGGGAGTTGATAGGAAATTACGGAATTTGGTAGATCTAAGAAGTAAGAATGCTTATGAGAAATCCAATGAGAGCCAGAATCTGAACAAAAGTCAGATAGCCTTTCGGAACGTTGGCTGGTTGATTGGTTTAAATTAACTACCTTAATTCTTTCAGAATATGGTTCAAATATCTGAAGATTGACTTCGACATTTGCATCTAAAACTCCCCATTCAAGATCAACAATCCAGGCTAAACGGCGTGGCAACAGATGTTTATTTCTTCGAAATTCTTCATAACTGGTTTTAAGCATAAATGATCTGTCCGTAATTGCGCCTACATAGTCAGATAAATCAAGAAAACGTGAGACAAAACAGCAAAAGATGTTGAAATTCATTTCTGGATAGAGGGGCCATAAATAATTCTGTGTCTGTTGAGATACTTCCCCAAACGGCGGATTCATTAAGACTACATTATAGCGATTACTGAATATGTCAATAAATCCGAAGCCTTGCGCCGTATCCTCAGTGAAAAGCCTACGTCTCACAATTCCATCATTTTCCATCTCTTTTGCGTATTTTTTTAGAGCTAAAAAAATTAGCTCTTCAGCTTGCTCCCAGAAACCCTCTTCTGTTATACCCCCTACATCAAAACGCATCTCCAGTTGCCTGGGTTTTGAAGCACCAATGCCGGGGAACATGGTCTGCTGTTCAGGAACCGGCACTTCCAGCCACTGCCGTTTGGCTTCGGCCACAGCATCCTTGATCTCCTCCTCGATTTTCAGAAGCGCCCCCGCCTCGCCGGCCAATTCCATTTTCTTGAACACCTCTCCCACCAACTGGCCCAGCAAACGGGGTCTGAGCCCGTCAATGAACTCTTTTCGCATGTCTTCTTCACCGGGCATGGGTCCGGCGGTGACTATGTTGGATTTGGTTATGCCTGGACGTTCATCGGCTTTCACCTCACTTTCTTGCCACGACCGCTGTGCCCGCATCCAGAGGCTTAGGGCGGCAATTTGTGTGGCCCGCTGATCGATGTCGATGCCGTGGAGATTATGTTCGATAATCAGTTTGGGGATATGGCGCCGCAGATCATCGATTGTCGGATAACCTTCGAGAATGCTGTTGCCGGTAGCTTCTGATTTAGGGGTCTCCTGGTCTTCCCAAGCTTCCTCATAGATCTTTTCCAGCAGATCAAAGGTATAAAGCAGAAAATGGCCGGACCCGCAGGCAGGGTCCAGAATCTTAATGTCGCGCGGGTCTTTCTTAGGGTGAAAAGAAACCGGGACAGGGCTTTTGAGAAGGTCCTCCTGTGAAATATCTTCCCGCCTCGAATCCAGAAATCGCCGCCGAATTTCATTCGCTATTTTAAGCGTCAGAGTTTCCCGCCAGATTTCACCGTCGCCGCCAAGGCGATCAGCCCTGTATTCAGCGAACAAAACATCCAGAAGGTCCTGTGTGGAGATATCTTCAAGCGGTTTGCCGTTTTCGATTTGCTGTTTTTTCCACCACGGCCACCATACCCCATCCACCTCATCCTCAAAGGGATGGCGCACATAGCTGTCGACACAAGCAGCCAGATGTATGAGCTGATCTTGGTCCGCTTCAAAGACCGGAAAAAAAGTTTGATCTCCCTTTATGATCAAGTCGGCCATTTTTGCCACAGGGCCGTCTTTTGTTGTTTCAGGGCCGAAAAAGACCTCATCGGGCCGCCGTACCAGATACCGGCATTCATCCTTGAGTCGGGTATTCCCTTGCCGCATCTCATACCAAATGCGGCCCAGCGTGTTATCCGTCAGAAATTCCACAACATAACGCGGCGTAAAAAACTGGTTGCGCACGGCCAACTCACGGGAGTTTCGGGGGGTGGAAGATTCATTCCGCATTCGTTTTCGTTCTTCGGCACTGTTGAAATACTGGTACACCCACCCAATAGTTTCGTCCTCACCCCAGACACCCGCGATTTCTTTTCGGTTCAGAATATCCAGAAGCCCTTCAAAGGCTTTTCGCCCGGGCCACAACAGCGATGCCAGATCCCGGCGATCAAACAGCACCCTTATTTCTCTGGAAAGCTCGTCAAACAGGCTTTCGATGTACAACCGGTAGCCTTTGTCGGGCAGTTCCGCCAATCCCGGCGCCAGCCCGCAGAACTCCATGAACCCGGCGGACTGCTCCCCTTTGGACACGCACTCCTGCACCAGCTCCCGGGCCTCCAGCATCTTGAGGGCCACAAAACGGTTCAGGCAGGTGAAGGCGGCTTCTCTGAGATAATGGGCCACACCTTCGGCATCGGATACGCCCCCTGCCTTTTCATGTTCAATGGCGGCAACAATCTTTCCCCGGATGATGCGTTCCCGCGCATTTAGATGCTCCCCCGGTGAAGCAACGATATGCCCATCGGGCAGTATGTCGAATACGCCTTCAAGCTGTTCGGAGAATTCGGATTCCAAGAGTTTTCGGGCATCCTGGGTGGCCTTTTGAATGAGGTTTCTGGTCTGTTTTTCCATTGGTGTGTGTGAACCTGCTTATTGTTTCGTCGCTATGAAGAAACCGTATCCATCTGGTTTTCCGCTCGTGGCAGTGAAATGGCTTGGTTACTGAAAAGTTTCAGGTAAGGTTCATAGCGAAAAACTTTATTTCGTTTTTGGCCCGTGATCTCTTTTAGAATACCCAGCTCTTCCATATTTTGAATAACGGAAGATGCGGTTACATAGGACACCTTTATGTATTCACCGGCCGCTCGGATGGTGATAAGAGGAACCTCAAACATGCGATCCAGAAGCCGCAAACCGTTTATGCTGTTGGAAAGCTTCTCTGTAATAGTCTGCCGATGGGTTTCCCGCAGACGAAGAATGGCGCGGGCCGTATCCGTTGATGCCTGGCTGACTTCATAGACACCGCGTAGAAAAAACTTGAGCCATCCTTCCCAATCGCCCCGGTTTCTGATGGCCATGAGGCGGTCGTAATATTCCGCCCGATACGCCTTTAAATAATAGCTCAAATACAACAGGGGACGATTCAGGATCTGCCTTTCACACAGCAGGAAGGTGATCAGCAGGCGCCCCATGCGTCCGTTGCCGTCCAGAAAGGGGTGAATGGTTTCAAATTGCGCATGGGCCAGGGCACAATGGATCAGGACGGGGAGCGACGATCGATCGTGAAGGAATTTCTCAAGATTGTTCAGGCCTTCCTTCATCTGGTTCGGCGGTGGTGGCACATAGGCTGCGTCGGCGAGAGTACAATTGGCCGGCCCGATCCAGTTCTGGCTTCTTCGGAATTCTCCGGGCGTTCTTTCTCCACCCCGAACACCCTGAAGGAGTTCCCTGTGAATTTCTCGAATGAGGCGTAGGCTGAGCGGCAATTGCTTGAGTTTTTCAAGCCCCATGTTCATTGCACCTACATAATTTACGACTTCCGCCACGTCTTTGGGACGGTGCTCCTTCCCCGATCCGGCTTCATATTCCAGAACGTCTTCCAGCGTGCTTTGGGTCCCCTCAATTTGAGAACTGAAGACGGCCTCCTGTTTCACGTACATGGCCACAAAAAGATCGGGGTTGGGCAAAACGGTGGTAACGCCGTCCAGACGTCCCAGGGCACGGTCCGCATCTGACAAAAGACGCATGATTTCGCCATCCATGCGAACCGGAGGTGAAGGGGGCAACGGTTGGGGGATAAAAGCGGAATACCCTTCCAGCTGTTTGATGTATCGTCCGGCTCTGAAGGGTTCGGTTTGATCGGTCATTTTATTTCAGTACCCCTGAATAAGAATCAAATTCCGCAAGATTATTTTAAAAAAACGGCCATTTTTAAAATAAGATACTGCAAACAGGTCTGCTATTTCAATCCTTTTAAATAAGAAAACCTCCATTTTATATGAGGCAGGTTCAAACGGTTCTATTGGATCAGCACTTTCTTGCCGGCCCCGATATGGCTTTCACAGGCCTCTCTCAACCCGGAAATGGCGGCATCCAGTTGTTCCTCGGTTTCCACGCCACCCGCGAAAAAGCTGGCGGCACTGACCTTGACGACCCGGTTGCCGTCCAGAATGTGCATCATGTCCTCAACGGCCCTGTTGAGACGTCCGGGGGCCGCGTCGCAGTCCGAACGGAGCTGAGGAATGGTTGTTGTGGACGTCGGGTCTTTTAAAACATAAGCTGATATGGGGTCGCTGATGAGTTTTTTCTGTTCCTCTGAAAGTTTTTCCCACCCGGGGGTTCTTTTCAAGCCTTCCATAACGTCCACATAGGCGTCTTTCCGCCGGGTGGAAGCCTGCTTGAAACGATTTTCATATTCTGCTTCCAGCTCCCGCGAATGTTGATCAATGGCCGCCAGATCCTTAAAAAAACTCTCCCGCAAAAGGAGGTCTTTCAGCGTATCCGCATGCTCAATAAACTTGCCGTCAAGATCCGGTTCCCCTGAAAGGAAGGGCCAGATGTTCCGGAGGGTATTCCTGGCCCTTTTGATGTCTGAAAGGGCCGGATCGGTCAGGACCCCTGCCAGTTCCGTCGCTCTCTTCATTGCCTCCTTCAACTCTTTGCAGGAGCTGTTGAAAGATGAAATGGTCTGTTCTTCATTACCGGTCCGAATGGCCCGAATGAGGCTGCAGGCATCCTGCAGAATGTCGGAACCCGGCAGATGATGAGCAACCAGCATGTTACACATGTCCTGAACTTCCTTTTCCCGAGCCCCGGCCTTGTTGCGAATGGTTTCCGCTGCCACGGACTGGGTGAGATCAGGAATCTCCCCTCCAAAAACGTCTTTCACGTTTTCATTGGCTTTGATCAGTTCCGTAAAGTCAATTCCCACCTTCGGATGAAAGGCCGTCTGCCGAAACAGGTTGTTGTTGGAAAAGGTGTTTTTCGCATCCACACTGAGGGCGGACTCAATGCTCTGGCCTCTGCTGGTGGCCACGATGGCGCCGGCACGCAGCAGGCAGACCGTTAAAAGCCGGACCACGTCAAATTCCCATCCGAATGGCTCCTTTGAAAACTCGCTCTCCAGATACTTGCCGCCGGCGTTCTCGCCGTAATCGGTGCGATTCTTGATTTTGATCAGTACCTCTGACAGAGGGGCGGTATCGGTTTTGAAAACCACATTCCCCCCTTCGTCGCGCAGAAGATCGAGAGATGAAAACACTGGGGTCAAACCGCGAAGGTTTTCCGTGGTCATGAGGGTATCCAGGTCCTTGCTTTTAACACGTGCCGCCGCCTCGTCAAACCGATGAAACACGTCGGGAAGGGCCTTTCCCATGACCTTTTCGGTCGCCTTTTTGATCGTGTCCGCGCTGTCATCCGGGCTTCGGTCGTTGCCCCTGAAAAATACAGAACCGTTCAGGCAGGCCTGTCGAAGCAAGCGTTTCAGCTCATCCTCATGCCGGCGAAGTCGTATTTTTTCTTCGGCCACCAATGCGGTTTCGTCTCGGGTCTTGGCACTGCGCTCCTTTGAGGAAAGCATTTCTCGGCTTCTGAAAATTTCGACAGTCTGGCGGTCGATGGCATCATCCACGGGCGATACCCAGAAGATACTGCCGGTTTCGTTCTGGCTTCTTTTGCGCATTTCCGAAACCCGGGCCTCAAAATCCTTGTCGGTTTCACAAAGGGCCATGTGGATCATCATGTCCCCTTCTGAAATGACACGGCCGTTAAGGGTAAGGCCCGCTTTGAAGATCTTGGTGTCTTTCAGGTTGTGGGATGGCTGGGGTTGCCAGAAGCCGCTGACCACATCGCTGTGGATTCGGTTGACATCCCCGTGTTTGGGGGCGGGCAACCCGAAGCGGATCCGCTCCCAGTCATCTTCGGCCGGAGTGGGAATTCGGAGACCGTCATCTCCTTCGCGGACGTTGTGGGTTTTCTTAAGGGCTGTAAGCGCCTCCCGCACTTCAGGCAGCCTGGAGTCTCCATCCACCCTTTCATGGAGCACGGCGGCGATGTTCTCAGCCGTGCGGTGGACACTTTTGACAAACTGCAACAGACAGATGGCCTTGGCGACGGGTTGTGCCAGCGCATGGTCCACCTCGGTTTGAATCCTCGCGATTTTCCCGCGTATGTCGCTTGAGATGTTACCGGCGACCAGATCGTAAATTTGATCAAGCCTGGCCAGTGCACCCACAGGCTGCTCCGCCAGGTTCGTTTCCGGGTGAATGAGAAGCTGCTGAGCCAGCTTGATAATCGTACGATTGGCGCCCCCCACATGACGTGCGGCGCCCCCTTGGGTGCGAAGGCCCGAGACGATTTGGATGATGAGTTCGATCTGATAGGGGAGCATGGGATAGAGGTTCACGAAGGACTCGGTGGTGAACTCGGGCAGCCGGATATCCGCACTCAAACGGGTGTTTTCCGTCAGCCTGCCCCGATGGGCGGAAAAAAGTTCTCGCAGTATCTTTTCAGCGGATGCGTTCTTGGAAAGGATCCGTTTACTGGTGACTTCCGAAATGTCCGAAGGCTCCAGGTGCACCGGCAGGGGAAACCGGTCCATGAGCCGCGCCAGTTCCACCCGTTTGTCATCCAGTCCTCCTACCAGTTCGTTGAGCTGTTCCTGGGAGGTGACCATAATCCACATGCGCCCCCGGCCCATACGACCCAGACTTTGCACCACGGCCTGGAGGTCCAGCATTTTTTGCACATCCCGGGCCACAAACTGGCCCACCTCATCAATCACAAACGCCAGGCTCTTTCCAGTAGAGTGCCGGTCCATGAGCATCAGACAGCGTTCGGCCAGTAGATTGGGGGTGATGTCGGCCCGGCCTTTGGCAGCCTGACTCCATGAATCGACCACGCCTTAGGTTGCGGGTTCCATTTCGTGCATCACCCGGCTGGCCCTTGAGATGGCCGAGGAGAACTTGCCTTTTTCCCGATCCCAGTCCTTGCCGTAAAATTTTTCAAAGGTTTTTTTGAATTCTTTCAGCCGACCTTCTCCTTCCAAGGTGATTTCCAGCTCCGCAAGATCCAGGTCTTTGGCATAACCCATGTGCGACAGAAAAAGCCGGTACATGATTTCGGTAATGGTCTGGTTCCCGGAACGGATGCCGCGGTCCGTGGAGACATCGAAGATAACAGACTGGGTGGGCACATGTTCGCTGATGTTGCCAAGCAGCACTTTTATGGCGTCATTCCGGGTTTGTTTTCCAAACAGAGGGGCGGCACTTTCGGTTTTAAGGGGCCGATTTTCGATGGCCAGTCCAAGGTTTTTGGCAAAACTGGATTTACCGGACCCAAAAAAGCCGGATATCCAGACCCCGATTCCCTCATGGGGTTTGTTGGGGGTTTCCCAATACCGCTCCAGGATGTTTCTATAATGTTTGGAAATCGAATCCGTAACCACGTATTCCCGGATCTCTTCCTGAACCAGTTCCACATCGGTCTGGTCTACCTTGATCACTTCCTCGATATGTCTTTGAATGGGGTTGGCAAAGAGTTCTTTTATATTTGCACTCATGGCGTTACACCTCTAAAAGATTTTGGGTCTGTAGTTGTGTTCCGCATCCAGGATGCCCATGAAGCGCAATCCGGCGGCACCATCCAGGTCTCCAGGGTAAAACAATACGGTTGGAATCTGAACCTTGCCCATGAGCTGTTCAAGCAGAGAGGATGTACGGTAAATGGGGAAAAGAGCGCCGGCCCGGGTGATGAAAACCACATCGCGCATGGGGTCGGGCGAATCCGGCATGCGCTCAAAGACAAGTCGGTCCAGGGGCTGGTATTCGTCGCTGAGAACATTATGGATCGTGTCGATAACGATTTCTATGCCCAGTGTTTTTTCGTCTTCCACAAGTTCTTGCACCGTCATGTCTTCGGCTTTAAGGGCTGCGGACATGCATTCCGAAAGGGATATTCGCGTAATCTTCTTGCCGGAAAGCTCCAGACGGGTCTGTAGCAGAGTGATTTCGGTCCTTACCGCAAACTCCTCTTCCGGTGGATATCTGAAAATGGCATAGGGCATGTTGTCGTATGCGCTGATCTTGGGCCTTGGGTCGGGTAATTGCAGGACCGGTTCAAGATTGTTTTTGAGTCGTTCTTTCCAATCGCTCATCTTGAGATTTCCTTTGCGTATGCCTCAAGTGACGGGCTTGAAAGCTTGAGCTGCGCCATGCTTCCGGCAACGTCATATTGGAGGACTTTGTATTGGTGAAGCCGCAGTAGCTCTCTCTCCACGTCGTCTGAATCCATCAAAAAGAGACGCCAGTCCTTTGAATCTACAGCTTTGGAGGTGGTTAGCCCCATGTCCATGAGCCCCCTCAGAACATAAAGGAACGCTTCCTGGGGGATGTGGTAATTGGCAAATTTCTTCTTTACTTTCCCTTCCAACAATTCAAAATCTCCGGCCATTCGGAAAAGATCTCTGGCCGCCCTTAACGCTCCATATGCCGAAAGCTTGCCTCCGGATGCGATTTTTCCATCTGTGATTTTCCGGACGAAAGGAAGCGCATCCTCCGTTTTTAAGATATAGGCGCCTTCTTTATACTGGGGAAACAACCAGTCGATGGCAAAACGGTAATAAAGCGCATCAATACTGCCCAAATGCCACAGGAGACAAGGTTTCCATTGGTGAAGGGGAAGCTCACCTTTCGCCATCAGCACGAGTGGCGTAATGGATGAAGCATCTTTAAAACGGCTGGAAAGGGTCGTGAGGACTTCATGAAGCCACTTTTCATTACTGGCGCCAATGGGGTTTTCTTCTTGAAGCTTTTTGAGGTTTTTCCTGAGAGAAATCGAAAGATCCCAGTGTTGAAAGGCGGCATAGGTCTCTTCAATAAGCGCCCCTTTGCGGATCAATCTTGTGGACAGTTTGCGTTTTTGCTCTGCCATTTAACTGCCGATCGCTTTATCTGGTAAGCTTATGTAAGGGATGGCCGGTTTGCCCGGCTCTCCTCTGAAAAAACCCGCAGCGAGAAATGTCAGGGCCTCGTTGTTCAGCGCTTCAAAACCGGAAATATGAACGGAACGGCCTTCGGATGATCTGCGAAGCCTTTGGACCTGTTCCATCTGTTTTGGAGTAATAAGCTCTCTCGCATTCAGCACATCCAGAAGTGGTTTTCCGGAGATGTCTTCAAGAGATTTGAAAAAGGGGATCCATCCGTCGTTATCATCAAGCCATTCATGCCATTTTTCACGGAATCGATCTTCAATATGGGCCGGCAGGTCCCAGAGGGTGCAGGCTTCCGGGTGGGAATAGATCTCTTTGCATCTGTGGCCGGCAACGGCAAAAGCGATTCCGGCCTGAGCAAACCGATGGGTTTTTGGGAATCCGCGACTCAAGGTGAGTACGCCGTATCGGCCCAGAATGCCGTTGATGTTCCACCAGGCGGCATTATCCATCTCGCCGAAACGGGCAACGGTTAAACGCAGTTTGAAAAGGTGCCTGAAGTTTATGTTTGCCATAGCAGAATCAACATTTTCCAAGTTTAAGAGCGGTGCTGTTTGGTATTTGAAATACTGCCGAAAATGTACTTGTTATTATTTTGAAAACATTGGATCGATTCCACTGCCCTATAAGAAAGACTCTACATGAAAATGAGAAACCCCATATCCTGATTTCAAGATACGGGGTTGTTGAGGTTGTATCCATTTCATCCTCTGTTGAGGTTATTTCATAATGATTTTATAAACGATTTCTTGATGGAAGGGGATGATAGTATGTGGGATGTGATTAATTCAAGTATTTTTTGAAATGGGGCAAAAAGAATCCCAGGCGGGCCTCACCGATATCGCTTTGTAAATTTGCGGGCACAAGATTTTCTACCTTCTGAAATTTCTGCATCAAGGAAATGGTTTTGAAAATACCCATCTGTCGGAAGTTTGCTGTACCCTTGGGTCATCGCTATCGATCCAGTTTCTCGATATCAGTTGGCCATCCTTTTTGTGGTCAGGAAAAGTTTTTTTGACCTATTTTTGACCTAA
>JAERTK010000077.1 GCA_016844935.1 Desulfobacteraceae bacterium | reverse complement strand
CTCTTTATCCCACGCTTTGAATAATTTTTTGTTTTTGTTTGAAATAACCCCTAGTCCAGGATATGCCCAATCCATATAGAAATAGGTTCTGGCAATGTTACCCCGCTTGTCTGGAGGCGGTTCAGCTTTCCTGCCTTCTATTTCCATATCACATTTGCCGAATTCACGTTTTTCGCCTGGTATCATGGCGTAGCTGTAGTTTGACTTGAGACGGTTAATCTCTCTTATGCAAGGAACAAGATTGTACATGTCAGATTCAATGTACCTGAAAGGAACTGACATTTTTCTTGCACAATTATGTCTTTTGAATGATCTTCCATTTCCATCAACACATTCGGGGTGGCCATTTTTCCATACAGGGAAAGTCTGGCCAAAAGCATAAGCGGGAACGATATGTTCCCATTCAAGTCGATGTGCGTATCTTTCTTTAGGGGTGTAGTTGTCACAAGGGAGGATCTCTCTTTCGGTGTAGATTGTCGCGGTTTTATCCCCAAGAATTCTCAGGGTTTTTTACCATTTTAGGATGAGTTGAAGCCCGGCGATAATGAATCGCCAGGCTTCGAGCAGACAGCAGTCTACCGCACTGAGTTATCCCTTGGCATCGGAGTCCCCTCTCGAATGCCTCCGTTTCACCCAGATATCTCTATCTGGTCGCAATTGAAGATCAAATCCGACCCGATAGTTTTTTCCTCCCTGTAAAAAGCCTCTGCCATGAGCAAAGTGCCCATATTCATGATTTGGCGTCTGTTGCCTCTGCAATAGGAAGACATAATGCTGAAGGCATCGTTATCAAAAAGGTTTTCCGGAGCCTTCCCACTGGCGAGTCTGAATTTGATGAATTCGAGGCTTTCTTTTTCATCCAGAGTGTTCAAATGAAACAGACCGGTCAGACGGTTTCTAACCGGCGCCAGTATTTGCAACTCCAGTTTTTTCTCAAGGGTCTCGTCCCCTACAAGAATGAAACTTGCGGCCACGGTCTCCTTGTGGGGATTAAACATCAATGAGCAGATATCCATCAATGATTCCTTTTCCATCAAATGGGCATCATCCATGGCAAAAACCGGAAACATGCTTCGGTTTTCTGACGTCATCAGGGTAATTTGTTTTTGCAGTTTGATCAGCAATGGAACGGTCCTCCCGTCGGTATCCACCCCCAGTACGTCGGCAATGGCTTTGAGCATCCCATTGCGCTGCAAACCGCCGTAATGGACCAGGGCAGGCTTGTAACAATTCGCATCAAGCCGGGACAAAACATAATGGACCAAAGTGGATTTGCCGGCGCCCGAAGGACCGCACAGGGCGAGACTTTTTCCGGTGGATATCAGGGATAACGCTGTTTTAAGAAATCGGTTGTCCTGTTCGGCGAGGAATGGCGTTTTAAGCCGGTATGTATCGGCAAACGGATGATGCTTATAATCAAAGAATTCTGGCGGAGAGGCTGATTTTTCAAACATGATACACTCCTATTGGTTCGGATTTTCAAATCGTCTTGCATTGGCTATCGGATCAACAATGCGAGCTTTTTTCATATCATCGCCATAGTAAATACAGGTTTTGTTCCAGGGCATGTAATAAATGGTGACCCTGGAACCCGGCAGGCATTCGGGAACTTCATAACGGACTTTTTTGAACCGGATGGTTGAATCGTTGTAAACCCTGCAC
Source organism: Desulfobacteraceae bacterium (assembly GCA_016844935.1). Classification (GTDB taxonomy): domain Bacteria; phylum Desulfobacterota; class DSM-4660; order Desulfatiglandales; family Desulfatiglandaceae; genus NaphS2. The sequence continues at coordinate 5,666 of JAERTK010000077.1, read as the reverse complement.
CGACGTTCCATCCGGAACAGCGCTTCGATATCGGTTGAAGGCGGCAGTACCCGGCAGACACTGCGGGTCTTGAGCGTGGTCTAGCAAACTGATGTTGTTGATGCCAGTTTATACGATGGATTATCAAAGAAGAAAATGGAAGCGCTTCGCGCTCTGATTTAATGGGTTTTTTTAAGGCATGGGCAGGAAGCTTGAATAATAAGAAAAAGAGGGAAACAGCGACAATCAGTTGCTGTTTCCCTCTATGGCATTATTCAATGCCCCTGCACCCGGCTATCCCTCGACAGGTTGCTCCCCAGCATTGCCTGTTTCCGTTTCACCGGGCAACCGTAGCCGGAACGTATAAACGCTCTGGTTTTCTGCAACTATTCTTTCAGATGATCATTTTGCCGTTGTTTGGTCCTTGTTGGAGAGAATAAATCAAAAAACAAAGACTCGTCTATGCGTGGCAAATTGCGTTCAACCGCGGCGTTGAGCAATTCGGCTGCCATTTGGTTGAGAACGCGCAGATTGTTGGCGGCATGGGCGGCCAGGGTACGGATCAATTCGGAAGACATCAGTTGTGGGTGTCCAGCCTGTTCCAGAGCGAAGTTGAGGTAGTCCTGGAGTTGTTCAGGAGTAAGAGGTAAAAGCGCAAGCCGTGGTCCGATACGGCTTCCCAGGGGCAAAAGCTCTGTGGTCCTGAAGCGTTCAGGCAGCCGGTTGTCGCCGCAGAGGATGGTAAACAGGAGGTTTTGCGAGTCGAAGTGATGGCTTTGCAGCAAGCGCAACTCGGTCAGGCACTCTGTAGAGACCTGCTGTGCCTCGTCGATCAACAGTACCGGCCGGAGCAGTGTGGATTGGCAGTGGTTTTTCCACCGTGTGCGCAGCGCTTTGAACCCACCATAACGGTTGGCGGGAGATAAGCCCACATTGAAGAGTTCACCCAATTCCCGGTAAAAATCGCTTAATGCACTCTGGGGCCGCTGCATCACGCCGACGGTAAGATCGGGGATTTGTTCGAGTCGATGGGCGATGCTTTGCAGTGTTTTGCTTTTTCCCAAGCCCGGATCACCGGTGATCAAGGCAAATCCTCCCTGTGAGGCCATGGCTTGCACGCGCTGAAAAAATTGTTCAGATCCGGGTATTTTAAAAAGCGATTCAGGGGGAACATCCGGCAGAAAAGGATTGTATTTGAGTCCGTACAAAGATCGCATGTCGGTATTATTCATGGTTGATTTCCTCCTTTGGTAGATAAGCCGGCGGCAATCCGGTAGCGGCATAATCGGCAAGCCACTTTCGCAACAGGGCGGGCAGGGGATCGTTGTTTGATTTGACAATTGGTTTTTCGGGATTGATGGCACGGCGCATGCCCGAGGCGTTTTTGACCTTGTCCTGAGGCAGCAGGCGTACCAGAGGAGCGTCGGTATTCGGGTCTACCAAGGTCATTTGACTTTTGTCCCAACTGGGAGCCCGCAAAATGACCGATGGCAAATGGGCGAAGCGTACGGGAAGCTCATATCGAATACCGTCAACCACGACGGTGGCGTCACTGCGGCGTGGTGTTCGGCGTATCCGGCGAGTGAAGGCCAATTGCAAAAAACGGCTGTCAGGGACGGGTCGAGCCACATCAGGACCGTTTAGCATTCGCATAAGGGGTGTTGTCTTGATTTCACTGTGTATTTTGCGGTGGTAGTCCTGCTCGACCCAGGCCTGGGCCGCCTGATTGACGAAGGCAAGTTTTAAATCCTTGACCCCGCGCAAAAGTTCCAACAAGCGGCTTTCAAGTTGTCCCCAAAAGGCTTCCTGTTTGCCGTTTTGATAGGGAGAATAAGGTAACGTTGTTTCATGGTCGATGCCCAACCGTTGTAATCCCCGTCGGGTTTCTTCAGCAAGCATTGCAGCGCCGTTGTCAGTCATCAATGCCCTCGGGAGCCCGCGTTTCATGAAGGCCTGCTTCAAACCGTGTATCAAACACTCGGCGGTTTCGGCCAAATACAACTGTAAATGACAGCAGAGCCTTGAGTGGTCATCAAGAATGGCAAGGGCCATGGGACGATGCCATTGGCCGGTGGCATCTAAAATCCTGATTTTGGCGTGGTGGAAGTCCAAGTGCCATAGTCCATGGACATGAGAGACTTCAAAGCTTCGCACTTCACGGCGTTGAAGTCTTTGGATTGCCTGCTTTTGTCCGTCGCTGGGTTGCGCCGGTCCATGGGTGCGCAACCACCCCTTTTCCCGCATACAACGCAGTACGGTCTTGTAACTGGGCACCGGTTCAAGTTGTGGTTGTTCTTTGGCTGTGGCTACCAGGTTGTCATAGTGCAACTGAACATTCCAACGGGGATGGGCCTCGTACTGGACCTTTAGCGCTTCTAATAGAACATTCGACATGGACCAGCGGATACCGGCGTCGGAACGGATTTTTCGCCCCAGTACGGCGATCGGGTCAGTGGCTGACCGGGCTTTGTAATACCAACGCTCGATGGTTGATGCTCCGATGTGAATCTGCCGACTGGATTCAATGGGGTGTTGATAGGTTTTTTGGGCCAGCTGTGCGATAGCCTTTTGCAGTTGTCCTTTTTCCGGCGGGCACGACAAAAGTCGCCCGATCACCGAAAATCTGAAGTGGGCCCAACGTTGCCACATGGGCATTTGAGATTCGCTCATGGCATCTCTCCTTTCGGTTCGCTTCCACTGACCTCCCCCGTGGAGATAAACAGGGTCGAACCAAAGCTCGGATCCATGTAGCGCATTTGTTCAGGTTTTACATCGGCCCATCTTTTGCGTGAACCATCGGCCGATGGCGACGACCTCGGCGTTCATGGCCATTACGGGCCTAAAACAAGTGCTCGTAAGCAGTTCACCAACGCCACCTCGGGTCCACGGCCTGGATCAAAACGGGATAGTAGTGCCCCGGGCAATTGCTGTGGATCGATGGGAGGCAAAAGACGTCCGGACAATCGCCGGTAACGAAGGCTCTGAACAAAAAGTTCTCGAAAGTAATGTTGCCAGCGTTTGACGGTTGAACGCCACACTTTACAAAATGTCTTGAGACGCTCCATCGTAACCTCGGGTTTCTGTCCCTGGCGAAGGGCACTGACCAACAACAACACCGGCGCCCAGTAAACCCGGCGATCCCAAAAACGAACCGAAGGCGGGAGAACACGGCGACGGCATCCGGCACGGCCGCAGCACAGGCTGAATCGAACTTCAAATGCCTCTTGTAGATCCGGAGGGCCACCACGAGGCTTTCGCTGGTAATGGGCGCAATACAGTGGACCCCCGCAAAAGGGCAGTTCTTGCCTCTCGTACGTTCGCAAAGATCATGGTCTATTATGTAAAGAAGGGAAAATATCGATTGGCTCTTGAGGACTTGAAGTGGTATCATAACTCCTGCCATTCTTGGTTTTTGGCAGGAGCCCCCTACTACGAACTGGTCAGAGAACGCGAGGGGGCTCCATCATTTCTCCCTCGATGTTCTCGTCTTTTTCCTTTCATTTTTCCATCATTTTCTGTGGCCGTGCTCATCTGCAGTCGTTTTTGCAGAGGTGAGCATGAAAGGGAAGAATGGATGGTTTCATGATAGCGGCTGATCCATGATTTAAACGCAGGGTTGATTTCGTTTAAGGTCTTGAACCGGTCGCAAAGGAATTGATCTCTGACGGTTCTGAACAAACGCTCCACTTTTCCCCTACCCTGGGGTTTATAGGGAGGTGTATGAACCAGGGCAATTCCGTTTCTGGCACAGAGGAGTTTTAGATGACGGCTGGCATAGGCCGCGCCGTTATCGGTGTAAAACCGATGAGGGATGCCAAATCGTCTCACCGCCCCCATAAGATCATTAATCAAAGGTTCAACGGATTCGGTCAGGTAAAACCCTCCCCCCACAATAAAACGGCTGCTGTCATCCAGAATCACATGCAGATAGGTCTTCTGCTTTTTCCTGCCATTGAACAATTTTGGACCGTGGAGATAATCGGCCATCCACAACTGCCCAAAATGGTCAAAGGCAAAAGGTCTAGCAGCCTGTTCCGGATAAATGTGGGGATCTTTTTGCAGGTTGTGTGCTTTAGCAAACCGGTAAAGTGCCGACCGACTGGGCTTATGACCGTTCCAAATACGGGTCCGTGCCAGTTCTCTGATCATCCCTGCAATGGTCCATCTGGGGTGTTTCACACGCAGATCAATCATTTTAGATGAAATTTCAAACGGGATGTGATGTTTGCCGCTGTCGGACCGGGTTTTGCCCTCAAGTCCGGGCAGGCCGGTTCGTAAGTAACGATAAAACCATTTCCTGATGGTTTCCGCACTCAGGGTCACATGGCTACCGTTGGGGTGAACGTAATTGTTCCAGGACGCTACATCAAGCATTTCCCCAAAAGGCTGTGCATTGGCATCCCTGTGCAACAGTGGGCTGATAATTGAATAACGCCACAGAGCCAGGTCTAAATTCTTGTCATTTTTTTCTGTCATTTGAAACCTCCGTTGTTAGGGTTTGTTGGCAACGAAGGTTTCTTCTAATAAACCTCTTGATTTTAAGGAATATTCGTTTTGTGTTGGTGGCTTTTTAGCGGAATCGATTGGGATAAAAAGCCCAGGAAAAATTCCGGGTAAAAACGTTCCAATGGGTGTTTGGGGACAGGCAAGGGAAGGCATCCCCGGTCTCTTGCTGGAGCCAGTCCCGAATTACAATGGCTTTAGAAATCCAACGTCTGATTCTGGGCCACTCGTTACCGGTTTGTCTGGCAATATGTGCGACAGCATGCCCCTTTTCATACAGATCGAGGACATACATCAGCATACACAACGAGGCCCTTACAATCGGCAAGAACGCATGCGGCAGGACCGAAAAGGTTTTTCGAGGGCATAGATCATTATCGCATCGGTATCGCTGGATCTTTACCTGCTCATCATTAAACAGATATCGACTGTAGAAACCCCATTTTACATAGGAATCCCGGTTCCCGCAGTGGGTGCAGCAAGTGATAGAGTTATAATTTTCTTTTGTAATATTGGACAAATAGGTTATTAATGATTTCCAGGTGTGGGGCATGTGCTACTTCTCCTCGTTTGGGTATTTAGGCGTACAAAAACAAGGGCATAGCACAAAGCCCCCCCTCTTATCCCCCCCAAAGGGGGGGAGGAGGATGGAAGGCATATGGCGGTTCCTGCTATCTCACTCCATTAAACCTGATTCTTCTACTTTTATGTTACCTGACTATTTTCGGGTGGGTACACTATCTTGGAATTTTTGGAAGGATTTAAGGGAAATTTGCGCGCTTATCTACAGATACCGGAATACTCTCTGGAACAACCGCTTTTGGCAAAACTATTGTTGCCATCAAGCTGATCGCCGAAAAAAAGGTCAATACGCTTATCTTGGTAAATAAGATCAGTTTGCTCAAACAGTGGCAGGACAGGCTCTCAGAATTCTTGATTATACATGAACCGGTGCCGGAAATGTCCATTACAGCCGGCAAGAAAGGAGGTAGAAAGAGAAAAGCAAACGTAATTGGTCAATTGGGTGCAGGCAAAAACGCCCTGAGTGGTATTGTGGATATTGCCATTATGCAATCCCTAAGTCGGAAGGGAGAGGTAAAAGACTGCGTCAAAGACTATGGGATGGTCATCGCCGATGAGTGCCATCATGCTTCGGCTTTCAACTATGAAAATATTCTGAAAAC
>JAERTK010000076.1 GCA_016844935.1 Desulfobacteraceae bacterium | reverse complement strand
TCAGTTGCAAGGCTGAAAGAATGAGAAAAGAGTTTTCGAATTAACGGGAGAACCTTTTGGAAACCGTTGAGCCTTTTGAAGAAGCCATCGATTTAATCAGGGATGCGGGGGGTGACGCCTTCAAGCTCTGCTTTCAGTGCGGGCTGTGCACCGCCAGCTGCCCCTGGAATACGGTCAGAACTTTCATGCCGCACCGTATGATCTGTGAATCCCGCTACGGGCTGGTGGATCTGGAAGACGAATCCTGGTGGCAATGTACCACCTGCGACCAGTGTGTCGAGCGTTGCCCCAGAGGTGTGGCTATCACGGATATCCTTGGATCGGTTCGTAAAATCCTCCTCGATTTCGAATACCGAATGGCACCGGCGAGCCTCCGGAGCGCCATGGGTGGGTTAAGCGGTGAAGGAAATCCCTGGGGTGGAGAACGGAAGGACCGTTCGGACTGGATTAAGGATACGGGCATTAAGACGTTCAGCGAGGCAGATGAGGCGCTTTATTTCTCGTGCTGCACGCCCGCCTATGACACACGTCTGGGGAATGTGGCCCGCGCCACGGGTCGAATTCTGCAAAAGGCAGGGGTCGGGTTCGGAACCCTCGGGAGCAAGGAGAGTTGCTGCGGCGAAAGTGTACGCAAAGTGGGCAACCAGGATGTGTTTGAGTCTCTGGCCAAAAATAATATCAAAGCGTTTCAAGAAAACGGCGTCAAAGAGATTATCGCCACGTCACCCCACTGCTACACCACCTTCAAGAATGATTACCCGGAACTGGGGGGCATCTTTGAGGTCTCCCATGTGACCCAGGTACTTGACCGTCTCATTTCACAGGGAAAAATTTCATTTACCAAAGAAGTGAAAAAGAAAGTGATCTATCACGATCCCTGCTATCTGGGACGGCATAACGGCATTTATGACGAACCGCGAAATGTGCTCCAAAGCATTCCCGGTCTTCAACTGCTGGACGAATTAAACGCAAAGGAAAACTCCCTTTGCTGCGGTGGCGGCGGTGGGCGTATCTGGATGGAAACCCTGAAAGGGGAACGATTTTCAGACATCCTGGTGGCGCAGGCCGCCCAGCAGGGGGCCGATATCCTGGCCACCGCTTGCCCCTACTGCATCCTCAATTTCAAGGACAGCGTGGCCACTGGGGAAATGGATGGGGATTTGGAAATCATGGATGTTGCAGAACTTGTGGAATTGGCGTTGTGACAACCGGTAACGGAGACTTAAATGTCTGAGAATCAACAGGAAAACCCAATGTCCGATATCGCGGGAAAACCCGTTGGTGCAGTGATGGTCGTTGGTGCTGGGGTCGGCGGTATACAGGCGGCCCTGGATGCTGCCAATTCCGGGTTTAAAGTCTATCTGGTGGACAAAGCCGCTTCAATTGGTGGAAAGATGAGCCAGCTGGATAAAACCTTTCCCACCAATGATTGCTCCATGTGTATTCTCTCTCCTAAATTCTTGGAGTGCGCTACCAATCCCAACATTTCAATTTTGACAGACTCGGAAGTCCATGCGGTTCGGGGTGAAGCGGGCAATTTCACCGTTGATCTGGTGCAAGAGCCCCGGTACGTGGATTCGGATAAGTGTACCGGCTGTGGCCTCTGCGCCGAATACTGCCCCGTGGAGATCACCGACGACTATAACGCAGGGCTTGCAACAATCAAGTCCATCCATCTGCCCTTCCCACAGGCGGTTCCCGCGGTGAGTGTGGTGGATCCTGCCCAGTGCCTGTTCCTGCAGCGTACCGAGTGCCAGATCTGCGTGCCCACGTGTAATGTGCGTGCCATCGATTTTCACCAGCAGACCAAAAAACATGAAATACAGGTGGGGAGTGTCATTCTTGCTCCCGGATTTGATGTATTTGATCCATCTGAGCAAAGCCAGTACGGGTATGACCGCTATAGGAATGTGGTCACCAGTCTGGAATACGAGCGTCTCCTGAGCGCTTCCGGACCCAACGGCGGTGTTCTGCGCCGCCCATCCGATGGCGCCACCCCTCTTAAAATCGCCTGGATTCAGTGTGTGGGTTCCAGGGACGTGGCCGCGGGAAATCCATATTGTTCCTCCGTGTGCTGTATGGTTGCCATGAAACAGGTGATTCTCTCTAAAGAACACATCCCACCCCTGGAAGTGGTGGTTCTTCATAATGACGTACGCGCCTTCGGCAAAGGCTTTGAGCGGTATTATGAACGGGCCAAGACGCTTGATGGGGTACGATTTGAGTGGGCAAAACCCTCCGTTGTGGGTGAAGATCCGGAAACCCATGCCGTGACCCTCAGGTACCGTCTGGATGGTGAACGGGTTCACGAAGAGGCCTTTGACCTGGTGGTATTGTCTGTGGGAATTTCATCGCCCCCCGGCAACCGGGCATTGGCGGAACGGTTGGGCATAACGCTTAATGAAGAGGGATTCTGCGGCACGTCCGCCCTGCACCCCATGGAAACCAACCGGTCCGGTATTTACGCCTGCGGTGTTTTCTGCGGACCCATGGATATCCCCGATGCCGTCACCATGGCCGGCGGTGCGGCGGCCATGTCCACGGAGCGCCTGGGCCGGGCCCGGGGGTCATTGGTCAGCGAAAAATCCTACCCCGGGGAACGGGATATCCGGGGGGAACCCCCACGGGTCGGTGTGTTTGTGTGCCACTGCGGTACCAATATCATTAAAAGCGTTGTGGCTTCCGATGTGGTGGCATACGCTGAGACCCTGGGGGGGGTTGTTCACGCCCAGGAAGACACTTTCAGCTGTTCCATCGATTCCATCAAGCGGATGGTTGAAACCATCAAAGAAAAAGACCTCAACCGGGTGGTCGTTGCTGCCTGTACCCCCAGAACCCATGAGCCGGTTTTCCAGGATGCCCTCAGACAGGCCGGGTTGAACCCCTTTCTCTTTGAGATGACCAACATCCGGGAACACTGTGCCTGGGTCCACATGGGAGATAAAAAGCGAGCCACTCGAAAAGCCGGAGATCTGGTTCGTATGGCCACCGCCAAAGCGGGTATGCTGATGCCGCTTTTCCGAAAACCGTACACCATTCAGCGCTCGGCACTGGTGATCGGCGGCGGCATATCCGGAATGGTCTGTGCCCTCTCCCTGGCCAACCAGGGCATCAAGGTGCATCTGGTTGAAAAAAATAGTTTTCTAGGCGGTATGGCGAGAAGGTTAAGGGTTACGGTGGAGGAAGACGACGTGCAAGCCTATCTGAAACGGCTCACTGAACGGGTCTACCACCATCTGTTGGTTCAGGTCCACATGGGAGCGGAAATCAGAGATTTTTCCGGGTATGTGGGGAATTTCCGCACGACCCTTCTAACGGGTGCGCAACAGCTTTCTGTTGAGATACCCCACGGCGTGACGGTGGTGGCCACCGGCGCTCAGGAATTTAAACCCCATGAATATCTTTATGGGAATAACCATCAGGTACTGACCCATCTGGAACTTGAAGAAGAAATCCACGGACAAAGAGACCGGATCAAAAAATGCCGTTCCCTGGTGATGATTCAATGTGTGGGATCAAGGGATGATGAGAGGCCCTACTGCAGCCGTGTCTGCTGCGGGCAGGCGGTCAAAAATGCCCTCAAGCTCAAAAAGATCAACCCTGAAATGAAAATTTATGTGCTCTATCGGGATATGCGAACCTACGGCCTTATGGAAAATGCCTATGGGGATGCGGCGGACCAGGGTGTGATGTTCATCCGGTACCATGAGGCGGACAAACCGGAGGTTCAGGCCAAAGAAGGTGATAACGGGCTGCAGGTATGGGTGACCGAACCGACACTGGGGAAGAAATTGATGCTGGAGCCGGACCTGGTCTCCCTGGCCGCCGCCACGGTGCCAAATGAGCACAACCATGCCCTGTCCCAGGCCCTCAAGGTGCCTCTGAACCCGGACGGGTTTTTTATGGAGGCCCATATGAAGCTTCGGCCGGTGGATTTTCCCACCGACGGCATTTTCATGTGCGGCCTGGCCCACAATCCCAAGCACATCTCCGAGAGTGTTGCTCAGGGGTATGCCGCGGCCTCCCGGGCCATGACGGTCCTTTCCCAGGAAGAAATGTGGGGAGAAGGCGCCATAGCCCAGGTGGATGAAACGCGTTGTACGGGCTGTTCCGTCTGTGCCGAAGTGTGCCCTTTCCATGCGGTGGAAGTATCGTCCGAGACGGGCGTGGCAGTGGTGAACAGCGCACTCTGCAAAGGATGCGGCCTTTGTGCGGCATCATGCCGAAGCGGAGCACTGGATGTCATGGGCAACAATGAAGAACAGGTTTTTTCATTGCTTTTAGCGGTTAGCGGTTAGCAAAAAAACCTTTATTTACCACAGAGACACAGAGGTAACAGAGAAAAGCAGTTTTCAAACGACTCTGTGCTCTCTGTGTCTCTGTGGTGAAAATGTTACCTGAAAGGAGCCTTATGTTTGGATGGAAAGGCAAAATTCTGAGGATTGATCTTACCACGGGGAACCGTTCCGTTGAAGATTTGTCCCCGGACCTGTGCCGGAACTATATCGGCGGGCGGGGCGCGGGGCTTAAACTGCTGATGGATGAAGTGGACCCCCGCATTGATCCCCTGGGCCCCGAAAACAAGCTCATTTTTGCCACGGGGCCCTTGACCGGTACGGGCGTTCCCGCCGGGGGGCGCTTCGTTGTGGTGAGTAAATCCCCCTTGAGCAACTGTATTGCCAACCCCTGTTGCGGCGGTTATTTCGGCCCCAATCTGAAATTTGCGGGTTATGATATTCTGATTCTTGAAGGCCAGGCGCCATCCCCCGTGTACCTCTATATCAGGGACGATCAGGTGGAACTTAGAAACGCTGATCATCTGTGGGGGAAATGGTCCACCGATACGGAACACGCCATTCGAAAGGAGTTGGGCGAGACCGACGCCCTGGACGACTGGCAACTGAGTGATCTCAGTGTGGTTAGTATCGGCCCTGCCGGCGAAAACCTCGTGCGGTTTGCCTGCATCATGGCGGATGGCGGCCGGGCCGCGGGACGATCGGGCTTAGGCGCGGTCATGGGGAGCAAGAACCTGAAAGGGATTGCGGTGAGCGGCACGGGTCAGGTGGATGTGGCGGATGTCACGGGATTCAGCCAGGCGGTGATGGATTTTCTGGAAGAGGGGAGGGTCAACCGGACCCTGTACAATCGTCGAACTTACGGCACATGGGCGCTGCCTGGCCGTGCCAACAAAAGCGGCACCCAGGCCACCCGAAATTTCCAGGAAGGGTATTCCAAGGCCTTTGAATGGTATGAAGATCCCAACAACGTGAGGGACCACATTCGCGTTCGGGATGAGGCCTGTTTCGGATGTCCCTTTGCCTGCAGCAAAAGAAGCCGTATCAAAGACCCCGAATATCCGTATACAACCAAAGGCCCCGAGCATGAGAGTATGGCCTTGTTGGGGTCCAACTGTGGGTTTGGGGATCTGGATGACATCTGCCGCGCCAATTATCTTTGCAATGAACTGGGCATGGATACCATTACGGCCGGTGCCACCATATCGTGTGCCATGGAGCTGTTCGAATCGGGATATCTGCCGGAAAAGGACCTGGGATATGCCATGGGCTTCGGCAACACCAAAGCCATGATGGTGTTACTTAAAAAAACAGCCATCCGTGAGGACTTCGGGGAGGTGCTGGCGGAAGGGGGAAAATTTGTTGCGGAAAAATACGGGCATCCCGAGCTTTTTATGGGAATCAAAGGCATGGGCATGCCCGCCTGGCACCCACAGGGAATCCCCATTATCGGTCTTCAATATGCCACCAACAATGTGGGGGGCAGCCATACCAAGGCCACCCTTCCTTTTTATGATGGCAGGCGGGATCCCGAGGAGCATCTCAAATGGACAAAGCACGACCAGGACTATGTGGCCCTGGTGGACTCCGCCATATTATGCTGGATTATCTACCATGGGCCTTTGTGGGGAGAAAAACTTCAAGTCTGGCTCAATGTCACCACCGGATTGGACTACAGTGATTCGGAACTCCGGAAGATCGGAGAGAAAATCTGGAACATGGAGCGGTTGTTCAACTTAAAAGCGGGGCTTACCGCAAAAGATGATGCCCTGCCCAGAAGAATGACCCATGAGCCCCGGGTGAAGGATCAGGTGGTGCCCATGGACCGTATGTTGCCCGAATATTATGACCTTCGGGGATGGGATGAACAAGGGATTCCCAAGCCTGAGAAACTGGTGGAACTGGGACTTTCCCAAAGGGAGCTGAACAATCCATGAGAATCAAGATCGATTATGCCAGATGCACCGGATGTAAACTCTGCCAGGTGGCGTGTTCATTGCAGCACACGGGATCCGTCAATCCGCAGCGGTCGCGCATTCGCGTGTTTGTGGGTGAGGATGTGTGCCTGCCGGTTATCGCAGGTCCCTATACGGAAGCGGCCTGCAATTCCAAAGAGAATATGGTGATTAATGGTCAGGAAGTGGATGGCTGTGTGGTGTGCCGCGCATCCTGTCCGGTGAAGTCGGCTTTTAAAGAGCCGGATACGGGCATTCCCCTCAAGTGTGATTTCTGCGGGGACCCGCCGGATCCCCAGTGTGTGAAATGGTGTGATCCGGATGCATTGGTTTTGGTTGACGGTTGACAGTTGCTGGAATCCGGTAACCGGTAACCAGGGACCGGCAATGGATAACCGTTCCAATCAAAGAAAGGAGGTTTTGTTCGGAATTTGAGGCAATCGCGATTGTTGCAAAACCGCATATTCCCGGGAAGTCGTCAATGAGCCGGTTTTGCATTCCACAAACATATTTTCAGAGGAGGCGTTAAAAATGAAAGTGTATGATGTGGTACCAGGGTTGGAATTTGATGCGGAAAGAGACTTCGAACAATCACCGGCGTGGTTTTTAGACGGAACCCATTCGGTCCCGCCATGGACGCCCATGTTCGGGTGGTTCTGGGTCAGCTTCTGCCGTCATGGGATGCAGTACGGGGCCGAAAAACTGAGCCTGCCAACCGTCAAGGGCTGGGACTGGCGTTTTAATAACGGCGGCGGTTACCTGACGCTTCTACTCGTCAAGAGCGAGGAGGAAAAACATCTTCGGGAAAAGAAATTTCGAACGGCCATTCTGCCCTTCATTCAGGATTATGACGGTTTGTGGAATGGGTATGTAGAGGAAATTCTGGGACGTTATGAGAATCTGAAAAAACTGGATCTGGATACGGCCACCAACCTGGAGCTTCTGGACAATTTTGAGGAAACCATCAACACCTGCCGCCGCATGTGGGAGATCCACATGTATATGATGTATGGCACTTATACGGCCTATATCCTCTTTGAAAACATGTGTCGGGAGCTGGCGGGGATCGACGATACTTCTCCCCAGTTTCATCACCTGGTTTCGGGTTTTGACAACAAGGTTTTCCAGGTGGATAAAAAGTTGTGGGAGTATTCAAAGCGCGCACGGGAAGACGGCCTTCAAATGGCGTTCCTGGAAGGCGAGCTAGAAGACATCAAGAGCCGTCTGGAAGCAACCGACAAGGGCCGTGCATTCATGAAGGATTTTATGGAATTCATGGACGAGGACGGATGGCGCATGCAGCGCATGAGCGAGATGAACCTGCCCACCTGGGTGGAAGATCCCACCCCGGCTTTGATGAACGTGAAACAGTTTCTGCAAAAAGGGGGCGATTTTAACCTGGAAGCGGAAAGGGCCAAAGTAAGCGAGGCGCGCTTGAAGGCTGAAAAAGAGGTTTTGGAAAAGGTGCCCCAGGAGCAGCAGGGATGGTTTACACAATTGATGCGGCTGGCCCAGAAGAGCGGCGTTTTCAGTGAGGAGCATGACCATTATCTGGATCTCTACACCCACGCCATGATGAGGCGAAGTGCTTTGGGTCTCGGTAGAAGATGGGCAGCGGAAGGGGCCATTGATGATGCCGAAGACATGTTCTTCCTCCAACCGGACGAAGTGCGCCGGGCGGGCATTAGTCCGGATCAGTTCGATATGCGCTATATTGTGGAACGTAGGAAAGCGGAATGGGAAGGATGGTGCAAAAATCCCAATCCGCCGGCCATGCTCAAGGAAGGGTTTGACCTGGATCAGGCCATGGCGGTTCTGGTGCAGAGCAACGATCCCATCGCCCTTAAGGTGGTGGTTGGGTCCATGCCCCAGGTACGACCTGAGCTGAAAGCGGATCTCTATGGCACCTGCGGATCGCCGGGGGTGGCAGAGGGTCCTGCTCGCGTCATCATGAGCGAGGATGAGCTGGGTCTGGTCCAGGAAGGGGATATTCTGGTGGCTGCCAGTACATCACCCAGTTGGACCCCCATTTTCAGCATGATCAAAGGCGTTATCGTGGATCGCGGGGCCAGCCTGTCCCATGCGGCCATCGTGGGCCGGGAGTATGGCATTCCCGTGGTCATGAACGTGTTTGAAGGCACCGCCAAGATCAAGTCGGGACAGATGGTGAAGGTGGATGCCAATATGGGAACCGTTTACATCCTGGATAAGTAATCGGTAGTTTTTTTCTGGCTCTCGGCTCTTGGCTTAAGTTCGGCTCCCAAGAGCCGGGAGCCAACAGCTAAGAGCCAATAAGGGGAATTCACGATGGCGCAGAAATGGATTTACAGGCTTGAAGAACTCCGTAGTAAAGACAACGATCTGGTGGGCAAGAAATGTGCAAACCTGGGGGAGATGGTGCACATGGGCATGCGGGTGCCGCCCGGCTTTGCCATCTCCGTGGATGGTTACGAACGTTTTATGGATGAAACGGGCGCCGGCGAAGAAATCAGAAAATACGTGGAGGATGCCGGCGAAAGCATTCACGATATCCAGAAACAGGTGGAGGCGGGGCGTATTATTCGCGGCATGGTCGAAGGGAAGGACATGCCCGAGGGAATGAAACAAGAACTTTATGCTTTCTATGATGAACTTTGTGAAACCGTAGGTCTTCCCGATGTAGCGGTGGCCACCCGGTCCAGTGGTGCGGTGAGCATGCCCGGACAGATGGAGACCTATCTGAACGTGAAGGGGAAGCGGGAGCTCCTGAAAAAGATCATCAAGGTATGGGGGAGTGCGTTTACCACGCGAGCCATTGCCTTTCGGCTTGAAAAAGGCATGGAAATGAGCAAGGCGCCCATCGGTGTGGCGGTCCTCAAGATGGTCAATGCCCGGAGTGCCGGTGTAACGCTTACGGTCCAGCCCACCACGGGGGATCTCACCAAAACGGTGGTCGAGGGAAACTGGGGCTTGGGCGAGAGCGTGGTATCCGGGGAAGTTACGCCGGACAGTTTTTTGGTGGACAAGGCCGGTGGATCGCTCGTATCATCCACCATCAGTAAGAAAACGCGAATGGTGGTATACAAAAAAGACGGCATCGGCATGGTGAGTGTCCCGGCGGAAAAGCAGGACAGGCCATGTATCAACGAGCGGGAGCTTGACGAAATTGTAAGGATTGCCCTTGATGTAGAGTCCTACTTTGATACGCCCCAGGATATGGAATGGGTTTTCGACGAGGACATGCAATTCCCTGAAAACCTGTTCTGGGTTCAAACTAGACCGGCCAAGTTTTCCGAGAAAAAAGAAGACGATTCCGAATATCTGGCTGAGTTGATGACGCGGATTTTCAAAATGTGAATCAGGCCCCTGACGGCCTGTGGCATAAGGCATCCATTGTTCTTGAGGCGAGGAGACAGCGCATGACCATATTATTTACCCAGTACTGGGATGTGAACACCGGCGAATATGACGACTACTCCAAATTTATTTCGGAAGAATATAATCCTGGCCTGGAAGAACTCGGCTTGAAGCTGCTGGGGGGATTCTATGTGGCCGTTGGATCGGGGCCCCGGATCATGGCCGTGGCCGCCATGCAGAATGGCACGGGCCTGCTGGGGGCACTCTCTTCCAGGGAGTACCGAATCCTGTCCATGGGGCTCATGAAACATATTTACAACTACGGCAGCAAAGTATGGATTCCCGCCGGTATGTTTCGGGACCAGCCCTTCAGCATTCAGACGGGCGCCTTGAAATTCAACCAGTATTACGACATCGTTCCCGGAATGGAAGAGGAACACAATGATTTTGTGAGGGATGAAGCCATTCCCATCATGAAGCAGCTGGGGGTGCCGGTGACCCACGGCTGGCGCCTTTCCATCGGCACAGGCCCCAGGATCCTGGCGGAATGCACGGCTCGAACCTTTGCGGATATCGCCAGTGCCGTTGACAGCGCCGAGTACCGGAAACTTGCCCGCACGCTTAAAAAGCGATACACCACCAATTTCAGCAGCCGGATTCTGTCCCCCACCGGCCGGATTGAAGTGCCGTATCTCATCAAAGGGATGATGGAGGGGTTTTGAGGGGCAGCTATGGCAAGTGGCTAAACAAAGGGTGCTTACCCAACATGAAATTTGTCAGCAAAAAGCTCTGATGTGTTGTAGATTCATACTTAACGTTTCAGTAAAGGGAGTGTCAAAGGTGGGAAGCCGGCCCTCTGAAACATGCTTTGAGCAAATTCCCGGAAATAGGGCCATGTATTCATCTGTGTATTCACTTTCGTGAATATTTCCATGAAATCGCCCGATAAGGGTTTTTTGGAAATCAATTGGACTTGATAAACACATTTCAATTTCAGTGCAAAATCCTTTTTTGTTGATTTTGTTACGGTCAGGTCATAGCTGGAAGATATACATCCTTCATTATTTTTAGTAATTTTGTAATTTGCCTTATGAATAATATCCAGTCTCATATTGCTGCCGATGTTGTTCCGATTCGTTTTTGTTGAACAGGCATCCAGAACAATGGCCCTTAATTCCACCTCTTTTAAAAACGCTTTGTACTCCTCCGGGTCCATAGGGGGCTTTTTTTTCACTTCTATTTTGGGCATGATAGCTCCTCTCAAGCCGCCTGCGGATACTCATCGGCGTGTATGGCACTGATATCATATTTTGAGAAACGGTAGGACTCTTTGAATTGATATTTGAGCGTACCGATATTTTGATTCAGGGTTTGAATTTCTTCATGCATCACGGTTATGGTAGCCGCTAGGCGATCCGACTGGAAATTCATGGCCAGCAGGGAGCAAATGTACTGGTTCAGGCTAACCCCGTTTTCTTTAGCAGCCTTTGATAGTTCTCGATGTAGATATTTTGGAAATCGCAACAGGAACTGGCCCCTGTATTCATCCAGTTCCGTTTCAGGTATCGGGATTTCAAGCCCTTCTTCCAGGTATTTCTGAAAACGCTCTTTTTGACTTTTTGCAAGATCAGCCAGGGCTTCCTCTTTTGTTTCACCGTCGCCCACAATACCCAAAACTCCAAACTGCGGCAATCTCGCCAAATATCCACCCCCTTCATCCTCAGCTATGGGTATAATCTCTATTTTATAGGGCAATGCCAGATAGTTGTTCAGATCTTTTCTCATCCCGTATCTCCTGACGCTTCCAAAAGCCGGACTGCTGTAACAAGTCGCTTAATATAATGTCCTTTAACTTTTTGTCCCCCTTTAACAGGCACGGACAGTTCGCCATAAGGCTGATAATCCGGAAAAGCTTTAAGGGCCTCACATCGTACCACGATATGGGAGGTGCCGTCTTGTCCCCACATCTGTGGAAAATAGGTATCAAGGAAAGTTTTCACTTCCTGTAGGCGAGCTTCCCTCGGAACATACTCACTCCATTTATCAAAAAGTTTTTGTGCTTTTCCCATATGTATTCGTGTTTTGATATTACATACAATATCATATTGTATAAAACAAGAGAATTGCTGTTTTATTTTTCAATGAGTTTCGGTGTGTCAATAAAAGGGTTCGGATGTGTTCAGGATTTTCATAATGACGCCTGATTCTGGATTCCAAAAATTGCCAGGAGCTTTGATGCGTAGGTCATATTTTCTTCCATCATTCCTGAATATTGTAAATCGCGATGCAGAATTTCACGGATATTCTGTTTGTTGCTACTGGCCAGAGATTGCCATTTGTCAAAATCGCCGTTTCGCGATCCCTTCAACCCCAGCAGTCTTTCACCCAGTTTTTCAAGCCATGGCGCCCGGTCCCCATCTTCCGTAATGGCGATTGAAATGATATGCCGGTTGAATTGGGAATCTTTGCTCTCAGTTTTCACGAGCCAGATAGACAAAAGGCCTGATGAAGCAACACCGTCAATGGCGCCAACGACTGCTCTAGAGGTATTGTCAAGGGATTTGTAATGAAGCATCAATTCCCGAATGATCGGGTGCTCCAACCCTACCAGATTGAGTTTGTCCTCTTTCATGGCGAGATCACGATCCGTCGTGAAAAGGACTTTCTTATCCGGCGGTAGCTCCAGTAACCATTTCAAATGACCGTTTTTTGTGAAATCGCCACCTTGCAGGTGTGATGCCCTGATGATAAATTCCACCAGCCGCTGCATTCCCCGGCCTTCGTCATTGTATTTCTGATAATCTCCAAGATTGAAGCGGTCCAGATCCTGAAAGAGCTCAAATACCACCTCCCGAGCGAGGTTGGCATTGCTCATGGCGACTTCCAGTTCCTGCCGCGTTCTTTTGAGTGAAGGATCGCCCAAAGCCTCTTTGTATAAGCTATCGTACTTCAAACAACTGCTCAACTGGCCCAGCACCTGACCTCTCAGGTCTTCCGCGATTTGGCCTTTTTCATCCACTTTTCCGAGTGCTTGAGCAATATCACCCAGCTTTTCTTCCAGGAGCAGGAAAATTTGACCTTCAATGGTGTCTGCTGCAACAAGGTTATAGGCCTGGGCCGTAGAGCGCTGGCCATAACGGTGTATACGGCCGATTCTTTGTTCCAGATCCATGGGATTCCACGGCAGGTCATAGTTAAAAAGCACTCTGGCAAACTGAAGGTTGATACCTTCACGTCCGGCCGCCGTGCACACCAGAACATTCGGCCCATCCGGTTTTCTAAAGCGTTTCTGTGCAGCGGTCTTTGCCCCATGATCTCCCCCTTTAAGAACATCAACGCCTCCGTTGGGAAATGCCTGATCAAGATGCTTTTTTAAGGTTGCTACCGTCCCCAGATAGGTAGCAAAAATAACAACCTTTTCATCGGGATTGTGCGCCCATATTTGAGACAGGGCATGAACCAGCATTTCAGTTTTTGTCTCAGCGCCCTCCGGGAAACGATTTAGAAGGCCCTGAATACGGAAACGTTCCTCGGGCAAAGCCAAGGATACCAGTAATGCGGCCGATTCTTCCCCCGACGCGGCGGAAAATTCAGAATCGGAATAGCTTTCGGCTCTTTTTACAAAATCCAGTGCGCTTTTGCGTTTCTTGATGAGCTGAAGTTTAGATTCCGCCAGGATCTGCTCAACCTGGGCTTTTCCCACAGTGTCAAAGGACACATTGTAAACCTGATGAATAATTTGTCGTGATTCCGCCAACAAACGGTTTCTTTCATCAACATCCAGCAGTTCATCGCGTTCTATTGATTCCTGCAAGGTCAGCATGAGGAGTCGACGGTAAAGTGTGGAGCGGATTGCGGCGAAACTGCTGGCAGCGATCTTTTGAAAGATGCTCATCACGAAGCCGAGTGCCCGACCTTTGTTTCCCTGCTGGGCGGCGAGATTATAGCCGTCCCGCAAGTATTCCAGCAGATGGTTATAGAATTCCTTTTCCGGGTCTGACAGGTTGAAAGCTTCGGTATGGACCACACGCCTGGCAAAAAGAGGGCTGCCGTCCTGCGCGCAGGCATCCGCTTTCGTTCGGCGAATGACCACGGCGTTCAGCCTGTGCCGATTTGCCACCATGTCCTCGGCGCTTTCAAACAGTTCAGGTGTCAGAAGCCGAATCAGCATCCAGAACCGAAAATGATCTCCCTGGTGGGGGGTTGCGGAAAGTAGAATCAAATCACGGCAATGATCCCTAAGCGCTTCGGCCAGCTTGAAGTTTTCGGTCTTTTTCACCTTGCTGCCGTTACGGTAGACGCTCAGGTGATGCGCTTCGTCAAAAACCACCAGATCCCATGGCGGCGCGGCAAGGAGTTTTTTGATCCTGGCCGGACGTTTCAGCGTATCAACGGATACAATCAGGCGGTTGTGTTTGGCAAAGGCATTTGATTTTCGATCGGTTACATCCCCTTCACTGCCGAATACCTCGAAATCGAGATTGAAAACGTCGTTCAATTCACTCCGCCAGTTTTCAACCAGACCGGCCGGCACCACCATCATGGCCCGTGTCAGTTCTCCACGTGAGCTGAGTTCACGCAGGATAAGCGCTGTTTCGATGGTTTTTCCGAGGCCCACCTCATCAGCCACCAGGAATCGTTTGGGCCTGGCATTGGCCATGCGGTGAACCAGAACCACTTGGTGAGGCAACAGGTCCACTTTTGCAGCTGTCAGGGTGGCGGCGCTATCCAATAAAGGGATCTGTGCTGCTTCCAGCGCGAGCCATAATTTCTGAAGTTTATCCGGTTCGGCAAAAGAAAAGGATTGGACAATCCGGTCATATGGGTCAATTGCAGCAGACAGGGAATCGGCTGAAACCTGCCGTTCCCCATGCATCCTGAAGAAGACGGTTAAAAAGCCTTTCCCATCAATGCCGGTGATAACCCCTTCACCGAGTTCCGAGTGGTTGACCTTGGCGCCGGGGGTGAGTTCAGGATATTCTTGCGACATAGTAGCCGATGGTAATCTCTTTTCCGGGGGTCCGCTCAGGTTCCACAATCCGTTTCATGTTGACCGTTGCGCTTCCGTCCCAGAGGCCTTCCGATAAACGCACTTTCACCCGGTCGCGTCTCTTAAACAGCACTTCCTCTTCCATGTGGCTTTCTTCGAAGGTGTTCGGGTGTGAGGAAAACCCGAAAACAATGCCGCAGGCGGGCCACCTATTCCGCAGTTCAATTAAAAGTGGCCGGACACTTTTTACCAGGAAATCATCGATTTCATCTTCAGGGAGAGTTTCGACCATTGTTTCCAGACCGCACACAACGATGGTTTTGCTATCCACGGGCGGTTCAGAAGGGAAATCTTTCTTCCAGCCCAGGGCTTCACGTATAGAGATGACGGAACCGTCCTTTACGAACGGCGCAAGGCTTTCCTGATCAAATAGGATGGAGGAGCCTTTACGCTGCCATACGGTATTTGAAATTGTATCCATCAGTCTTTCTCCTCAAGAAAATCAAACAACGTGGGTTGAACCGCCTGAACTCGTTCCCAATGGGTACGCCAGTGCTCCACAAGTTTTGATGCCGTTTGTGCGTACTGGCAAACTACGGTATCCTTTTCCACCTCAGCGTACCATTTCAGGATATCATCGGTTGATTTCTTAATGCGGAAGTTGGGGTTGTTTAATTCAGAATCAATTTTGATTCCTGATTCCGGTGCGGCCGCGCCCATGAGGAACCAGGCTTGGTCGAGGTCGGTTTTGATAACCTTGCGGTTTCTGCCGGGTTGGGTGAAATAGGCAA
>JAERTK010000075.1 GCA_016844935.1 Desulfobacteraceae bacterium | reverse complement strand
AGAACGTCATTCCCCTGAGCAAGCCCACAGTCCACCATTATATGAATGCCGTTTGCCCGAAACAAGTGGCATGACCCGGTAACCGTATTCTCACCGCCCAAGTGTATAATTTCCGGTTTTCCTCTCATATTACTCTCACCCGCCCTCTGTCCCTTTACCTTTCACCTTTTCAGCTCTCCGGCTCACAGCTCACGGTTCACGGCTCCCTGCTCACGGCTCACGGTTCACGGCTAACTGCTCACGGCTCACGGCTCACGGCTCACGGCTTATAACGCCAATAAGGAAAGACTGGCCCTTTAATGGGTGACCCCGCCTTTCCCCGCAATGATCTCTTGACAGATGACACTCCACTGGTTACGCTTCTTTAATGATAAAGACTTTCTCTCACAAAGGCTTGGAAACATTTTTCATTGAAGGTTCAAAGAAGGGTATTCAGTCAAAGCATTCACAACGCCTGGAAGACATCCTCGACCTTCTCGATTCCGCTGAAGAAATTCAAGACATGAATTTTCCAGGATCAAACCTCCATCGTCTCAAAGGGAATAAGAAAGACTGTTGGTCAATAAAAGTTTCAGAGAACTGGCGGTTAACGTTCAAATTCCGTGAGGGTGATGCAATGAATGTCAATTATGAAGACTAGCATTAAGGAGAGAGTGATGAAAAATAGAAAAAGGGCACCTGGCCATCCGGGAGGAATATTGAAGCGGCTTTATCTAATCCCAATGGAAGTAAAGATTACAGAATTGGCCAAACGAATAGGTGTCTCCAGAAAAACGGTTTCCAACCTTATCAATGAAAGGAGCGCCATTACACCTGATATGGCACTCAGATTGTCTCGGGCTTTTAACACAACGCCGGATTTATGGATTAACCTTCAAAAAAAATATGACCTGTGGCAGGCCGATCGAAAATCCTTGAACTGGCAGGACATCGAACCTTTTCCTGAACGAGGAGAACCGTCTTTCCTAGACAGCACGCCTTCCTGATCAGGCTCATAAAATGACTTCCACGTCAAGAAAGCCATTCATCCTCGACCCTGAGTAAATAACCATGGAATCCAAAAAAACGAAGCGCTATTTCCCTCCTATACGCCATGCCCTCCGCCCTCCGTCTTCCGTCCTCCGCCCTCCGTCCCTTCCCCGGCTCACGGTTTACGGCTCCCTGCTCACGGCTCACTGTTCACGGCTTACGGTTCTGTTTCCCTTTCTAAGGCTTTCGGAGGAAGCGCGGAAAGCTGGATTACTCAGCAGGCCCAATATGATCTATGGCAAGCCTGGCAGAGAACCGATATCTCAAATGTGAAGGCTTTCGCATAAACCGTCTCCCGTGCTCCATCCCCCCTTTCTCTTTCATCCTTTTTCACCACGGAGACTCAGAGAACACTGAGTTCTTTTATTGTTTTTCTCTGTGCCCTCTGCCCTCCGCCCTTCCCCTTTCACCTTTGACCCTTGAGCTTTGAGCTCTGCTTCCGCCTTCCGCCCTTTGGCCCTTTCACCTTTTCAGCTCTCCGGCTCACAGCTCACGGCTTACGGCTCACGTTTCACATCTTCCCCTTTCACCTTTGACCTCCAATAACGACAATAAGGAAAGCCTGACCCGTTATACATCTGCCAAAGATATCACTTCCTGTTCGATTCTTGCACCAATGAGACCCTTGGCCACCTTCAAATCATAAGATGTCTGAAGATTCAGCCAGAAATCAGGGGTCGTGCCAAAAAAATGTGAGATGCGAAGCGCGGTATCGGCGGTAATAGAACGTGTTCCTTTCAGGATAGCCATTATACGGTTGGCCGGCACATGTAGTGCCTGTGCAAAGGCGTTGGCGCTCATGCCAACTTCGGCAAGCTCTTCCTTGAGTACCTCTCCCGGGTGTATTGGCCGCATGGCATTCATAACCTCCCTCCTTTCAATGATAGTCCACGATCTGGACTCGATGAGGACCGTCTTCCCGCCACTCGAAGCAGACACGCCACTGCTTGTTTATACGAATACTTTGCTGACCCGTCCGATCCCCGCCCAAAGATTCAAAACGATTGCTGGGCAGACTCATCAGATCTTCGATACAAACAGCACTGTCTAATATCTGTAATCTTCTTTCAGCCTGCCTGGCAAATGATTCGAAACGAGAAATCCTTTTACCATGGTACAGCTTTTCGGTATGTTTGCATGCAAACGATCGGATCATCATTTTCCATATACGATCTATTACGCTTTACGTCAAACATAAAATCCAGCATTTCAGCCTCGAACTTCAAGCTCAATTCCCCTCCAACCTCTGTCTTCCGTCCTCCGCCCTCCGCCCTCCGCCCTCAGTCCTCTTCCGTCCTCCGCCCTCCGCCCTCTGCTCTTTCCCCTTTCACCTTTTCAGCTCACCGCTCACTGTTCACGGCTTACGGTTCTTTTCCCCTTTCACCTTCAACAACGACAACAACACAGGCCTGCCCCCAAATATTACTTTCAAGCATAAGCAGACACAGGCACATCCATATAATGGTCCGGTTTCTCCAGCTTCCTTTGGATCGCAAAAAAACGTTTTTCAATTGACTTTAAAACCTTCGCATCATAATAAACCATGCCACAATTAGTGCAGACTTCTACAGGGGTATTGGGTACCAGCAAATAATTTCCTTTATATGAATATAAATAATCGGTACGTCTATTTTCATAATTCGCTTTTCCACAAAAGTTACATTTCTTATCTTCCATTTTTGCCGCTCCTTGTCCAGGGATCAACGAAATGAGGGGCCTTGGGTACGTAAACCGTAATCAAAACGATTCTTGTGCCCCGCCGACCGCAGACAACGTGAATTGGAATATTATCACCAAATCCAACCATCAGACAACTCTCACCCCGGCCATCATCAGGATATTTCTCTAAAATCTCACCCTCAAGTATAGCGGTTTCGATCTGATGGAACGTCAAGCCATCCGCTTTTCGTTCAATCTCAGCGTGGAGAGTATAATCATATTGGTCATTCCGAACTTTTCTCTGAATTTCTTGAAGGGTCAACGTTTCCAATATTTAAAATCTCCATTAACACATCCGAAAATCCTCGCCGCGAATTGACATCCGCCCCCTACTCTCCGTCATCTGTCATCCGCCTTCCGCTTTCTGCCCTCCGACCTCTGTCTTCCGTCCTCCGCCCTCCGCCCACTGCTCTTTCCCTTTTCACCTTTGACCCTTGCTTTGAGCTCTGCTTCCGCCTTCCGCCCTTTGACCTTCCGCCTTTTCTGCTCACAGTTCCCTGCTTACGGCTCACGGCTCACGGTTCACTGTTCACGGCTTACGGTTTGCTTTCATTCTCAATAACGACAATAAGGCAGGCCTGACCCCAGCCTCTCTAGCAAAGCCCCAAATTTACTTGACAATATATACCTGCGAATGTTATCGAAGTCCTATATAGGGAATTAATAAAGCCCCAAAATAAGGTCTTTTTTAAGGAGATTGCAATGACAACCTTGACTCAAAAAAAGTTTTCCATCAGCCTTGAACAACGAGAATTTCTCGAATCGTACAAATATTGGGGCTTTACAGACCAGAGCAGCATCGTGCGTGAAGCCCTCGCCCGCTATA
>JAERTK010000074.1 GCA_016844935.1 Desulfobacteraceae bacterium | reverse complement strand
TTTCATCCCTCACCATGGCCCATTCGCCTTTGGGGGATTCAACAATGGCGGTTAACAGGAGCTGGTGCAGTTTCAGTTGTTGAAGTATGGTTCTGGGTGCCCGCAAACGGCGAAGCTTCTCAGCGGCAGCGGCTTTCATTTTTGCCATTTTTTCTTCAGCTTCCAGACGCTTGCGGTTCTCCTGTTCCCGAAGTGCCGAATCCTGCATAACCTTTCTCACCAGGTATGACAAAAAAGGATCGGGCAGGTTTTTGAGATCCGAAGGCGGTACGGGTTCATCCTGGCTAACGGTGAGATCCCCGGGAGGGAGCATGGGTTTATACACCACGTTTGCAGTGCCCGTTCCCTCGCCATAGACGAACGCCATGCACCAAAAAAGCCAGAAGATCCCGCGCGCCAGGAAAACGCCTGGTCTATTATTTTTTCTTTTTCTGGTTCTCTTTTTCCACATCATCTTTGCCCTTGAATCTGTATGTAATGGCGGTGCATTTGGTAATCAAACTGGTGGAGAGGGGCTTATCCGGTCGCATGGAGATATTGAGGATGTTCACAATGCGATCCATGCGCCCGATCTGGTCAAAGAAAAGGGTAACATTTCGGTAATTGCCCTTTACTTCCAGTGCCACGGGAATTTCCATGTAGAAATCCTTCGGGTTTTCCGGCTGAGGACTGAAAAGGCGAAACTCGAGATCGGCATCGATCCCCATCTGTGAAATGTTCCGAAGAAGATCGGGAATTTCACGCTTGTCCGGCAGCAGCCGGAGCGCTTCCTGAAATTCTTTTTCAACTCTTGCGTGCTCTTCTTTGAACTTTTGTAGATTTCTCGCGCGAATTTTAACGGTTCGCAGCCGCCGTTCAAGGTTTTCCACATTCTCTCTGGCGATGGCGATTTCCTGACTCTTGGGCATATAATCGAGCCCATAAAAGGCGCCGCTCAACAGGATGATCAATCCAAAAGAAAGGAGAATCCGTTTCTTCCGTTCGATCTTTGAGGTCTTCTCAAAAATAATCTCGATGAGGGACCGCCAGTCTGGGACCTTTAAAGGCATCTGGTTTTACCGTCTTTTTTTCTTCTGGTTTTTTTCATTTTCGGGCGCGGGTGCCTGGAAAGTGGTGCGGCACGTCAATACAAACCCCGCGGCCCTGAGTTTTTGTTCCGGAAAAAACTTCAACGTGGTTTTATCCAGGTCCACTGAACGAATCTGGTGGGCCTTTTCAAGTTTGGTCATGAAAAGCGCCACGGTATCATTGTCCATGGCGGTTCCCTGTAATACCAGCACACCCAGGGATTCCGACAGACTTTCCAGCCACAGCCGGTCCAACGGCGCTGCCCGGGCCACCTCAGCCAGGAGTTGAACCGGGCCCACCCGCTGTTTTTCCAGATTCTTGATGACTTCCAGTTTCGTTTTAAGCGTTTGGGTGGCGCTTTTGAGTGCCGCAATTTCCCTGGTAATGCGCCCGTAGGTCTTGAGTTCATTTTGAAGACTGTTTTTTTTGGTTTCCAAATTCTCCAGTTGGGTGTTCAGGTGGAAGTGAAAATAGAACATGAGTGAAAAGAGGAACACCAGAAGCAAAAAGAAAACATTGACCTGACGTCTGACGTTTTCTCTTCTGCGTGCTTTTCTAAAGGGCAGGAGATTGATTTTGATCATTTGTCGTCAATGCTCCTCAGGGCCAGCCCCATGGCCACGCAGGCCTGGGGTGCCATGTGGTTCAGGTATTTTTCATCAAAGAGGTCCAGGTCTGGAATCAGGTTTGCAAAAGGGTTCAGCTCCATCACTGGCAGGCCCGTATGGGCCTCCAGGTACTTTTGAAACCCCTTGATACGGCAGGAACCGCCGCAGACGAAAATTTTCCCCACGGTTTTGTCCGAGTAAGTGGTATCCACAAAATCCAGTGCCCGTTTAATTTCCAGCGCCCAGTCGGAAATCACCCCGGATACACTGGTTTCAAGATTTTGATCCAATGGTTTGTCCTTAACCGCGCCCAGCTTGATCTCTTCGGCTGTTTCAAAATCCACATCGAAATGGCCCATGATGAGTTCCGTGATCTGTGCGCCCCCGAAAGAGGAATCGCGGGAAAACAGAGATGTCCCGTCCACCACGGTGTTAATGCCCAGCTCCTCGGCTCCCACATTGACGATGGCGTACCCCTCTTTCTCGCCGGTAACACTCAGTTCAGCGGCATTTTGGAGGGCAAACACGTCCACGTCCAATACGCCCGGATGCAGATCCGCTGCCTTCAGCAGTTCCAGATAAGCGTCAATGACGTCTTTCTTGGCGGCAACCAGCATAACCTCAATGGATTGAGTTTCTCCACCCGCATTTTTCTCT
Source organism: Desulfobacteraceae bacterium (assembly GCA_016844935.1). Lineage (GTDB taxonomy): Bacteria > Desulfobacterota > DSM-4660 > Desulfatiglandales > Desulfatiglandaceae > NaphS2. The sequence goes on along the minus strand of JAERTK010000074.1, from coordinate 3,665 downwards.
TCAGAGAGATCGTCCGGTTTTTCCAGAATATCAAAATCAAGATTCACATCGTTTATGTCGAAAGGGATGTACTGTTCGGCATGATCATATAGAACGCTTTCGATTTCCCCCCTGTCGGTACCGGGGAGCGTAATCCGCTTGGCCATGACCGGGTATCCCGACAGCGCTACCGCAACATTTCTATTTCTGATTTTCAGGTTTTTGAAAAGCTTTCTGAGGGCCTCGGCCACCACCTCCATTTCAACAATGTCGCCTTCCCGAATGGCGTTTTTCGCCAGTCCGATTGCACCGAAATTCTTTAGATATCGGCCCCGCTTGTTCTGATCAATTTGAACGACTTTGATGGAGTGGGAACCAATATCCACGCCTACCAGCTGATTTTTTTTCTTTGGGGCCATGGCTGCTCTGCCTGAGTCAGTTTCTGATGCAATAAAATTTTCTAAAATTATCCAATAAAAACCAGACTTTGTCAAGCTTTTGTTATATATTGATTTAAACTGTGAAAATCAATACGCATATGGTGAAAAATAAAAGAGCAGGTTACCACATGTTGTGTTTCTTGGGGAATGGGTTTTTGCTTTTGCCAGAAAAACTGTTTCCTGAGGTATGATGATCGCTTGGTCTTCCCCCTTGCTCCTTCGCTCCGGCGAAGGGGCCGTAACCTATGCATTCCGATGCCACTTCCCCTGAAAACGCATCCGCAGGGCCACTCAGGTCTGTCCCCAGGTCACCCTCAGCACTTCCTGGTATGTGGTCGTCCCCTCGAGCATGGCTCTCAACGCATTCTGGCGAAGGGGAATCATCCCTTGCTGAAGGGCTTCTGCCCGCAAAGAATCCTGGGGCTTCTGTTCCTTTATCAGGTTTCTGATCCGTTTGGTCAGCGGGAACACCTCGAAAATGCCGGTCCGTCCCAGGTAACCGGTCCCACGGCACCTGAGGCAGCCTTTCCCCTGGTACAGCCTGTACTCTCCATCCTTGCCAGGATCCAGGCCCATTTGAGCCAGCTCCTTCCGAGTCATGACAAATGGTTCCCGGCAATGGAGGCAGATTTTCCTCACAAGGCGCTGGGACAGCGCACCGATCAAGGTACTTTCAATCAGGAACGGGGGAATCCCCAGATCCAGAAGTCGCGTGACGGCTGAAGGAGCGTCATTGGTGTGCAGAGTGGATAACACCAGATGACCGGTAAGCGCTGTCTGAACGGCATTTTCAGCGGTCTCCAGATCGCGCATTTCCCCGATCATGATGATATCCGGATCCTGCCGGAGGATATTTCTCAGGATGGAAGCAAATGTCACCCCGATGGCTTGCTGAACGCCCAGCTGGTTGAATTCTTCATGGATCATCTCAATGGGGTCTTCAATGGTGGTGACATTGACCTCAGGGGTCGACAATCTCCGAAGGGTCGAATAAAGGGTCGTGGATTTTCCACTACCGGTGGGTCCGCATACCAGAACGATGCCGTGAGGCATGTCTATGAATTTCTGGTAAAGCGCCATATCGTGGGAAGAAAACCCCAGGTACTTCAGGTCTTGAAAAAGCACATCGGGGTCCATGATCCGCATAACCAGTTTTTCCCCGAATGCTACGGGGATGGTGGACACCCTGATTTCTACCTCCACGTCCGCTTTGTCCATTTTAATTCGACCGTCCTGGGGCCTTCTCTTTTCGCTCATGTCCAGGCGCGCCAGGGTTTTGATGCGGCTCACGATGGCTGCATGGACCGGTTTTGGAAGGTTGTAGGCCGTGTGAAGGACCCCGTCAATGCGCATCCTGACGTGGCATGTTTCCCGTTTGGGTTCAATGTGAATATCGCTTGCGCGCTGGTCGAAGGCATAGGAAAAGATATGATCCACGGCGTTGACAATATGCCGAACATTAGCGTCCGGATCACCTGAAGCATCTTCGAGGCGGACGTACTGTTCCAAGTTCCCGATATCGACGCCCGGGCGTGCGAATTGGGTTTCAGCGGCTGATATGGAACGTTTGAAGCCGAAAAATTCCTTGATCAGCCGGACGATGTCGCTTCTTGTGGTGACCACGGGATCGACCGGCATATGGCTGACCCTTGCCACATCTTCCAGGGCTTCCTGGAGGAAGGGGTTTGCCGTGGCCACAAGGATGCGGCGGTCTTGGATGCCGATGGGAAGGATCAGGTGTTTCATGGCAAAGGTGTGGGGTATGGTGGTGGTGACCAGGTTCAGGTCCAGCTTGAGGGGGTCTATTTTTTTGTAGGGAACCTTCCATTCATCAGCCAGGACCTGGTAGATGAGTTCCTCATCCAGCACTTTTTCCGACTGGTCGGCCCTTTCCAGATTGAGGAAGGCAATGACATCGATGATGGATATGCGGTCGGAAAACCTTTCGTCCAGCAGTCCATTGGATTTATTGCGACGATTGATCTCTTGAATCTTTTTTCCAACCTCTTGCCGCTTTGCCAGGATCATTTTTTCCTGAAGGGGGGAAATGAGATTGCGTTCTCTTAAAATATTGCAGATGGTTTCAGGGGAGAAAGGATGGCCGGATCTATTTGTCATGGTCGGGTCCTGAACAGGGTCATTTGGCTTTTGATTTGCCGGGTAGAAGCCATAGCGAGGTAATCCGGCCGTTCCGATCTTCTACATATCCCACACGACTGCCCGCTGAGAAGGCGGACGCGGGAATTTTGATGGGTCCTGGTTTATAATACTTTACGCCGTATGACAACCTTCTTGAACTATCATCAATCACCAGTTGCCCCCCCTCCATGCTGTCAATATGGCCCACCCCATCGAAATCCGATAGGGACGAGCCGGTAATGAAACCTTCTCCCCGGGACTGACCTGCTGCCATGCCCCCAAGGGCTGTGATGGTTGCAAAAACCGTCAGCAGGAACAGAATAAGGGGTCTCCATAAAGCGCTTCTCCGGGTCTGATGCATTATTCTTCTCCCTTTTCTCGAACAGCCGCGTTATAGGCATCCGCCTTTTTTTGAAATGCTCTGTTGCGTTTTTTATAAGCGTCAATGTCAGTATTCAAACGGTTCACCCTTTTCCGGTATTGACGTACCTGGTCCGGGGTTTTCAAGGTTTGTTTTTCCTTTTTGAGCACCTTTTTCCGTTTCATCAACCGCGCATGGATTCTGTCCAGGGCGGCCTTTTCTCTGTTGAGATCTGCCACGATAGGAATTTCCGGCGGTTTCTTGCCATCTTCCCCTTTGGGTGTTCCCTTGGAAGGGTCGGCCGCGGTCCCTGTTTCCGGTGAATCCTTCTCCGGTGTTTTGGCCGCCCCAACCTCAGGCTCTGCCGCCCGGTTCGGCTGTTTCATGATGATTTCCGGTCGCTGGCCCTCGGGAACTTCCGAAAGGTCGTTGGTAAAATGCAACCGACCGTTTGGGTCCCGGTACTGGTAGACCTGGGCCATTGCGAGGCTTGTAAACAGCATGAAACAAGCCGTCAAAAAAACAAACCGCCACATGTTGTTGTAAATGTTGTTCACTCGCTTATCCTAATCCTCCGTCCGCACCCGCCAGTAAAAAATCCCCCGTTTTTCCCCTTCCTCTCGAAGCATTTCGATGCTGCCGGAGGCGGTGCTGAAATACTTGGTTTCCGTGTCATCGGGATGTCGCATGATTTTCGGGGGATAGATCATTTCCGTATAGGTGATGCCCGTGGGCGCTACCAGGAT
>JAERTK010000073.1 GCA_016844935.1 Desulfobacteraceae bacterium | reverse complement strand
GATTTCGCCACGGCCATAGAGGAATTTGAAGGGGATGAAGCGTTTTTGCTGGAGGTGTTGGAAGGGTTTTTTAAAAATGTTACATCCCAAATTGGGATCATCCGTCATGCCATATCCGAAGATGATGCGGAGGTAGTCAGGAGAGAGGCCCATGCCATTAAGGGCGGAGCCGCGAATCTGACGGCGGATGATCTTTCGGCGATTGCCTTTGAGCTTGAAAAAATCGGGAGTTCCGGTGCCTTGAAAGAAGCGATTGAGGTCCTGGAGAGACTTGAAAAGGCGTTTCGTTGTTTAGAGACTTACGTTGGAACCAGATGCAATAAGGGCTTGCGGGGCTCTAAGAAATGGGCCGGAAGGCAGGACTGTGGGATGGATGGCCCGATGGTTGGATGGAAAAATGTGAGGTCGGGGAAGGTGCGTACGGAGTCTCGTTCAGGTATCCCAGAACTTACATAGGGCATTTGTGAGTTTTTTCTTGTCAAACGGCTTGAGAATATATGCTTCACACCCTTTACGAAATGATTTAAAGAGGGCATTCTTGGCCTCGGTTGCAGTCAACATGAGCACTTTTGCGCGCCGCACAAATTCAATATTACGGGATTCCTCCCATTCTCGTATCCTTTCAAGCGTCTCAATCCCATCCATATCCGGCATTTGGATATCCATGGTGATGAGATTATATGGGTTCCCTTCCGCGTGGGCAAGCCTGAATGCCTCTAAGGCTTCAGTTCCATTGGCGGCAGTATAACACTCTCCATATTGAGACAAGATTTTTTGCGCCTTCTTCCTGCTGACAAACTCATCGTCCACCACCAGAATTCTGATGACATTCCGTGATTCCAAAATTCCATTGATTCTCTCAAGTTCATCGGAATAGGGCACATAAGCGCTACCGTTAATATCCTGGAACATAACCCTCAACTTATCCACACCGGCAAACAGGACATCAATTTTGTCACGGTCAGGTACCAATTTTTCATCCCTGAACAGCATAAACAGGATAAAGAGCTCCTCCATCGCGGAGCTCAGGGTCTTTATGGCCTCAAAACCCAGCATATCCGCGATCTCCTTTATGTTGTTCAGTACCCGGAAGAGATTGGTAATAATTGCCGGGGAAACCCGGGCCCCTTCACGTTCAAGGGCCAAAAGATCAGGCTCAACGGCCGTCTCTAAGAGATCGAGACTCTCTGTCACAAACCGGTTTATTATCTCTTCATCATGCAATTCATTCATACTTCATATCCTTCAGCCTCAAACGCACACCCCCCCCTTTCTTCAACATTACAGCTGATATCACCCTCAATCAAACACAACATCGCTCTTCCACCGGCTCTGAAACCAACCCAGGGGCACACCAACACGGAGAACCGGTAAGGCCATGCAAACTAATTGCTCCCGCGGGTGCCGTCATGGGCTACAAGGAAAGCTGGAGAACGTCTTCCAGTTTGATTTCCAACTCTGCAAGGGCCAGTTCGGATAGGCCGAGAAAGTGGGCTTCAGGTGTGGCCGCCAACAGAAGCGATGGATCGTCATTTAAACCAATGCCCATTTTTCTGCATGTATAATTACCCAATCTCACCAAAAGCAACAGGATGTCCTCGTCCCCGCATTCCTCATCATGGTGTCTCAACGCCACCTCGCAATAGGCATCAGGCAGGTTCCAGGTTTTTAAGAGAGAATGTCCATATTTCGCATGCATACTATCCATCAACTCCCTCATTAATTCAGGGGGTGGCCGGGAGGCGATCCTTCCCGAAGCTCTGACGGTATCAATGGTCGTGATCAAGAAGAGTTTCCCCACATCATGGAGCAGGCCTGCAATAAATGCTTCATGGCAGAGATCCCTGCGTCCGCACTTTGTGGCGAGCCATTGACTTCCGATGGCGCATCCCACCGAATGGGCCCAGAGTTTTCCCAGGATCTCACGCACAACGGCATCTTTTGAATGGAAGTTTTTTTGATGCGTCACAAGGGACACGATGTTTGCTATTTCCGTGGTCCCTATGCGAATCATGGCATTTTGTATAGTGGATATCTTTGTCAGACCTTTGTAAAAAGCGGAATTGGCCAGCCGTAACACCTGGCTCGTGAGGGCGGGATCAGACGCGATGAGCTTTTCGATCAAACGGGCATCCGGTTCTTCCTTGCGGATCTCCTGCTGAATGCGGAGGGTGTTTCTGTCGAATGGGCGGAGTACCGTCTTATCGCTGGTTATGAATTCATTCACTATATCGATTAATGATTCTTGTTGTTTCATGGCTATAGTCCTAAAAGATTTCGGAGCACAGGCAAAGGTCTCGGTTTTTGCAGTCTCGGAAGACACCTGAGAACTTCCTCAATGGTGGTGGCGCCGGTCGCGGCCATGGCGATCCCACTTTCCATGAGTGTCACGAGACCGGTGGATTCTATGCTGATGTTTCGGATCTGATAACTCGTTTTTTTCTCCAGAATTGCGTCTCGAACCGGTTCATTTAGAATAAGCATTTCGTGAACAGCCAGACGCCCCTTATAGCCGGTGTAAGCGCATTCACCGCACCCGAAGCCTTTTTGAAAATTTGCGCCGGAGATATCTTTGGGTGAATAGCCCAGAATACGAAGTTCCGCCGGTGAAATTTTATGGGGCATTTTGCAGGCGGAGCACACTCTCCTGAGAAGCCTTTGGGCCAGGACGCTGAGGACTGTAGACGAAATCAAGAACACATCCACATCCATATTCATCAGCCGGACCAGGCCGCCAATACTGTCTTCGGTGTGAAAAGTGGTCAGCACTTTATGTCCGGTCAGGGCCGCCTGAACGGCAATCTGGGCTGAAAAGGTGTCTCTGATTTCGCCGATGACGACAATGTCCGGGTCCTGGCGTACGATGTGTCGCAATGTTTCCTCGAATGTCAGGTTGATTTTTGGATCGATGGAACATTGCGCGATCCCATCAACCACATACTCGACAGGTTCCTCCGCGGTGATAATGCTCACATCCGGTTTGTTGAGATAGTTTATGCAGCTGTAAACCGTAGTGGTCTTGCCTGAGCCGGTTGGACCCGTGACCAGAATAACGCCACTGGGGCAATCGAGGGCCTCATCCTTAAACCTGGCCAGCATTCGGGGAGGCATCCCTATGTCTCCGATGGACATAAGATGGGCTTGCCGCCTGAGGAGGCGCATTACGATCTTTTCGCCATGAACCGTCACATAAACCGAAACCCGGATGTCCACTTCTTTGCCTGAAGACTGAAAATCGATCCGGCCTCCCTGGTGTCTGCGCTTTTCGGCAATATTCGCTTCACACATTATCTTTATGCGGCTTGAGAGTTGCGGAATGATTTCAGGTGGAAAATCCTTGTGGCGAACCAAAACGCCATCCAGGCGAAAGCGAACCCTGAGCCTGTCCATCATCGGCTCCATATGAATGTCGCTCACGCCAAGTGAAAGGGCCTCCAGAATGATGGCATCCACCATCTCAGTCGGGGTGAGATCAGTTTTTAAACCAGAGGTCACAGACCCCGATGACGCTTGAAACCGATCAATGAAATTGGCGATCGCTTCCTCGCTGCCAATTGCGAGGTTGATGTCACAAGCGAAAATCCTTTTGGCCTGGTTGATGGCCTGTTTATCAATCGGATCGGCGAAAACGACCAGGATGCGGTCGCCTTCCCTTCGGATCGGAAGGAACATAAACTCCCTGAACAGCTTGGCACGGGCGATGGAAATGAGCTTCGGGTCAACATCGGTAAACTCCACATCCACCAAAGGAATTCCCAGTTGGACGGAGAGAATTTCCAGAAGGTCTTGCTTTCTGATGAAATTGTGGAAGACAAGAATTTCTCCCAACTTCCTTTTCGAACCTTCTTTTGCCTGGGTTTCTAAACACGTCTTGAGTTGCACTTCATTGATATGACCCAATTCAACAAGAAGGTCTCCAATTCGAATGGAGGTGACGTTTCTCCGGATGGTGCCTCTGACCTGATCATCTGTGAGATAATGGAGTTCTTTCAGGACTTCCAGCAGCATCCGGGGTGTTTCGAGCTTTGATTGGATCCTGAGCGCATAGGCGATTTGTTTATCCGTCAGATGCCCTTCCTTCAAAAGGATCGATACAATCTGACCGGGACCCCCATGGGGTTTGGGCAAATCAGGATTTTCAGGGGTATTGTTATTCGAAGGGCCGTTTTTCGAAGGATTCATGCGTTGTTTTCCCAGTTTGAATTTGTAATATCGGTCGAGAACGGAAGCATGTAATAATTTCCGTCAGTATAGGCGTTTTTATCAGGAAAAGCAAGCTGCCATTACGATGATCAAGCCCGCCTTTGGGCGAAACCCACGGATGTTGCGGCCCTTTTGCCCTTGACCCACAAGGGGAACTTCTCTATAGTTCATATCAGAAAAAGGGCTCTCTTATCAGTAGTTTGTTAAACTGCAAGGATCGAATAGCACCGCCATTCCCGGGAACGGATTAATACGCATGCCCATGAATAAAGACACCATATCTTTAGAAAAACGGAAAAAAAGGGTGCTGAGCTATATCTCACGCATGCCCAGCTTTTCAACCACCATAACAAAGGTCCTTGAAATCTGTAATAACCCGGCCACATCCCCCAATGATCTCAACAGGGTGATATCCCTTGATCCGGTCTTAACGGGCAAGGTGTTAAACCTTATTAATTCGGCATATTATGCCCTTCCCAATCAGATCACATCTCTGACCAGGGCCATCATTATGATCGGTATCAATACCGTGAAAAATCTGGCGCTCAGTACCGCGGTCCTGGACAGCATAGGTCAGGAGGAGGGATCTTTTCAGGCGTTTTCCATGGCCGATTTCTGGACCCATTCGATCTGTGTCGGCGTTACTGCCAAGCTCCTGGCCGGCATAAAGAACGTTCCGGTTGCCAATCGGGAAGAGTATTTCGTAGCGGGACTCTTGCATGACCTTGGAAAAATACCTTTGAACAACTGTTTTGGTGATGAATATGCCCTTGCCCTGGAACTCTCGGAGAAAAGGGAGGTTTCCCTGATAAAAACCGAGGCGGAAATATTTGGTATGGACCATGGCATTGTTGGCGGAATGATCGCTGACAAATGGCAACTCAACACTTCAATGAACAGTGCCATGTGTCATCATCATGAACCGGAAAGGGCGGATGTTGAAAACCACCAATTGGTCGGTATTGTTGCCATTGCCAACACCTATGCAAATATTTTTCATATTGGGTCCTCCGGAGACGCTTTTCCCGAAGATCAAGCGGTATTTGACCTTATGGGACAAATGGAAATTGGGAGGGAGACAATTTCCGGCCTTAAGCAAACAATTATAGAGGAGATTGAAAAGGCCAAAATCTTTCTGGCAAATACCAAGTGAGGTTCAACTGATGAAAATTAGATTCTGGGGCGTGAGGGGTTCAATACCCTGCCCCGGACCCGATACCATGAAATACGGTGGTAATACCGCCTGCATTGAATTGCGGTTTGAAAATCCGGACCGGCTCATTATTATTGATGCCGGATCAGGTATAAGGCAACTGGGTGACGCTATCGTGGCAAATGATCTTCCCAAGGGTCCCATCCGCGCGGAAATCTTCCTTACGCATACCCACTGGGACCACATATTGGGCTTCCCTTTTTTTACCCCCATTTATATCCCCGGAACAAAGCTGAAAGTGTACGGGCCATCCACCTTTGAAGAGGACAACCTTGCGGATGTAATAGGCGGGCAGTTGGCATATCGCTATTTTCCGGTGCGTCAGGCTGAACTCGCTTCGGACATAGAATACCTGGATCTTAAAGAGGAGCGCCTGGATCTTGGCGACGGTATAACGGTTACCACCAAATATCTGAACCATCCCGTGTCCTGTCTGGGTTACCGGTTTGAATTGAAAGACAAAGTCTTTTGCACGGTTTATGATACTGAGCCTTTCAGGAATGTCTTCTGTACCGATCCGGATGATCCATCCTATGACGAAGCAATGGCCGGGGAAGGAGACCAAGTTGCCGCTGAACAAAATCAACGCATGGAAGAATTCATGGAAAATGCTGATTTTGTTGTTCACGACGCACAATATACCAGGGAAGAATATGAATCCTCAAGGCTTGGTTGGGGGCACGGCACCTTTGAACAGTCCATTGCCATGGCAAAAAGGGCAGGCGTCAAGCGAATGGCCCTTTTTCATCATGACCCGGTAAGGACCGATGCACAGATTGACGCGCTTTCCGCGAAATATTGTGATGCCGCCTACACGGGTGATGCGGAAATCTTTTTTGCTCGCGAAAGCGCCGAGGTCGAGATTTAGGCCCTGAACCGCTCAAGGCTGTAAGATGTCGTCTCTCTCTTTTAGAAGCAGCAGCTCTCCACAACGGTTTCGTTCATTTTTTAACAACCATGGCGTTATGGAATTATGCGTTCAAAAATTGACGCTGAAAGATTCCAAAGCATGCTTTTCCTTCATTGACACCCTCCGGCAAAACCGCGGCCATAGGCCCTTCATTTATTTCATTGTTCAAATATCTGAAATAACACTTGATTTCACCTTAACTGCGGCTTGATGCAAACAGGGGCAACATGGCACACAAATTGCATTTATCATAAAGCGTAAAGTTCGGAGAAAACTGAAAGGGAGGAATAACATCCTTCAAGATCGGAATGAGGCCAATGTTTGTATCTGCAACAACAGGAGAGGAAACCGTTAAACGGGAAATGGCGACGTCCCACTCGCTTCAAAAGGCTGATGAATTCCCCCGCATGCTGAACAAACAGATTGCAGACCCGGCCGAACCTGCCCATACGGCCGTCTCCCCACGTGGGTCGAAGACCGGGAACAAGGCGACGACTGCGCCGGGGCGTTTTTTCCTGAACACTATCACTGTTTCCGACTATTATCCTCCTGTTTTGAACAATGGCTTGCAAGCGGGGCGTAAAAACTCGGAAAGACCCGAGCTTGTTCAGATCGGAACCCTCTCCAAAAGCAACCCCACGGTCTCGGAACTTCTGATCAAACATCCGGCCTATGGGAAAGACTGCTGGAACATCCTTAACGCCGGCGTAAACCGCCACAAAACCTACACAACCATACCCGGCGGGTCCCGAATATACGTAAACCCGGAGACCCATGAAATCGTCTGGAACCGCCGGGAGGTTTCCGGTAATGACACTCAGACCCCGGCACTTCCCGGAAACGGAGTTCAGACCAAAAACAATACGCCCAAAAATGCTGAGCCTGTCTTCCTGGGAACCCTCTCCAAAAGCAACCCCACGGTCTCGGAACTTCTGATCAAACATCCGGCCTATGGGAAAGACTGCTGGAACATCCTTAACGCCGGCGTAAACCGCCACAAGACTTACACGACGATACCCGGCGGGTCCCGAATATACTTAAATCCGAAGACCCTTGAAGTCGTATGGAACGGGAATAAAGCCCCTGCCGCACAGGCTGAGCAGGAAAATTCGCCCGATTTGCGGGCCAAACAGGTACAGTTGCGCGAATCCAATCCTTTTTCCGCGGAGCTGGTTAAAGCTCTCAAACCACACTTTGGGAAACCCTACCGAGAAATGAATTGTTTTGAGCTGGTGGCCCAGGGGCTGGAAGGGGTTGGCATTCGATACTACGGCCGTAATGGGCTCGGGGAGCGGCTTGTGAAAATGGCGGCGGAAAAGGGCCTGTCGAGTAATCACTATCTTACGGGCGAAGGGCTTATTGAAACGTCCGGTTCACCGATTTACTCGAAATCGATTCAAAAAATCCGTAATTCAAAATCCGAAGCCCGCAAGGTTTATCAAGAGCTTAAACCTTTTCTGCATGAAGGCCTGATTCTTTCCTTTTCCACATCTACCCGCGGACACACGGGAATCGTATCCCAGAAAGGGCAAAACTGGACTTATATCAACTCGGGACACATGGACCATCGCCTCGATGGCAGAGCTCCCAGGGGCGTGGGTGAGGAGTTTCTGAGCGCGGAGATTCGAAACTGGTTCAGGCTTGCCGCCAAACGGAAGGAACCGCTTCAAATTTCCGTGGGCCGGCTGGATGAAGACAAGCTCAGGGCGCTTTTAATATAATTTATGGGCAAAGATATGGGTCAAATATTCAGGGTATTGATTGTAGATGACGACAAGGTCACCCGAAAACTGTATCGGGGAATTCTTAAGGATTTTCCCGAATTTCGAGTGCGGGAAGCAAAAAACGGCAAAGAAGCTCTGGATCTTATTGCCAAATCGACGCCGGATATTGTCATCAGCGATTTGATCATGCCTGAAATGGACGGACTGGAACTGTGCCGCCACATCAAGGGCGATGCGAGCGCGAGCCTGTCCACCATATATCTGATTATGGTCAGTGCCAAAGAAACCAAAGAAGATAAGATGGTCTGTATGAGGGAAGGGGCTGACGACTATCTGTTCAAGCCCGTGGATAAGGAGGAACTCCTTGCCAGGATTAAGGTGGGACAGCGCATCGCCGCCCGGGTCAGGAAAACAGAGATGGAGACCCGGAGGATGTTCGAAGAGATTGACGTCCTGCTTGTTCAGGACGGGGGATGCGCCCCCGGATACAATCCCGTCACGGCGTTTATAACGTTCCATTTAGAGGAGATCGGCAGGGAGATTTATGCCACGGTGGAAGGATTGAAGTCTCTGGTTTCCGGAAAGCGAGATGATTTCATCAGGCTGGTCTACCATCCTCAGATACTAAAGAAATTGGACCAGGCCCCGGGCGTGTTTCATGCCGCCCCTCTTTCTGATTGGCGGGGCGCACTTTTGAGGGGGGAGAGATACAGGGACTTCGTTAAAAGAGAAAACCAGAAAAAGGCAGCGGAAACCATCATAAAAAGAAATGTGAAAGCCATCATAGCCATTGGCGGCAACGGCACGTTTAGAGGTATCAGGGAATTATGTGATTTTCTCCCCACCGCCATCCAGGTATTCTTTGTGCCGGTAACCATTGACAGCGATGTGGCGGGAACGGAATGTATCGGGGAAAATACAGGGATTGAGATGGGGGCTGAAAAGATCAGATGTTATATGGCTGATGCGCGCACACATAAGAGGACCTATATCATTGAAATGATGGGCGCCAGCAGTGGTTTTCATGCGCTTCATTCCTGTTTGGGATCACGAGCGCATCTCGCTGTTCTCCCCAACAGTGTGATTGATCACAAAAAAGTGGTCGAAGCCTTGAATCAGAAAAATGATTGCGTAATCGTGGTGGCGGAAGGGTATAAGGAGAAAGAAAGAAGAAAGGCGGGTATTGAAGACAATGCCGCGGAGTTTTTCCACAAGGAACTGCTGGAAACGGGCATCAGGATCAAGAGAAAAGTGGTATGCGAACCATTTTCACGGGATATAAGGGGCGCGGGCGCCAATAATCAGGATATCACATTGGCCCAGAGGATGGCCTATAAGGTAGCGGAATATCTAAAAGCCGGGACCTCGAGACTCATGCCCGCCGTCAGATCGGGGAAGGAATATGCCATTCCCTTCAATGAAATCCATACGGACAATCTAGTGGAAGCAGATCTTCTCGTCTTGTCCAATCGCCTCACAAGGACCTGAAATTGATGATTTCGGATTGCGGAATGCGGATTTATGCATGTCGGCAATCTCATATAAAGCAATTCGCCCGCAAAGGTCTTATAAATGGAAAGAGATGACGTCCTGAAAAAAATCTATTCAAAAATTGATGAAATCCCCACCCTTCCCGCGGTAGTCCCGAAACTGTTGCGTGTGATGGAAAGTGACGGCGCCAATGCCTCGGATATCGCCGGTACAATTTCCACTGACCCGGCCCTTTCATCAAAGATACTGAAAGTCGCCAACTCGGCCTATTATGGGTTTTCACAGGAAATCTTAAGCCTGAAACTGGCAATGCCGTTACTTGGCCGAAACATGGTCAAGTCCCTTGCCCTTTCCATCGGGGTTATTCAAAGCCTGCCCACCGACCAGAAATCCCCCAATTTTTCAGATAAGGGCCTTTGGGTACACGGTTTAGCCGTAGCCACACTCATGCAGGAATTGGGAAAAAGATTCAATAATGGGGGAAGTGCGGAGCATTTCTTCATTACCGGATTGCTGCACGATATCGGTAAAGTTGTTTTAAATCAACATTTTAACGATCTTTTCCAAGCGGCCTTGGCGGAAGTTCATACCGAAGGGATCGCGGGGCTTCATAATGCCGAGAGCAGATTGATCGGCTTCGATCATGGTGAGATCGGCGCCATGCTCTTGACGCGCTGGAAATTTCCCCACGTGATCAGCCATTCCATTGCCGCCCATCATCAAACCAACACGCCTGAAGGAACAAACCATCGTGATGTGGCCATGCTCCGGATTGCAAACGCCCTGCCACAGGAACTGGGTCTGGGGCAGGAGGGCAATCCCGTTCCACCCGCTATTTCCAGGCAGGACCTCAAAATATTAGCAATAGGGGATAATGAAATTGCAGAGATGAGGGCGTATCTGGCCGGTGTCGAGGACGAAATCTACGCCCTTTTTGATGCCATGGCTTGAGCTTTTTTACTTCTGCCGAAAGGCTCCAACCAAATGACGTCGTAGGGCTGTAATGTAATAAAAAGCGTCTCGTTTTCGGCCATCCATTCCATTCCACTCACAAGATCACACCACCCCGCTTCATCGGTACCAATCTGGGACAGCGGTATTTCCAGATGGGTTACCCCCCTTGTCACATTTATAAGGGCCAGGATGAATCGATCCTCTTCCGGGGATCTCCTGATAACGGAAAAGACGGACCGCGATATGGATAGGACCCGTTGCGTTCCGGCGGGGTGAAAGGCACGGTGTTTCGTCCGGATGACGATGAGTCTCCCTAACTCCCGGCTGATTCTGGAAAACTTGGAAAGGGGATCTTTCAATGTCTCGATAACAGCCCCGGCATCAATGACGGTGCGGTTTATGTCCCGGTTCGATCGGGTTGCCAGAACCGCTTCGATGTCGTTCCGGGTACCCATCAGGCTGTGCAGATAAATCCCCGGAACACCCCGAAGAACCAGGGCGATAATTCTGGATGCCACAAACCGCTTGACCTGAAAGGCGATATCATCATCGCCGTCCTCCCGGTTAAGGGCGCTGAACCAGGTGATATTGATCTCATAAGGCACTTCGGTACCGTCCCGACCCGTTTTGTATGAGACATACCCGCCATGTTCCTCCGCCCTTCGAATGATAAACGCGATTTCTTCATCAGTAAGGATTCCCCGTACCGCCATGACGCCGATGCCGTCATGGGAATCCAGAAAATTAAAGAAAGTGGTTTCATCCGAAACGAATTCCAACCCACCCGCCCATCGGGACAGGGCCGTGACATCCTCGGTGTAGAATGTGTGGAGAACAAGCGGCGGCAACGCAAAATTGTACACCATGTGCGCTTCATCATGGCCATCACCGAAATAAGAGACGTTCTCCTTGTGCGGCACGTTGGTTTCGGTTATCAAGGCTACTCCCGGTGCAACGATATTCAATACATCGCGAAAGAGCTTCACGATCTCATGGGTCTGGGCCAGGCTGACGCATTGGGTTCCGGGCGCGGTCCATAGATACGTAACGGCATCCAAACGAATAATGCCGGCGCCTTTCCGCACGTAAAAAAGCAGGATCTCCATGACCCGCATCAGCACGTCCGGATTGGTATAGTTGAGGTCTATCTGGTCTTTTGAGAAAGTCGTCCATACATGCATCGGGCCCGTTATGCTCTGAAACTCGGAAAGGATATCAGAAGTCCTGGGACGGAATATCTTCTTTCGCGCCTCTGGGGACAACTCATCAGGCGTAACAAAATGGATAAAAAATCCCCAATAATAAGGATTGCCGTTTAGAAATTCCTGAAACCAGCGGCTTTCGGATGACACATGATTGAAAACCCCGTCAAACATCAAACGATACCGGCCTTCAAGGTCTTCGATATCCGCCCATGTCCCGAGATTGGGGTCAACGGTTTCGAAATCGGTGACGGAAAACCCCCTGTCGGAGGAATAGGGGAAAAAGGGGAGGAGATGAAGCGTATTGATGGTTCCACCCAGATATGTGTCGCAGAATTCAGCCAGATCCGCGAGGGGCGTGGACCCTTTACCGCGCAGGAGATCCCCGTAAGTGATCAGGATAACATCCTCTTGCGTAAATCTCTCTTCGGGGTCAAACCCCTTATCCTCCTGTATCAATGCCTCAGTTTTATGGGCATGGTAAACCTCGAGTATCCGTTCAAGTTCAGGCATGTAAGCATCGGCCACAGGTTCGCCGTAAAGAAAGCACAAGCGACCCAACACCCGTTTTCGATCTTCTTTAGAGATCTCTAGAAGAGGTCTTGTGTAATCCGGTTTCGGATTGTGGAAGGGAGAGCCCCCCCCCGGATCTTCGAGAGGCGTGGCATCGGCGGTATCCATTTTGTCAGCGTTATCGTCCATTTCGACCCACAAATTCCCCATCCTTGAATTCGCCTATCAATTTTTCACCCTCAGGTGTGGTCAAAATCCCCTGCCCATGGATTTTGTCATCTTTCCATTCACCCAAATATTTTAGACCGTCAGGGGCGGTAAAAACCCCGTATCCAGCCCGTTTATCATCCGCCCATTCACCTTTATATTGTGTTCCATCCGGGTAGATCATAATCCCCTGCCCATGGATCTTGTCATCTTTCCATTCACCCTTGTATTCCGAGCCATCCGGGTAGATCATAACCCCTTGTCCATCTTTTTTGCCGCCCTTCCAGTCACCTTCATATTTTTTCCCCTCCGGTCCGGTGTACGCCCCTCTCCCGTGGGGTTTACCCCTTTCCCACGCACCTTCGTATTTCTTACCATCGGAATGGATATATGCCCCTTGTCCATCTCTTTTATCATTCTTCCAGTCACCCTCATATTTTCCGCCGTCAGGATGGGAATAAATCCCCACACCGTCTCTCTTGCCACCCTTCCAGGCACCCTCATATACTGATCCATCGGGATAGTATGAAATCCCCCGCCCATCTCTTTTGCCGCTCTTCCATTCCCCTTGATATGTTGAACCGTCAGGATAGATATAAGCCCCTGCGCCGTCCCGTTTACCACCTTTCCATTCCCCTTCATATTTTCTGCCGTCAGGATGGGAATAAATCCCCACGCCGTCTCTCTTGCCACCCTTCCATTCTCCCACATATTTTGAGCCGTCGGGATAACTTGAAACCCCTCGCCCATCCCTTTCACCATCCTTGAATTCCCCGACATATTTTTTGGCCTGACTGCTGAAAACCCCATCTCCGTGGGGTTTTCCACCTTTCCATTCCCCTTCATATTTTGAGCCGTCAGGATACGTATAAGACCCGGCGCCATCCCGCTTACCGTCCTTCCAGGCACCTTCATATCTTCTGCCATCGGGATGGGAATAAATCCCGGCGCCATCCCGCTTATCATTCCGCCACTCCCCTTCATATTTTGAACCACCGGGATAGGTCAGGGTCCCCTGTCCGTCCCGCTGCCCCCCCTTCCAGGCACCTTCATATTCTGAACCGTCGGGATAGGTCAGGGTCCCTTGTCCATCCCGCTGCCCCCCCTTCCAGCCACCTTCATATTTTGAACCGTCGGGATAGGTATATGTTCCTTGTCCGGCCCGTTTATCATCCGCCCATTCACCTTCATATTTTGAGCCGTCAGGATGGGTCAACGCCCCTTCGCCATCCCGCTGACTCCCCTTCCAGGCCCCTTCATATTTTGAGCCGTCGGGATAGGTCAAGGTCCCCTGCCCATGCGCCATATAGTCTTTGAACAGACCCACATATCTTGAACCATCCGGGTAGGCATAAACCCCTTTTCCATTGATACAATCACCTTCAACACATTTCCCAAACGCTGTCAGGGGAAGAAGAGAGACCAGCAACAGCAGCGAAATAAAAGCGATACGCCTTCTGGATTTCAGATTGCCGATTGCCGGTTGCGGATTGCGGATTGAATGTAAGCAATTCATCTATTTACAACTCAATAAACGATATCCTGTATTTAAAATTTCGAGGTTTTTTTCAGACGCTATATACAATTTTTTAAGAAAACTGTAAAGATATTCAATTTTTTTGCCGATCTGATATTTGAACACCCAAGAAGTTTCTCCCTTCATTCGCGCATGAAGCATTGAGGTCTCTAAAATGGAAAAAATACAGAACATATACGAAGTTCTCGAGATCATACGAGATGACCAGCGACAATTTGAGAGAACCGTCGCTGATTTAAAAAAAGGAAGGGGCACCCTAAGAAAAGGAGAACAGGGGCATTGAAAAAGCCATTAGCAATGATTGGGCCGGCAGTGATTACACTCCTGCTCGCATTAAGCCTTATCACTGAAGCCCTTGCCATTGATGTTTATCATTTTCTGGTGCAGTACAAAAACGGCAGGGTTGCTGAAAAATTTTCTACCGTATCGGGGGAAGACTACAAAAATTGCTATGAGGGATACGTGGCGAATGTCGTAGTGCTTGAGAAAAAGGAATTCTCCTTGCAGGAATTTTCTCAAACCTTCGGCCCAAGAAATTATCATCGATTAATGATGGGTCATTTTGGGTTCGGCCCTGAAGAGCAGATAATTTTTCACAGAAACGCAGGGGGGCTCGATGTAAATCCCCTGGCGTTGCCGCCCCACGACAAAAAATCAAAGGTACTGGCAAAGGAGCTTGAAAGGATTCTCAATGGAGAGCCGCAGGAGGGTAAAGGGGCGCCCGGGGACAAATCCACGTTGGCAAATCCGGATTTGTTGCCCTCCCAGAGAGATGAACCGGATTCTCTGGCGAACTGGTCCCTGAGAGAAAAAAATATCGATTTACCGGCTGACCCCCATCCGGAAAACCCCAAAGAATCGGATGAAAAAGAGAGCTATGGCCCCAAAATAGATGTTTATCGGTTCTTGGCGGAATACATAAACGGTGGCACGGTTGAGAAGGTCTCAACACAGTTGCCTGAGGATTATCTTAAGCAATATAAGGGTTATGTCAGGAAAGTAGCATCGCTCGGGAAAAAAACATATACGGAGAGAGGGTTCAAAAAGACGTTCGGAGAAAAAAACTATAATCTGTTAATCCAGGGACTGTTCGGGAAAGATGATACGGACATCGTTATGGAAAACAGGATGAGAAGAGGGATTGCGCCTCGGGCAAGCGCGTTACCCGCCTCATCTAAAGAATCAATTCAATTGGCACGGAGACTAAAAAAACTTACCGAAACCCAAAATCCCTAGATCCCTAGATCCGCTTCTTGGATTCCTCCAAAATTTTTTCAATTAAGGCATGGTAGGGGCTTTCTCCCGGAATGGCCTCCTTTAAGTGATCGGCGTAGCGTTCGATCTTCTCCAAGGCCTCTGTCTGTGTCTCGATTATCTCTTCATATCCCTTTTGCATGCCGAACAGGTGATCAATCTTTGTCCCCAATGTCCGCAATATCTTCTGAAGCTTATCTTCGGGGATATCGTCTCTGTTTACCAATAGATCCAGCAGTTGATTATGGAGTGCCTTATACATTTGCAAGGTATTTTCAGAATTAAGAAACCGCTTGTATTCCAGTACCCTGTCAATTTTTTCCTTTAATTCATTGAGGGGAATCGGTTTCATCACATAATCAAAGGCGCCCAGTTTCATGGCTTCCACGGCACTTTCTACCGTGGCATACCCCGTAATCATAATGACCTCGGTCAAGGGATTATGCTCTTTTGCATGTTTTAGAAGGCTCATTCCGCCCTCTTTTTTATCCCCGAAACCGGGCATATTTTTGTCGGTCAAAAGAATATCATATTCATTTGTTTGCAACAGCGTTAATGCACTTTCCACACTCCCCGCCAAGTCAACCTGGTATCCAATGCCTTCCATGAAATCAGAAAGAGTATCAAGGATATTCGCTTCATCGTCCGCGATCAGTATTCTTGCTTTCATCCCCCCTCCTTTTTGGATCCGCTTTCATAAAAGGCTGTTAACCGTGTTTTCCCGCGCAAGCTTAGGAAAATCAAACACGTTTGTCAATCAATCAAGGAATGAACAAAATAAATGACGTCATTTTCTTGACGGAATCACCAATCATGCTACTATTGATGCGTAAATGCCCATTGCGTGGCAATTTGTAATAGACACCGCCCGTGGTCATTGATATTTATGGGTTCTCCGCACTGGTACAATATTTGCTTATTTTCTTTGGCGCCCAAACAACTATTGAGGAAAACAAATGCGAAAATATTCAATATTGTTGGTAGACGATGACCCGCTGATTACCAAAGGTACCGGTGATGACCTTGTGGCGGAAGGTTATGAGGTTACAAGGGCTGACAGTGGTGAAAAAGCCGTTCAATTGTTGGAGAAGGCCACTTTTGATCTGGTCATGGGGTCCATCAACGGAATCGGCGTCTTGAAGAGGGCAAAGGAGATAAGCCCCGGAACCATGGTCATGATCCTTACCGGATTCGGCGATATGGCCACGGCGATCGAGGCCTTTAGGCGTGATGCGGATGATTATATCCTGAAACCGTGTGAACCTGAAGAGATGCATTTCAGGGTGTCAAAATGCCTTGAAAAGCTGGAGCTCAAAAGAGAGATAAAGCTCCAACAGGTCCACAAAATTGAGACCATCACCACCCTGGCCGGAGGCATTGCCCACGAGTTCAACAATGCCCTCAGCTCGATTACCGGCCACACCGGCTTGCTTGCTACGGATTACCCCGAAGATGAGAAGATAACGGAATACGCCCAGGCGATGAAACAAGCGGCCCTTCGAATGGCCCGCCTCACCAATCAGTTGTTGGCCTTTGCGCGTGGAGGGGAATCCTTTCCCCTGTCAATGTCACCGAATAGTTTCGTGGAAGGCACCCTGCCCATTATCCGGCATATCCTGGGCCCGGACATCCGGCTGGAGACGGACTTGTTATCGGATGCCATGAATGCGGCAATCGACAGCATCCGGATGCAGATGGTCCTAACTGCCATAGCGACCAATTCAAATGAGGCCATAGAGGGGCCTGGCCGTGTGACGATTTCTACCAAAAACATGGATCTTGACCAGGAATTTATGGAGGATCATCCGGGTCAAAATCCTGGGCCCTATGTCTGTATAACAATAGAGGATGATGGAAAAGGGATGGATGAAGAGACCAGGAAGAGGATATCCGATCCGTTCTTTACCACCCATTTTATCGGCCGTGGGCTTGGGATGGCCGCCGTTTATGGTATTGTCAGGAACCACAATGGCAGCATGTCGGTGGATTCGGAACCGGGCAAAGGGACCGTGGTCCGGATCTACCTGCCCGCCATTGAGGCTCAGGGGTAGGGATCCGGGCATTTGCCATGACGCCTCTCGTGATACGGAATTCGGCGGAAACCGCTCGGAAGGTACCGGATGAAAAGTGATGCGGAAAATGAACAATGGTTCGGCCATGAAAACCGTGGGGCGCTGAAGTACGTGTTTGCCGTGGCCATCATTCTTGTGGCCGCGGGCCTCCGGGTATGGCCCCTGGGAGCGCTGGAATTGCGTATCCCATGGGTGACGTTCTATCCGGCTGTGATGGCCGCCGCTCTCTACGGAGGGTTTTTTTCCGGCATGCTCGCGACCGCTCTCACGGTCCTTGTGGTTCTATTCTGGTCGCCCACCGACCAACCCTTCATTGACGATCCCGGTGATTTTCTGGGCATGGCCGTCTTCACCGTAAACGGCACATTGATCTCACTGATGAGCGGAGCGATGCATCGTGCGAGGGATCAGGCGACAAGGGCAAAGGAGCAGGCTGAAGCGGCCAATCTGGCAAAAAGCGTTTTCCTGGCCAACATGAGCCACGAACTTCGCACACCCCTCAATGCGATCCTGGGATTTGCCAATCTGATAAGAAAGGCCCCGGATACAACCGCCGAGCAGGCGAAAAAGTTGAGCATCATCTCCAACAGCGGCGAAAACCTGTTGAACCTCATTAATAATGTATTGGACATCTTCAAAATCGAGGCCGGCCACATGGTAAGGGAGGATGCCGATGTCAAGCTGAAACAGCTTCTGCATGAAATAGAGTCTATGATGTTTTTAAGGATGCAGGAAAAAGGGTTGAGCTTGGATGTGGTACTGGGACCGGACATTCCCGAAGATATCATTGTGGATCCGGGCAAGTTGCGCCAGATACTGATCAATCTGCTTGGAAACGCTGTCAAATACACCCAAAAAGGCGGCGTTTCTCTCAAGGCCGGGGTAGTGAAACGGGAGTCGCGGCAACGGGTATGGGTGCGGTTTGAAGTGGCGGATTCAGGCATCGGCATTCGCGAGGAGGACCAAGAGATTGTTTTCTCTCCTTTCGAACAAATCGGCGTCCAGCCGGATGGTGAAGCCGGAACGGGGCTGGGACTGGCAATTTCCAAACAATTTGTCGAACTTATGGGCGGCAATATCGGTGTTACCAGCGAACCTGGAAAGGGCTCGGCATTTCACTTTGAACTCCCCTTAACCATGTCCGACGCATCCGGAGAAACTTCCGCCGAGCGGCCACAAGAACGTATAACGGGGTTAGTGGATGGGCAACAAAACTATCGAATTCTCATTGCTGAAGACAAGTTGGCGAATCGCCTGCTCCTGTACAGTCTGCTTGAGCCACTGGGCCTTGAACTGCGCGAAGCGGTCAACGGACGGGAAGCGGTGGAACAATTTGAAGAATGGCACCCTCACCTGATCTGGATGGACATCCGCATGCCGGTAATGGACGGACTGGAAGCAACCCGGGCGATTAGAGAGAGGCAATCCGGCGCCGACACCAAAATCATCGCCCTCACGGCCCATGCCCTGGAAGAAGAGCGGTTGGAGATTCTGGATGCAGGTTGCGATGATTTCATCCGAAAGCCGTACCGGGACACGGAAATCTTTGCTGCCCTGACGAAACATCTGGGTTTACGCTTCCTGTATGCGGAGGAAGCGGGGACAGCCGCGGCTCCCGAGGAGGCCGAGTTGGACAATGAGCAGCTGAAAATGATTCCACCCGATTTGATCGAGAACTTGCGAGAGGCCGCAATACTGTTGGATGATGAGCGTAGCCTGAAAGTAGTCGGGATGATCCGTGATCATAGCCATGAACTGGGCGAGCATTTGCAACGCATGGTGGAAAACTTGAAATACAAGGAGATCGTTGCGGTTTCAAACCGCTTGACCGGGAGAAAATCAAATTGAGCAATTCTAACACACTCAGTCTTCCTCACGGAGAGATCATGGTTGTTGAGGATAATCCATTTGACCTCAAATTTCTGGCTGAAACCCTGAAAAAGGCCGGCTACCGGGTGAGGCCCGCCGGCGATGGAGAGTTGGCCCTGACCAGTTTGCGGGCCAAACTTCCCGACCTGATCCTGCTGGATGTGAATTTGCCCGGAATGAAAGGGATAGAGTTGTGTCGCCGCTTAAAGGCCGATCCCGAAACAAAGGACCTCCCGGTTATATTCATCAGCGCCCTGGAGGAAATCGACTTGAAAGTAAAAGCGCTGGAGGCGGGGGCCGTCGACTATGTCACTAAACCTATCGAGCCGGCAGAGGTTCTTGCCAGAATCAGCACCCATCTAAGAATTCACCTGTTACAACACAGGCTGGCGCTCCAGACCAAGAAACTGACGGCGGAAATCGAGGCGCGCATGCGCGTCAACGACGCGCTACAGGAGAGCGCGGCAAAATACAAGGCTTTCTTTGAAAATTCTCAAGACGCAATTTTTGTCGCAGACGGTGAAACCGGAATGATTTTGGATGCCAATAATGCGGCGCGGAGAATACTCGGACGACCGCTTGAAGAGATCATGGAAATGCATCAATCAGAAGTGGTTTCTCCCGAAGAAAAGGAAACCGGCAAGGAAAGATTCACCAAAATATTAAGCAAAAAGAGAATAGGCCCGCAACAATATGATATGGTTTCATCCGATGGGCTTCGAACGCGTGTCGAAGCAAAATCCAATGTTATCGAACTCAAAGACCGCAAAGTGGTGGTAGCGTTCTTCCGAGACCTCACCGACCGGATGCAGTGGGAGGATGCCCTGAGAATAAGAAATAATGCCATATCATCATCAATTAATGGTATCGCGCTCTCTGACCTTGAAGGAAAACTAACGTATGTAAATGAATCTTTTCTTGAAATGTGGGGATACCATGAGACGGAAGTTTTAGAAAAACCTTTTGCAGGCTTCTGGTTGTGGGAAAAAGAAGCTGTGAAAGTTCTGAAAACACTAATGGATAAGGGGACCTGGACAGGCGAATTAACCGGCAAAAGGAAAGACGGCTCAGTCTTTGACGCCAAGGTTCTTGCAAGGTTGGTTACGGATGATAAGGGTCAGGATATGAGTATCGTAAGTTCATTTATAGATGTAACCAATGAAAAAATACTCCGGGAGAAACTTATCCGGTCTGAACGTCTGGCCGCGTCCGGAGAACTTGCAGCCTCAATTGCCCATGAAATTAATTCCCCTCTGCAAGGGATAACATCGACCATAAGTGCCATTGAGCGGACCCATAAAGGGGATGAACGGTTGTTTGAAAGCCTGGATCTGATGAAGGGCGGTTTCACGCGTGTCCGGGATATCGTTAAAAGGCTCCTTGACCTGAACCGCCCCGGCAAAGAGAAAAAACAACCCATGAATGTAAACCATGTCATTGAGGATACCATGTCGCTGCTCAGGAACCATTTGAAGAAAAACAGGGTCAACGTCAACTTAAGCCTCTCCCCAAAGATGCCGGGCATTAACGCCTCCCCCCAGCAATTAGGCCAGCTCTTTTTAAATCTGATCAATAATTCCGTTGAAGCCATGGCCGGCATGATTAATGGAAAAGAGATAATGATCGAATCCTATGTCAGGGGCAAGGATGTTGTCATTACGGTCGCCGATACAGGTCCGGGAATACAAGAAACGGCAATCAAACATGTTTTTGAACCCTTCTTTACCCGAAAGAAGAAAATGGGCATGGGGATCGGCCTTTCCGTTTGTCACGGTATTGTGGATGATCATAATGGCGCCATTGCGGTAAAGAACGCCCCTGAAGGAGGGACTGTTATTACGATCAGTTTGCCCGTAAAATGAACGGAAAACCATTGAGGAAAAACAAATGCGAAAATATTCGATACTGTTCGTTGACGATGATCCTTTTGTTACCAAAGCTACCGGCGGACTTCTTGAGGCAAAAGGTTACGGGGTTACAACCGCCGAAAGCGGTGAAAAAGCCATCGAATTATTGGAGAACGCCGCTTTTGATCTGGTCATTACGGATCTGGTCATGGGGTCCATTGATGGAATCGACGTCTTAAAGAGGGCAAAAGAGATACACCCCGAAATCATGGTCATGATCCTTACCGGGTTTGGTGATATGGCTTCAGCGATCGAGGCCCTGAGGTCTGATGCGGATGATTATTTCCTGAAACCGTGTGAATCTGAAGAGATATATTTCAGGGTGTCCAAGTGCCTTGAAAAGCTGGAACTCAAAAGGAAGCTCAAACTCTATGAAAACATATTACCGGTCTGTTGTGTTTGCAAAAAGATCAGAGACGACACGGGAATGGTTCCGAGAACGGGGGAGTGGATACAAATGGAGGACTATATCAGGGACATTGCCAAAGTAGAGATAACAACCACCTTCTGTCCCGAATGCGCCAAAAAAGAAAAGGAAAAGATCCGCGGAGGGTTTTCTGAATGAGCAAATGAAAACGCCAGAATACTGACCATTCATCTTCGAAAGGCCGATTACGAGACCATAGCCGCGCACAGTGCAAAAGAGGCCCTGGAAAGATTTTCCCCAGGCGAAACCCAGGATAATGAAA
>JAERTK010000072.1 GCA_016844935.1 Desulfobacteraceae bacterium | reverse complement strand
TGAGACGATGACAGGCTGCTTTGAGTCCGTTGGAGTGATAAATCTTGGCATTGTCCACATAGAGTTCACGTGGCGCACCATGAATGGAAAGGGCGCGGATCCATGAGTCAATGAGGATATCAAGGTTTTGTCTTAAATAGTAGCGGGCTTCGACCCCATACCGGCTGTGGCAGTCGATGAATCCTGAAAGATGGGTCGGAACAACATCGCCCTGTTCCAGAACATAGGGGCCTTCCTCGAAATCACCGACCCAAAGATCGTGAGTATGATTCCGGGACCATCGTTTGCGCACTTTATTTTTGACAATGCCGAGTTTCATGCGCGTTGCGCCGGCCTGTTTCAGGTGCCGGTACAATGTGGAACGCGGCACGGTGGTTCCGTACTTGTCTTCAAGGAAGAAGTTGATGGTTTGAGGGCTTCGGCGGGGCTGTTCTTTTTTCAGCTCAATGGCCTTTTGGATAATCTGAATACGGGTATTGCGCGGTTTTCCCATGTCGACGCGTTTTTTTCGTGCCAGATTGTCAAATCCCGCCTCCTTGTAACGGTTTAGTTTTCGACGCAGGGTCGAGATTGAGGGCGTACGGGTACGCCCGTCCGGATATTGCACCGGCTCCTTTGCCTTTTGTTTGATAAACTGGTTGGTTTCTTCCGGTTCAATCTCGCCGTAAATGACGGGACTTAGCAGATCGCACCAGAAGATCGCCCATTTTTCCTGTTCTTTTTCCAAAAAATCACCTCCGTTTTTCTTTTTTTTGCGGACGGAGGTGATATTAGATCAGGTGAAGGCGCAGTTTATTGCCAACTTGGTGAAAATGGAGAGGCCAAAAAGGATTTTGAAAAGAGCTTCCGTCGCAAGCAGCTGAAAACAG
This sequence comes from Desulfobacteraceae bacterium, assembly GCA_016844935.1. Lineage (GTDB taxonomy): Bacteria > Desulfobacterota > DSM-4660 > Desulfatiglandales > Desulfatiglandaceae > NaphS2. The sequence goes on along the minus strand of JAERTK010000072.1, from coordinate 7,395 downwards.
TTGTGGAGACGGACTCTGCGATCTTCGCCTCTGTACTTTCCAGGAGGAACAATCCACTGCGCCAGGTCGCGAAAAATGGTCGTTTTCGGGCTCTCCTGAGAGATCATCGACAGTGCCTTGCGCAAGGTATTCGACATGCGGGAAAGGGTTGTGACCCATCGGTGAATCGTCGATGAATCCAGAGTTTTTTGCCCATCAGGATATCCTGGAACGCTCTTTTCACAAACGAGCGCTTTTTCATAGGTGGCATCTGATCCCACATACGATTCGGCAAAGTGCATAATGGTCTTCCGGGTATAGTGTTTATGGGGAATTGCAAAATCCGGATAAAAAGTAACCGTCTTTCCGCAGCCCGGACAGGCAAATCGAGTCAAGGGGCAGTGAATAGTTTGCACCAACATCTTAATAATGATCAAAAAGCGCCGCTCCCGGTATGCATGTATCTTAAAATGGTTAGACTCAACATGGCATCGTGGGCACGGAGGAAGGCTATCCGGTTTCACTTCTCCCTTTTCCATTTCCTTCTGATATGCTTTAATCTCTTCTATTGTCGCTGAGAGCGTCATGTTTGTATCCCTCCTGTTAACGTTTTCAAAGTTATTGACGTTATATAGTCCAGGGGGGATACTTTTTCAAAAGGCGGGGTAGACCTCAATAAATTTCGGGCAGGGTTGCTTCGCGGCGGGGTACTTCAATCGGGTTATCGATAACCAAACAGGCAATCTATTTGCAGGCAACCAAATAACGGGTTAGCAAGATGGCGGGTTAATTTCTCTGGGACTTGCGGGGTCAAATATTTTGGGACTTAGCACTCAGTATTGGGCGTTTTCTAACCGAGGGGTGAATTTCCGACTTCAAGTGGGAAAATGGTCAACTGACCTGTGTTTGCGTCGATCTTACGCAGGAACTGACCTCATGTGTCTCCCACTGGCCAAGATGTCCTCCCAAACCCTGTTTTAGGCCATTGTTTATGTCCAATTATGCCTCGGGTAGTATCTAACTACCTGAAAAGACAGAAATGCGAAGCGCCCGTCGGCCGACCCCTAACGAGGTCTGGTTTCAGAAAACAGTAGACTCATCCCACGTAGGTTCGCGTTTCTCAAGAAACGCCGTGAATCCTTCCGTTGCATTTTTGCTGACGCCTGCCACGGCCATCATCTCCTTGGCGTAGTGATATGCCTGCCATTCAGACATTTCCATTTGTGCATAAAATGCCTGTTTGGACATGTAGATGGCGTACTTGCTGGTTTTGGTAATTTTCTTTGCGAATTCCAACGTCATTTCATCCAGTTTGTCGTCCGGGAAAACACGATTCACCAGGTGAAACGCCTCCGCATCCCTGGCGCTGTAAAGATCCGCAGTCATCAGCATTTCCAGGCATTTTTTGGGTGGCACGGCACGGCTTACGGCAACGGTGGGGGTGGTGCAGTTGTAGGAATAGATGAGCCCCGTCATGCCGAATTTGGCTTTTTCCTCGCCAGCCGTGATGAGATCACACCCCGCCACCAGGTGGCACCCGCCGGCCATGGCAATGCCGTGAACCTGGGCAATAATGCACTGGGGCGCACTGCGAATGGCGGTCATCAGATTGAAGGAGGTCTGGAAGAGACGTCTGATTTCGGAAAGAGGCCGGTTGACGATCTCCAGGCGGTCATGACCCGCACAGAAAATATCCCCCGCGGCCTTCAGGATAATGACTTTTGCATCACACCGTTCACCGGCGTCTTTGAGGCATGTTATAATCTCTTCTTCAAACGCCATCCCCAGCGCGTTCCGTTTATCCGGCCGATTCAGGGTCAAAACGCCGATCTCATCCTTCTCTTCATACGTCATGTATTTGTAACCCATGGATCTCTCCTTATTCGTCACTTTTCATATCCCATTCCTTATCCCGCAGCAGCCGTCTTAACGGCTTGCCTGCCGCGGAACGGGGGATCTCATCCACAAATTCAACCGCCACAGGCGCTTTATAAGGGGCCATCCTCGGTTTGCAGAATTCCCTGATCTCCTCCAAGGTCGATGTTTCCCCTTCATTGAGCTGTATGAAGGCCTTGGGAGCTTCCCCTTTCAGTTCGTCGGGTATCCCCACGATGATCAGATCCCTGATCTTGGGATGCACGAGCATCATGTCCTCCACTTCGGATGGGAACACCTTTTCGCCCCCCACATTGATCATGTCTTTTTTCCGGTCCACGATATAGGCATATCCGTCTTCATCCATGTAGGCGATATCTCCCGCATGGAACCACCCCTCGGAATCAAAAACATCCGCCGTGGCATCCGGTTTGTTCAGATAACCGTTGGTCACACAGGTTCCTTTGACGCATAACTCCCCCTGTTCGCCGGAAGGAAGGGAATTACCCGCCTCATCCACCACCTTGATTTCCGCATCATCCATGCCCTTGCCGCAGGATCCCATGCGGGTCTCGGTATACGGTACGGTTGTGCCCACACAGGAGGACTCCGTAAGCCCCCAGGCTTCTCCGTAACGCCACTTGAGTGTGCCCTCTATCTGACGGATCAGATTTTCGGGCATCTTGGTGGCGGCGGAGAGGCAGAATACCACCGAGGAGATGTCCCGCTCAGCAATGTCCGGCTGCTTCAAAAAAAGGTTATACATGGGGGGAACCCCCTGAAATACGGTGGGTTTTAGCCTTTCGATTTCCTCCAAGGTTTGTTCAGGGTAGAAACGCTCCACCGTAATAACGGTTCCGCCCTTTGAGAGGGTCCCGAACGTCCCGTTGATCAACCCCCAGCAGTGAAAAATGGGCGTGGCAACCATGGTGATATCATCCGGTTTGAAATGCACCTTGCCGAATTCCGTGGCATTGTGAAAGATATTGAGATGGGTGGCCATCACCCCTTTAGGCCACCCAGTGGTCCCGGAGGTGTACATGAGATGGCAGATATCGCTTCCTTTGGTTCCGATCGGTTTGAAATCTTCGTTTCCTTGATCCAATACCGATTCAAGGGTGGCATACCTATTGTTTTCAGCGCCGCCATGCACCATCACCATTTCAAGGGATTTCAATTCCGGCTTCACCGCTTCAACAATGGGCAGTCGCGCCTTATCCACAATGATTGCCCGGCTTTGGCAGTCTTTCAGGATATAGAGCACTTCCTGTTCCCGGAGCATGGCATTGACCACGTTTACGGTGATGCCGGCCCGGGCCGTCCCCAGATAGCTGACAATTAACTCCGGGAGGCTGGGCAGAAACAGGGAGAGCACATCTCCCCGTTTGAGCCCTGTCTTCAATAGACCATGGGCGGTTTGGTTGATCAGTGCATCCAGCTGAGCGTAAGTAATACATCGCTCACCGAAAATGATGGCTGTTTTATCGGGTGTGTTTCCTACATGTCGCTTGATGATATCCGATATGTTCATGTGCCCTCCTTTCTATGATAAAGCTGACCGGCCCCAGGAAAACGCTTCGAGATTGATGGGCACCTTGGCCGGCGGCATCATTTCGGAAATGGCTTTTTTAAAAATATCCAAACCCAGGGGTAGATCGGAGACGGCGGAGAGCGCCCCCACCATCATGATGTTTCCGAAAATGGGATTGCCCATGGTCTGGGCCTGGTCTGTCGCTTCAAGGGGCCAATGTTTCGCCGAGAGTTCGTCCAGCCCCCGGGATATGTCTTCCCGGCCGGGATAGACCGCTTGACCGGTGATGACGCTGACCGGGTGCATGGGCCGGGTATTCCAGATGACTTGAACTTCGGAGTTGCCATATCCGGCCAGAACCCGGAAGGCTTCCGAAGGTTCAATGGCAATCACCATGTGGGCGCGCCCCCGGGGGATCTGCGGGGACCAGGCGGAACGGGTGGAGATTCGTACATGGCTCATGACCGATCCGCCACGCTGACTGGCGCCGAAGGTTTCTCCAATGGTCACATGATACCCTTGCGTGACCATCATACGACCCAGCAGGCGTGATGCCAGCACATTCCCCTGACCGCCCACGCCCGTGATGATTAGATTGTAGGGATCAACCGAAAGTTTGGGAGCCGTCATCGGGGCACCTCCTGTTTTTTAATGGCGCCCGTGGGGCAGATTGAGGCGCAAACCCCACAGCCCACACAGATCACCTCATCGATACGGGTTTTCTTGGCTTCAGGATCCCAGATGAGTCCCGGACATCCGAAGACCCTTGTACAAAGGCGGTTGCAGCCGCATTCTTCGGCCAGGCAGATGGCTTCGTCAACCGCCATGTCAAACATCCGCTTTCCCTTTTTGCCGGGGCTCAGGGCGCAGGCCTGACGCAGGATTAAAACCCGAACCCCCCCGTCATCATCCAGGAGTTTCAACAGGGTCTTTTCGGTGGATGCCATGTCAAAGGGATCGGCGATGGTAACACTGACGCCCATGGCCTCACAGATCCGCCCGATATCAAGCGCGGGCAGCGCACCACCGCCGGCATCGGTAAAGGTGCCCGGATGGGGTTGAAAACCGGTCATGGCGGTGCCTGAATTGTCCACCACCACCAGGATCATATCCGCCTGGTTGTGTATGGCATTGACCAGGGCCGGCATAACCGCGTGGAAAAAGGTGGAGTCCCCGCTGATGGCCATGACCGGCTGGTCAAATCCGAAGCGGTTCAGCTTGCCGAAGCCTGATGCAAGCCCGGTTCCCGAACCCATGGCATGTGATGTTTTGAGGGTATTGAAGCCGCAGGATATGGCCCCCATGGTATAGCAACCGATGTCTCCACAGACAAACCCGTGACGGTTATCCTGTTTTAAGGCGCTGTTAATGAGCCAGTATGAGGCCCGATGGGGACAACCTGGACAGAAGGTCATGGCCCGAAAGGGGGCATGGGTTTGGGCGATTTCACCGGCGCGTTTTTGGTAGCGTTTGTCCGACACCGGATCCGGCAACCCCAGGATGGTTGAGAGGGCATGGGCGATTCGGTCCGGATTGAGCTCGTTGGTGGGGGGGAGGGGCCCACCTTGCTTTCGTCCGAAAAACTGTTTTGTCCCTGTCCCAGTTTCAGCCCAGAGGGCCTTGACGTTGTCTTCCAGGAAGGGCATCCCCTCTTCGATGATAAAAATTCTTTCAGATGCTTTCAGGTGTTTGGTCAGCAGCCGTGGTGGGAGAGGCCAGGTGGTGCCCAGTTTCAGCAGTCCCGCCCGGTCCTCCAGACCCAGCATGTCCAGTGCTTCCCGGGTGTACAGGTCGGCCGCTGAACTGGTGATGATCAACAGCTCAGGCTGGTCAGGACCGGTATAGGTGTTAAAGGGTGATGTTTCAAATATTTCCCGGGCTGTAGCCAGTTTGTCCAATTGTCGGCGATGCATGGCATCCACCATGCCGGGAAACGTGATGGCCGGTCCTGCCATCTGATCCATCATGTCGCCATGAAACCGGAAACGGGCTTCCGAGGTGCCAGAGTCCACCAAATTGGAACTGAGCTCTCCCAGTACCACATTACCGCTGGCGTGAGACATACGAGTTACCGAGCGGAACATCACCACATTTCGTATTTTTTCGGAGAGTTCAAAGCTCCAGGCGGCCATGTCCTTGGCCTCTTGAAAATTGGCCGGCTCCACCAGGGGAAATTCCATCATTTTTGCATAATGCCGTGAATCGCCCTCATTGGTGCTGGAGAGCCCCCCCGGGTCCTCGCAGGAGACCAGTACCAGGCCCGCCCGGGTACCGCACTCGGCCAGGTGGAGCAGGAAGTCCGAGGCCACATTCACCCCCACCTGCTTCATGACCGCCATGGATCTGAGCTGAGCAAAGGAGCCCGCTGCCGCCACTTCCAGTCCCACCTTTTCGTTTGCCGACCATTCCACATAGAGTCCATGCTCCGAGGCCACATTGGCCAGGGTTTGTATGATCTCGGAGGAAGGGGTTCCCGGGTATCCGGCGACCACCCTGACCCCGGCTTCCAGTGCTCCCCGGGCAATGGCATCATTCCCCATGAGCAATGCTGTTTCCCCTTTGGTACCAACGCTGACTATTGACATAGAAGCGCCTCCCTTCTGGTGTAGATCAAATCATCTTTACTGCCCGAGACCTCCTCAAGTTGGGCGGCGCAGGTATTTTTTTTGCCGAGAGAAGCGGCTTTGAGTTTTTCTAGGTTTTCCACTGGGACCGCTTTAAATTCCAGCAACCCCCGGGAGCGGGCCAAATCCAATAACGCCTGACCTTTTTCAGTCCGCACCAGAACCTGATTCCAGCCCCGGTCCACATCCCAGCCTGCATTACTGCGGGCGGAGCCCACCGACAGGTCGGAAAATTCGCAGGTGAGGTCATAGCAGTACCGGCAACTCTCGCGCACGCAGGCTTGAACTTCTTCCATGGGTATGGTGATAATCCCATTGTCTGTGTGAAGTTCCATAATCTGGTGTTTGCTGGGCGGTATGTCCATGCTTTTAATATGTGCACTTCCGACTTTTTCTCTGATCAACCGATTCAGTTCCCTCCAGGATAGGGCCCAGCCGCAGAAGAGTCCAATTACCAGTTCAAGGTTGTTAATCCGCTCTTCGTCTCCCGGTTGGGGATAGACCCGCATGCGGGCCAGGGCCAGAGCCTGACAGGGCGTGGCCACCACCCCGATTTTGGACGGGCCGTCCTGACTCGCTTCATTGAATTTTGCTACCGTTGGCGATACGCAAAATTTACTGCCCGCCAGTGAGGCAACCCGGGATGGGTCGGTTACGGCAACACCTTCGGATCGCTGATTTTCCTCCCGCCCGGCCAGTATCGCGGTGTCGATCAACCCCTGCTCCAGAGCAAGTGCGACCATTGTGCTCACCGTACCCCCGTGTTGCGCCCGGTCCCGTATCTGAGGATCGTTTGCGCGGGTCATGTAGAGCCCTTTGACGGCTCCCAGTTCCGGGGTGAAATCCGCCGAATCAAACATGGCTTGACGCAAACCGTTTAGATCCACCTGTCCTCGGGGACAGTATGCCGAGCAGCGACCCCAGGTACGGTCGCATTCATGTACAATGACTGTTTGGTCACGGTAGAATTTCTGGTAGGGGCATAAGCCCACGCAGGCAGCACAGCCGGTACACAATCCCTGGTCCATGACCTGGTTTTTGATCCAGGTCTGGCCCTGATTATCTTTCTTATCAAGCATTATTGATTTTGCTCCTTTTTTCCCCAGGACGTTGATGGGGATAGAAGGTTTCAATACGTTTTCGTCCTATCCGATAAATCGGGAACAGCCTAATCCATATGGGTTTCAATGTCGAGATTTTTGATGATCATTTTTAATTGGAATATCTCCTTCTTCCAAGGCATATTGCATTATTATTTATCGAGGCCATAAAATTCTTAATTTACCTGAATTGTTTTCCTCTTTCCTTCATAATTTCTATTGACAGCAATTACTCCTCGAGCTAAAAAAATCTACCGCATCAAGTCCTCTGTTCACTGCAAATTCC
>JAERTK010000071.1 GCA_016844935.1 Desulfobacteraceae bacterium | reverse complement strand
CTTTTCCCTTGACCCACATGGCGAATTTCGCTACGGTTTCCCCTTGGAAAAGCAAGTCCCTATCGCTTATTCAACTGCACGAAGGAGTTAAAAATGAAAGAATTCTTTCCTGAAATTCAAGATGGGATTCCCTATGGAGGGCCAGACTCAAAAAACCCACTGGCTTTCAAGTACTATGAACCGAACAGGGTGGTGGGAAAAAAATCCATGGGAGATCATTTGAGATTTTCTGTGGCCTACTGGCATACCTTCAAGGGTACGGGCGCCGATCCCTTCGGTGCGGGAACTTTTGACAGGCCCTGGAATCGGGGAAAAACACCCATGGGGCAAGCGGAGAATACGTTGCGGGCCGCTTTCGAATTTTGCCAAAAACTGGGTGTTTCCCATTACTGTTTTCATGATCTGGATTTGGCTCCCGAGGGCGAAACATTTTCCGAATCCTGCAGGAACCTTGAAGCCATGGTCAAAATGGCCAAACAACTGCAAGATGACACGGGCATCAAACTCCTTTGGGGAACCGCAAATCTTTTTAGTCATCCCCGATATGCCCACGGCGCGGCAACCAACCCCGATGCCCACGTGTTTTCCTATGCAGCAGCCCAGGTGAAAAACGCCATGGCGGCGACCCGGGAACTCGGTGGCGAAAATTATGTCTTTTGGGGCGGCAGGGAAGGGTATGAGACCCTGCTCAATACGGATATGAAAAGAGAGCAGGAACAAATGGCCCGGTTCTTCCATATGGCGGTGGATTATGCCCGGCAGATCGGGTTTGAGGGGCAGTTTCTCATCGAGCCGAAACCGAAGGAGCCCACTAAACATCAGTACGATTTCGATGCCGCTACCGTTTTAGGCTTTCTCGGCGCTTACGACTTGTGGGATCATTTCAAATTGAACATCGAAGCGAATCATGCCACCCTGGCAGGCCACTCCTTTGAACACGATTTGACCCTGGCTTCCATGAACGGAAAACTGGGTAGTATCGACGCAAATGCGGGTGACACACTTTTGGGGTGGGATACGGACCAATTCTCCACTGATCCGGCCATATGCGCCAGGGCCATGTTGGTTGTTCTGGCCCAGGGCGGCCTCGGAAAGGGGGGGCTCAACTTTGATGCAAAACCACGGAGAGGGTCCTTCGATCCCATGGATCTATTCTACGCCCATATCAGCGGTATGGATGCCTTTGCCAGGGGCCTGTTGACGGCTCATCAAATTATGGAGGATGGTATCCTGGATAATTTCATAAAAGAGCGTTATGCCAGCTACTCCGAAGGCATGGGAAAACAGATCATGAGCGGAGATGCGACTTTTGAAACTCTTGAGAAATGGATCATGGAAAAAGGTGAGCCTGTTCGCGTGAGCGGCCGCCAGGAGATGCTTGAAAGTATTTTCATGTCTTATTGCTGAACAGATCATAAGGATATGGTATGCGGGGAGATCAGCTGTTCTTAGGTATTGATAGCGGCACTCAGGGAACAAAAGCCGTTTTGTTCAGTCCCGGGCAGGGAAAAATCATGGCCGGGGCATCCGTCTCGCACCGTATCATCGAAAACAACGCCGGTCGGCGGGAGCAGGAACCGCACTGGTGGATAGATGCCTGCTCCCATGCGCTTCATGAAGTTTTACGGGGAGAGGGTGTTAAAAGGGAGCTTGTTCGTGCCATCGGTGTCTCCGGTCAACAGCACGGGTTTGTGCCCCTTGACGGTCGGGGAGGGGTGATTCGCCCTGCAAAATTGTGGTGTGATACGGAGACCGCGCCACAATGCCATGAGATTACCTCAAAGGTCGGAGGCCATGACAAGGTCATTGCGTTTGTGGGAAATTCAATGGCTGCCGGGTTTACCGCTTCTAAAATCCTCTGGATGAAACAGAACGAACCGGAGAATTATGATCGCCTTAAAACAATCCTGCTTCCCCACGATTACATCAACTACTGGCTTACCGGAGAAAAAAAAACAGAATTTGGTGACGCTTCCGGCACGGCTTACTTTGATGTGAGAACAAGGTCATGGTCCAAAGCGATCCTTGAAGCCATGGATGATTCCGGAAAATTGGAAAGTTGCCTGCCTGAATTGATACCGTCCGAAGCTCCGGTGGGGACCATTAGACCCCACATTGCAGAACGTTTCCAGCTCCCGCCCGATGTTCTTGTTTCATCCGGAGGGGGGGATAACATGATGGCGGCCATCGGAACAGGGAACGTCAGCCCCGGCATCATTACCATGAGTCTCGGTACCTCGGGCACCATTTATGCCTTCACGGACCATCCGGTTGTTGACCCGAACGGGGAGTTGGCCGCCTTCTGTTCCAGCAGCGGTGGATGGCTGCCGCTGGTATGTACCATGAACGTAACGGTTGCCACCGAACTTACAAGGGCGTTGCTCGGTCTTGGCCTGAAAGAACTGAATGAAAAGGCCTCCAATACGCCCATAGGATCCGAAGGCATTATTTTGCTCCCCTATTTTAACGGGGAGAGGACTCCCCCGTTACCGAATGCCAAGGCCTCGTTTTTTGGGCTCACGAGCACAAACTACACCCCTGAAAACCTTTGTCGCGCTTCCATGGAGGGTGCAACCCTGGGGTTGCGCTATGGCCTTGATGTGCTGATCGCCCAGGGAATCGAACCCGCCGAAATCCGTCTTACGGGGGGTGGCGCCAAAAGCCGGCTCTGGCGTCAGATGGTGGCTGATATATTTGATCTCCCCGTAGTCCGACCGAAATCCGACGAGGCGGGAGCAATGGGTGCAGCCCTCCAAGCCATGTGGTGTTATCTCGGCGTAAAGGAGGGTGGAGTTTCTCTAAAAGAACTTACGGATGAGTTCATTTCGTTGGATGAGGACGAGCGGGTCCTGCCCGAGAAGACCCATGTTTTCCAATATTCGGGTATTTATCAACATTATATGCAATTAAAGGAGAAGCTATGGGGTTCAACCGAAAACTGAGAATGGGTATGGTAGGCGGTGGAAACGATGCGTTTATTGGCAGTGTGCATCGAAGCGCCGCCCTTATGGACGGACGTATTGAATTTGTTGCCGGTGCCCTCTCTTCCAGTCCTGAAAAAGCAAAGGCGTCTGCCCGTACGCTGTTGCTTCCAGAGGAAAGATCATACGGCACATGGCAGGAGATGCTGGAAGAGGAATCCAGATTACCCGAAGGAGAAAAGATCGATTTTGTGTCAATCGTCACCCCAAATCACATGCACTTTCCCGTGGCAAAGGCTTTTGCCGAGGCGGGGATTCACATTATCTGTGATAAACCCATGACCTATTCGCTGGCTCAGGCAAAAGAGCTGGTTCAAATTGTCCATAAATTCGGAATTGTTTTTGCCCTGACCCACAATTATATCGGGTACCCAATGGTGAAACAGGCGCGTCATATGGTTAAGAACGGCGATATCGGAGATGTTCTTAAGTTTGTTGTTGAGTACCCCCAGGGGTGGCTGCTGACGCCTCTGGAAGCGGAAGATCAGAAGCAGGCCTCCTGGAGAACGGATCCCGAGCGGTCGGGCGTTTCCAATTGCATGGGCGACATAGGTTCCCACTGTGAGAACCTGGCCCACTATATAACGGGTCTTGAGATAAAAGAGATGTGCGCGGATTTGAAAAGCATTCTGGGTCGTCCCCTCGACAACGACGGAAATATATTGCTGCACCTTGAAAATGACGCCTGCGGAATTCTGTATGCATCCCAGTTTTCTGCGGGGGATGAAAACAATTTGAGGATTCGTGTATACGGAACCGAAGGAGCTCTTGAATGGCATCAGGAGGACCCTAATGATCTCTGGTACAGGACCAACGATGGCCCCGCGCAGTTGTACAGGAGGGGGAACGGTTATTTGTGTGAGGCGGCCCAAAGAGCGACCCGCCTTCCGCCCGGGCACCCGGAGGCCTTTATTGAGGCCTTTGCCAATATCTATGGCAATGCCACCGATACCATCCGGGCGAGAATGCTCGGTAACGAGCCCACAGCGCTGGAATCGGATTTTGCCACCGTTGTGGACGGGGCCAGGGGAATGGCCTTCATCGAATCAGCCGTTGAAAGCAGCAAAAGCGACCAGAAATGGTATGCGATGAAACGCTATCAATGATTTATTACTCAATGGAAAAGGAGGTATCATCATGGCGAGACCCGTAACCTTGTTCACCGGCCAGTGGGCGGACCTACCACTGACGGAATTGGCTGAAAAAGCCAGCAGGTGGGGATATGACGGACTTGAATTGGCCTGCTGGGGCGATCATTTTGATCCCGCACAAGGTGCTTCAGATACTGCCTACTGTGAGAATCAAAAAAGGATTCTTGAAGAAAACAATCTGAATGTTTACGCTGTTTCCCATCATCTTGCCGGACAGCTGGTGTGCGATCTTAACAACGACGAAAGATCCGATGCCTTCGCCCCCAATGCGTGTGCCGGCGATGCGGAGAAGAAGAGGGCTTGGGCTGTGGAAACCATGAAGCAGACTGCCATTGCGGCAAAAAACATGGGTTTAAAAGTCGTAAACGGGTTCACGGGATCATCCATATGGCATCTTCTCTATTCTTTTCCACCGGTCGGCGAAAACCAGATTGAAGACGGGTTTAAATATTTTAGTGATATGTGGCATCCCATCCTCGATGTCTTTGATGAAAACGGGGTCAAATTTGCCCTGGAAGTCCACCCCACCGAGATCGCCTTTGACATTATGACCGCTGAGCGCGCTCTTGAAGCCATCGGACGGAGAGAAGCTTTCGGCTTCAATTTTGACCCGAGTCATCTGTTGTGGCAGGGGATAGATCCCGTAAAATTCATTCGAGCTTTCCCCGATCGTATCTACCATGTCCACATGAAGGATGCGCAGGTGACCCTTGATGGCACCTCCGGTATCTTGGGTAGTTATTTGGACTTTGGGCAGCCGGGTCGCGGGTGGGATTTTCGGTCTCTCGGAAGAGGTGAGGTCGATTTTGAAGAGATTATTCGGGCACTGAATGAAATAGCCTATGACGGCCCCCTGTCGGTGGAGTGGGAAGATGCTGCAATGGATCGTGAAGCCGGGGCCCAGGAGTCGGTTAATTTTGTGAAAGAGACGGATTTTCCGCCTTCCGGTCGCGGGTTTGATGACGCTTTTTCAACCGAATAAAAGGGATTGAAGATTTTGCCTTGAACGGTGTGGAACCCCTATCCTTTCCCTGGGAAAGGATAGGGGTTTTCTTTTTTTAATTGCTAGGTTGTGTCCGTCCACAAATGAGAAAATTTGTTCGAGTTCAAGGAAGGCGAAAATTATAACCACAGGAATACATTATAGTATTTCGAGGATTATAATTCGAGCCTGACACAGAAATCGGGTAAATTGGCCATTTGTGGATGGACACTAGGCCACGTCCCACCCATTGCGAATCAGGGTGAAGCCTTCTTTCCAGACTTCATCCAGGGATGGGGATAAATCTCTCCAGATGCAGGTGGCGGCAGCCAGTTGCGGCAGGGCCCGGCTGAAGGCTTCGATGGTGAACCACCCGTCGTAGCCGATGGATTTCAACTCACGAAAGACCGCGGTCCAGTCAATATGCCCTTTCCCGGGGGTGCCTCTGTCATTTTCGGAAATATGAACATGACTGATCCATTGGGCTGCCGGTCTAATGCAGTCGGTCACATGTTTTTCTTCAAGATTGGCATGGAACGTGTCATACATGCCGGTTATGGCCGGGTGGTCAACCCGTCCCAGATGGGTGCAAAGGTCGGCCATGGTGTTGGCGAAATAGCATTCAAAGCGATTGATGGCTTCCAGGCAAACAGTGACCCCCGCAGCCTGGGCGTAGTCCCCCACTTGTTGGTGAAATTCGATACCCCGGTTGATTTCCGCATCGGTGGGTCCGGACCCGCTGAAATGCCCAAGGGGCTGGTGGAGTGGGCCGCACAATTGATCCGCGCCCAGCTCAGCAGTGCAGTCCAGTGCCCATTTCATATAGTCCAGTCCCTTCTGACGGTATTGGGGATCTTCGGATATGGGGTTCATCTCAACTTCCGGAATGATGGAAAGGGCCGTGCATTCAAGTTCCAGGTCGCTCAGCATTTTTTTAAGCGCCCCAAAATGGGATACGTCCCCTTCCAGGACGGGAATTTGAACCCCGTCGTACCCTTGTTTTTTCAGGGCGGCCATAATCGGTTGGTGCTCTTCGGTGACGTGTCCCGTCCACAGAAACATGTTGAAACCAATCTTCATCTTTACCTCCCTTGCGAGCCAATCCCAATTTGAAACCGGCTCATGCCTTTGAACAAACTTGCGAACAAAAAAAGATAATTGAGTTGCCAAATATAAAATGCTGTGGTTTTATATGCAACAAAAAAACTGAGCGGCATCAGTTAATTACACCCCGGTTGGACCATAGCAAGGTAGCGATTTCAGTTTATCTCGAAAGTTAAAAGGGGGACCCATGGAAAAAACAATACGGCTTACCGTTGGTCAAGCAGTGGCTTTATTCCTGCAAAATCAATGGAGCGAGCGTGATGGTGTGGAACAACGGTTGATTCCCAAAGCCTGTGGCATTTATGGTCACGGCAATTTGTCGGGTTTGGGGCAGGGTCTTTTGGAATGCGGCGGGGAGATAGAATTTCACCAGCCTTTTCACGAGCAGAGCATGGTGCATATGGCCGTAGGCTTTGCCCGTGCCAAGAGACGGCTTTCGACCATGGCGTGTACGGCCTCCATCGGGCCCGGGACAGCCAACATGTACACCGGCGCAGCAGGTGCCACCATCACCAAGGTTCCCGTCCTGCTTTTGCCGTCTGATCATTATGGTACACGGCGTCAGGGAATCGTCATGCAGCAGCTTGAACATACAATCGAATATGACTTCAGCATTGCAGATGGGTTGCGGCCGGTCAGCGTTTTCTTCGATAAAATCGTGCGCCCCGAGCAGCTTACGGCCTCGCTCATGGAAGCTGCGCGTGTCCTCACAAGCCCTGATGAAGCCGGCGCGGTAACCGTCTCACTGTGCCAGGGGGTCCAGAGCGAAGCCGGCGATTTTCCCGTAAAGCTGTTTGAAAAGCGTGTCTGGCACGTGGATCGGCGGCCCCCCGCGGATTCACAGGTGGCCCGGGTCGCCCAGTTACTCAGAGATGCGAAAAAACCGCTGATCATCAGCGGGGGAGGGGTGTATTATTCCGAAGCGGAGGTCGCTTTGCGCGATTTTGCGGAGACTTTCGGTATCCCCGTGGTGGAAACCATTGCGGGGCGGAGCACCATGGGCGACGCACTGCCCATGGCGGCCGGCGGGTTGGGGGTGGCCGGTAATTTTGCGGCCAACCACCTGGCGGAACACGCGGATCTGGTGATTGCTATCGGGACGCGTATGCTGGATGTTTCAACCTGCGCTCAGACGGCTTTCCAGAACCCGGATGTCCGATTTGCCGCCATCAATATTCTGGGTAAGGACGCATTCAAATTTGCTGCCGAACCGATTCTGGCGGATGCCAGGGAAGGGATTTCGAAACTGGCCGCGGCGGCTGAAGAGATGGGGATCAAGCCCCATGAGGAGTGGGTCAAGACAACCCAAAAGGTCAAAAAGGAATGGCACGATCTGGCTTCACCGACCCTGATTGTCAAAGACGGGGAACCCATGACCCAGGCCCAGGCCCTCAAAATCATAAACGATACAATCCCTGAAAACGCTTATGTGGTGGCGGTGGCGGGCAGCCTGCCCGGAGATGTGCACAAACTTTGGGATACCCGGGGGGACAAAAAATGCCACCTGGATTTCGGCTACTCCTGTATGACCTACGAAATTCCCTCGGGTATCGGTCTTTCCATGGCGGGTGAAAAAAATGTTTTTGTATGCATTGGAGATGGCACCTACCTGATGAATCCCAGCGATTTGATTGTGGCTGCCCGCGAAGGGATCAATATGACGGTCTGTTTGTTCGTCAATCACGGGTACCAGATTATCCGGGCATTACAGGTGATGACCACCGGAACCGATTCCGACGTGGAATTCCGTAAACGGCAGGGAGAAGGGGAAAAGAAAGGTGAATTTCTCCCCATCGATTTTGCAAAGCATGCGGAAAGCCTCGGTGCCAAAGTCCACAAGGCATCGACCGGGGAAGAACTGAGCCTTTCCCTCGAACGAGCCAAGAAAGAGGACGGCCCTTCCGTCGTCGTAATCCAAGTGGATCCTCACGAAATGTCCATTGGCACCAAGAACAGTTTCTGGGATATTGCACCGGCCATGGTGTCGAAAGATCCGAAGGTACAGGACCTCAGGCGCTCTTATGAAAACCATCGGGATAAAATCCAGAGATATTACTTGTGATGTCAATGGTTTAAATGAATCTCTTATGGTATTTTTAGGAAGGGATATGGGTGTATGAAATAAATATGATTTAGGATGTCATCAGCCGAAGCGCGACCGGACTCTCCGCGCCCGCTGCAATCATTTGAGGTAGACGGTCTGCATGAATATTCTGTCCATCTGCCAGGATGCCTTTGCAGTCCCTTTGGAATGCATCCGGTGGATCGGAAAAAAACCACCTGGCAGTATTCGAATCGACAATAACACCCCGCTTGAGAAAGGTTATGCCGATTTCTTTGGCCAGGACATTGAACAATTTGATGGTCACCACTCCCATGCGATCCTCGACGTTCGTGTCTGTCCGCTGATGGGTGATTGTGCCGCGAAAGGCAGCAAGGTATCCACCTTTTCGAAAGGTCGCGCCGACCAGTCCCGGCATGGCAGCTGAAAGCGCTAGCGTGGCGTTGTTTTCGACCATAGCCGTCGAAAAGTCGTCAACCGGCTTTCCGTTTAGGAAGGCGGTGCGGATTCGATCTTTCACATAATCAGCATCCACGTCAAACTGGTTAAAGAGCAGATCCCTGATGCTGACACCGATGTGGGCTTTGACTTTGAAACCTGCCTGCAAAATGGACGAAAACGCCACGACACCCGAGTCCATCGTGTCAAACAAGACTTCCAAGGTCAAACCTGCTTTTATCATGGTCGTACTCCCCCGGCGAACCGGAATCCAATCCCATAGAAGATGAGCGCATTTGGCTGTTTTCGGTTTAACCGCCGCCTATGGGCGGGAAAAGACCAACCCTTTCGCCGCCGTAGAGAAGGGTATTTGCATCTTCTTTCACACCGTCGATAAAAATGAGCTTCACCTCGTCTTTCGGGATATTTAGTTGGTCAAACAAGGCGGATAAAGGCGTGCCCGGTTCAACTGGGTAACGGGATGCTGCGTCAGGCGGCAGGTACTTTTTCAAAGAGGCAAACAGTCTTATTTCGATAGTGTCCGGCATTGCGCAAAGGAGAATGATGGTGTTCGGAAAAAATGGGGGGGACCGTTCAAGGCCTCCCCCCGTTTAACCACTGTGCTGATGAAAATTAAAAGTTAAAGACCTGATCCAGATCCTCGTCCGTTACCCCGAAGGTCACGTTGTGAGGGGGTAGTGGCTCATCTTTAAAAAACTGGGGCAACCGGTCGTCTTTGTTGGTAAAACCGGCGCGTTCGTTGAAATCCCTTTCCATCTTGAGGATGTTTTTGCCGAGTTCCGTAACGTCATCCGCTGTCATGTCCGCACCAAGAAAGCCACCGACCACATCGACCAGGGACTGAAAAGTGTCTGGTTGGTCCAGAATCGCAAAGGCGATAAACAGGCACATGCCCGTGGCGTCAATGGCGGCTGTTGCGATTTGCAGGTTCCGGGACAATTCCACCTGCCCTTCGGGCTTCAAGGCATCCACACTGCCGCCCACTCCGAGGATATTGGTGGCCACAGCATATCCGGCGGTATGATCCGCGCCCTGGGTGGTGGTGGCATAGGTCACACCGATCCCCTGAACCGCTCTGGGATCATAGGCCGGGAGCGCCTGTTTCTTGACCACCGGTACCCGTTCCACGCCGAGAACCTGTCCGGTGACAGCCGCACCACTGCCCAATATCTTCCCTAAAGGTGTTCCCTGGCCCACTTCCTTGACCAGGTTGATGGCTGCCGCGGCATCACCGAAGTTCGCCAGCCCCCCTTCCATGGCCACGCCGATGGTGGCACCCATTTCAATGGTATCCACCCCGAAGTCATCGTCCAGTCGGTCCAACTGCGCGATGGCGTCCAGGTCGTCGATGCCGCAGTTCCCGCCATGGGACCAGACGGTTTCATACTCCACCTGTTTGCTCAAAAAATTTCCATTCTTGTCGTAAAAGGTCCCTGAACAGCGGATAACACACCCCTTGTGGCAACCGTGGGTGGCGGACCCTTCACCGCCCCTGGCGTTTTCCATTTCTGCCTGGGCTTCCCCGCTGATCTTGGCAGCACCTTCAAACTGGCCGGATGAAAAGTTTCGGGTGGGATATCCACCGGCCTCGTTCAACACGTTTGTCAAAACGTTGGTCCCGTAGGCCGGGAGTCCTTCACCGGTCACAGGATGTTTTTTCAGTCCTGCCACAAACGCCTTGTTTGCTTCTTTGAATTTTTCCGGGTTTCCCGGGGAGCGTTTTGACATACCGGCGTCATCCACTACAATGACCTTAACGCCCTTGGCGCCCATCACGGCTCCGACACCCCCCCGACCGGCGTGTCGTGTGGGCCGCTGTTCCATGTCCGTAAAGGCAATGGATGCCCCGGACAGCTTCTGTTCGCCGGCCTGTCCGATGGAGATGCAGGCGATCTTGTCACCGTATGCCGCATTCATTTTGGCAACCAGATCGTAATTGCCGAGCATCTTTAGACTGTTATCCGGAGTAATCTGAACGCCATCGGAATTGATGAAAACTTTGTAAAGTGTGTCGTCCTTTGGTTTTCCCTCAAGCACGATGGCGGCATAACCCAGCCGGCCCAGCATCTGTGACGGCTGACCACCCGAATTGGATTCTTTGATACCACCGGTCAGCGGGCTCTTGCACCCCACGGAAATTCGTCCTGACATGGCCGCAACAGATCCACTCAGCAATCCCGGAGCAATGACCAACTTGTTTTTGGCGCCCAGCGGATGACACAGCGGGGGAACTTCCTTTGAAACGATGGCCGATGTCATCCCACGGCCGCCAAAACCCGCATAGTCTCCCAGAGGCCCGGTGCTCACCTTGGGCCCTCCCTCTGCGCCCATGTCGATTCGAACAATTTTGTCCATAATCTTTTCCTCCTTCTTTTTAAAAGTGGGTTTTTATTTATGCTCCACCAATTGGCTCAAACCATTTTTGTCGCCACCGATCGAGCGGCATCCAGAACATTTATTAGCGGTATGTTTTTTTTCATGGCCACACGTTTACAATCCTCATATTCCGGTGTTACATTGACCGTTCGGTCCCCGATCTTCGCTACCTTGAAACTCATGTTCCCATAGGCGGTTTTCGCCGTCCGGATCTCTCTGTGGGCCTTCATTCGCTGGTCGATTCGCCATCTCAGTCCGATGGTCGTGGTTTCAGTAAGGAGAAAGGCGGTTATTTGATCCATCATCTCCATTTTGCAAAGCACCGTCAGCAGCACACCTGGCCGGTTCTTCTTCATGTGAAGGGGCACCAAAAAAACATCCATAACGCCCATTTGAAGCATCTTCTCCATGAGATAGCCATAAATCTGGGGGTTCATGTCGTCAATGCTGGTTTCCATAACGGCCACACGTTCAGTTTCGATCCCTTTTATCTCTTCTGCAGATTCTCCGATGGTGATCCGTAACAAGTTCGGAATGGAAATATCGGCGTTGCCGGCGCCATAACCTGTTGTTTCCAGGGTCATGGCCGGCATTGGCCCGAATTCTGATGCCAACGTGGTCAATATGGCCGCTCCGGTGGGCGTCAGGAGCTCGCCCACCACACCCGTTGAGTAAATGGGTTTTCCCTGGATCAACGCCACGGTGGCCGGAGCGGGTACCGGCAGTGTGCCGTGAGCACATTCCACTGTTCCGGCACCCACATGCAGGGCTGAACAAACTATTTTTTCGATCCCCAAGGCAGCCAGTCCTGCCACCGATCCCACCACGTCGATGATGGCGTCCATGGCGCCCACCTCATGGAAATGAATATGGTCTACGGTCGTCTCATGGACTTTAGCCTCAGCCTCGGCCAAACAGGTGAAGATGTCAATGCTTTTTTCTTTAATGCTGTTTTCAAGATCGCTGTTTTCAATAATTGCTCTAACATCAGCCAGGTGCCGGTGATGGTGATGATGGTACTCTTCCACAATAACAATGGCTTGACTTCCGGCGATACCCTTTTTAGCAATCTTTTCTACGTTGAGGTCATAATGGGTCAGCTTAAGCTTGGCCAACTCCGCTTTAAGCGTTTCAAGGGAAAGACCCGCATCCATCAGTGCACCAAGGATCATATCTCCGCTGGCGCCTGAGAAACAGTCAAAATAGGCAATTTTCATTGATGGGTATCCTTTCCAACGGCCAGTTTATTGATGAGATTGGCCTGATATCCGGCGCCGAAACCATTGTCGATGTTCACGACGGAAACGCCTGAGGCACAACTGTTGAGCATGCTGAGCAGGGCGGCAACGCCGCCGAAACTGGCCCCGTAACCGATACTTGTGGGCACCGCAATGACCGGGCATGAAACCAGTCCGCCCACCACACTGGCAAGGGCGCCTTCCATGCCGGCTGCCACCACCGCCACATTGGCCTTGAATAAATCTTCACAGGAATTCAGCAAGCGATGGATTCCAGCGACCCCACAGTCATACAATCGTTTGACGTGGTTGCCCAGAACCTCCGCTGTAATGGCCGCCTCTTCAATCACGGGGATGTCGGAGGTGCCGGCACACACCATGGCAATGTTGCCGACCTGTTCAACCGGTCTCGGTTTGATAACCACAATCCGGGCCGTTTCGTGATATTCACTGTCCGCAACCACTTCTTGAATTCCCTCGAAAGCCTTCCGGTCCGCCCGGGTTGCCAGGATATTGCTATGGTGCTGAGCAAGCTTTTCCGAAATTCCCCGGAGGTGTTCAAGACTCTTACCTTCACAGTAGATAACTTCAGGAACACCGGCACGCATGTGCCGGTGAAAATCAACTTTTGCATAGCCGAGATCTTCAAATGGCAGTTTTTTTAACCGCTGCAAGGCCGTATGGAGCCCCATTTCGCCGCTCTGAACCTGGCTTAAGAGATGCTTCAGATGTTGGTTGTCCATATTGCTTAACCTTTCTGTTCAGGCGTAAGTGCCCTGTTGAGGCTACCCATGGAATACCCTTCCATGTCCAGGGTGGTATGCTTGAATCCCAGCGATTTGAAATATTGAACTATCCGGTCTCGCATGTTTTCCCTAGCGAACTTGACAATGTCCCGGGCATCGAATTCCAGGCGTGCCACGTCGCCGTGATGTCTGACCCGCACCTGGCCAACGACCCCCAAATCGCGCAAAAAATGCTCACCCTCGTCGACCTGTCTGAGTCTGCGGGTGGTAAGGGGTGTGCCGTATGGGATTCGAGACGCGAGGCAGGCTGCGGATGGTTTATCCCAGGTGGGCAGTCCCAGTTGTTTCGACAGCCGGCGGATCTCGGATTTGGTGAACCCGGCTTCCATGAGCGGGCTCCGAACTTTCAATTCACGCGTGGCACGGCTGCCGGGCCGAAAATCCCGGTGATCGTCTGCATTCGTCCCGTCCGCAACCCATGAAAATCCCTTTTGATGGGCCAGAGCCACCAATTGGCCGAACCGGCTTTTCTTGCATACGTAACATTTGTGCGAGGGATTGGCTATGAACTCGGACAGTTCCATTTCGTGGCTTTTCACCTGAAGATGGGCTGCGCCCAGATCGAGGGCCAATTGCACGGCATCTTCACGTTCGTGGCCTGCGGTGGTTTCGGAAACGGCCGTCACGGCCAGCACATCGTCCCCAAGCACATCAGTGCATACTTTCAAAAGGAGCGTGCTGTCCACACCGCCTGAGAACGCCACCAGTACCCGGCCCATTTGCTGAAGCGATCGTTCCAGGTCTTGGCGTTTTGTCTCAATGGTTTTCCCGTCTGTGTCCCTGGTATTCATTTTTTAGCGCAATCTCTTTTAAAGGGCTCAAAAAAAAACCCATACCCGTTGCCATTTTAGGCCGGTGTATGAGCTTTTGCCATCCTCATTACTTTTCCCTCTTTATTTAAGGGCCTCGGAATTACGCATGAAACTCCCGCTATCACATACCCCATCGTAATGCGGCGGTATGCACGGGGCTGTCCCAGTGCTTGAGGATTGTATCATCAAGTGTACAGATGGTTATGGATGCGCCTGCCATCTCCAGCGAAGTGGTATAATTGCCCACAAGGGAACGACCGATTTTCACCTTATATTTTTCCAACTCGTTCGCGGCGCTGTTGAAAAGCAAATACAGCTCCATTAAAGGGGTTCCGCCAAAACCGTTGATGTGTAATAGAACTTCAGCATTATTATCAGGTTTGAGATCTTCCAAAATGGTGTCTACCAGGTCGCGGGCAATTTCGTCCGCTCGTTTGGCTTTCTCCCTTTTCCGGCCGGGTTCTCCGTGAATGCCCACACCGATTTCCATTTCATCATGGGCGATTTCAAATGTCGGTTTACCTGCGGCGGGCACGGTGCAGCTTGTAAAGGCAATTCCCATGGAGGCGATCATTTTGTTGGTATGATCTCCCAATTCCTTACATTGGGCGAGGGATGCACCGGCTTCAGCGGCACTGCCTATGACTTTTTCAACGATCATTGTCCCGGCAACACCCCTTCTTCCCGTCGTATAGGTTGAGTCTTCCACGGCCACATCATCGTTTACAAGCACGGTCATGTTTTCCATGCCGAGCATTTCAGAGGCCATTTCAAAGTTCATGAGATCGCCGGAATAATTCTTGACGATAAACAAAATTCCGCCACCATTATCAACTGCTTCTGAAGCCGCAATCATCTGATCGGGAGTGGGGGAGGTGAAAATCTGCCCGGGACAGGCCGCATCCAGCATGCCAAAGCCAACGAAACCGCCGTGAAGGGGTTCGTGGCCGGATCCTCCTCCGGATATCAAGGAGACTTTGCCCGCTTTGGATTTCTTGGCCCTCGTGATGAAATTGGGGTTCAGGTTTACTTTTAGAATATCGCTATGTGATAAAGCAAAACCGTTTAAACTTTCGGTTAAAACATCTTCCACATCATTGATGATTTTTTTCATCTGATTTTCTCCTGATTCATGAGGTAATCGCAAATCGTAAAAATAATCAGCTGACAGGATTTGGCGCCCGGATCGATATGTCCTTTTGCCCTCTCTCCCAGATAGGAAGCTCTCCCTTTGGTTGCTGCGATATCCTTAGTGGAGAGCATGCCGCGCTCAGCCTCAGCCATCAATTGCCGCAACATCTCATCTTTCGACAGATCGCTCCTTTCAACCAGGTCGCTAAAAAGGGTAGAGACGGGTATCAGGACATCCATCATGGTTTTATCCCCTACATCCGCTTTCCCCCTTTGTTTTACTAATTCGACCCCGGAAGAAAACATTTTTGCAACCGTTTTGCTGTCATCCATATGATCAGAACCCGGAACTTTGGCCATGCCCATAAACATGCTCGCAAATAATGGACCGGCCGCACCACCGATGGACGACAGTAATGTCATGGCGATCTTATTTAGAGTTTCCCCTGGTTTTAGGGAACCCAATTCTTCTTCAATTTCGAGAATTGCTTTCATGCCCCTTCTCATATTAATCACATGATCGCCATCCCCGATAGCCTGATCCAATTTTTCAATTTCAGAGGCGTTGGCTTCATAGGCTTTTTGCACTTCCTTTATGATTTGTATGATCATTTCGCTGTTCATAAATACACCCTTTGTGATTGTTCATCAAAAAACAGCATATCCTCTTCCCTGACAGCAATTCTTACATCCCCATTGGATCTTGAAATGGAGCCCGGTTTAACGACCCCCCGTATCGTTTCGCCCATAAGACTCATTGAAACAATTTCTTCGACCCCGAGATTCTGTATGGTTTCGATATGTACATCCAACGTCCCCTTGTGATCAACGACGACGCTTTCAGGACGAAAAGCGGCGTATTTGACCTTTGGGGGAAGTTGCAGATTGAGTAACCGGGATGGGAGCACATTTATTTTGGGTGAACCCAGTTTTGTGGCAACATAGATGGAGTTGGGATCGTTATATATTTTTTCCGGTGGGTCAATTTGTATCAGCGTACCTTCGTTTATGATGCCGATTCTATCGGCCATGGTGGTGGCTTCAACATGATCGTGGGTAACAAACAGCAGGGTTGCGCCGAGTTGAACCTGAATATTCTTTAATTCCAGCCTCAATTCTTCCCGTAATTTGGCATCAAGTGAAGATAGAGGCTCGTCCATCAAGAAAATATTGGGTTTTCTGACCAGGGCTCTTCCTATGGCGACGCGCTGCATTTCCCCGCCGGAAAGATGTGTTGCTTTGTTGGATAATTTGTCTTCAATGTGGAGGGTCTTTGCAATATCACGAACGGTTTTGTCAATTTGTTTTTTACTTAAAGACCTTAAGGGTGATCTGAGAGGGAACGCCAGATTATTGTAAACTGTATAGTTCGGGTAAAGGG
Source organism: Desulfobacteraceae bacterium (assembly GCA_016844935.1). GTDB lineage: Bacteria > Desulfobacterota > DSM-4660 > Desulfatiglandales > Desulfatiglandaceae > NaphS2. The sequence goes on along the minus strand of JAERTK010000071.1, from coordinate 4,430 downwards.
AGTATTGCTGAAAGACAAAGGCAACATCTCTCTGGGCTGGCTGGAATTGGGTCACGTCTTCATTTCCAATAAAAATCCGGCCCTCATCGGTTTGTTCCAAACCAGCGATTAACCGTAAGGTTGTTGTTTTCCCCGCGCCGGTGGGGCCCAGCAAAACAATAAATTCGCCGTCCTTGACCGTAAAAGAAAGGTTGGAAACGGCCTTTGTTTCCTGAAATGCTTTGGATATGTTTTCTACTCTGACTTCAGACATTTATTTATTTCAATTCATGAATTGGCTTTTGATTGCTGTTTCGTCATCGCCGTTAAAAATGATAATGCTGTTGGCATCAAATTCCAAACCCACATGGTCGCCAATTTTTGCATTAATGACGCTTGGTGTTCTCGCTTTAATCCTTCCAAATTCGGTGTCAACGGTTATAATTTTGTTAGCGCCAAGGTACTCAACACCATATACGGCGCCCTTAATGTTACCATCGTCTACAATTCTGATGTTTTCAGGTCTTATGCCCAGATAGTTAAAATCAATATTGCTGCTTTCATGACATTGGGGAACGGCTAGTTGTGAACCGTTTATTTTCACGGATGTACTCCCCTTTTGCACAAAGGCGTTTACATCAACGAAATTCATTGCAGGGCTTCCGATAAAACTTCCCACGAATTTTGCCCGCGGCTTATTGTAGATGGTTAACGGGTCATCCGCCTGGAGCATGACACCCTTATCCATAATACCGATTCGATCCCCCATGGCCATGGCTTCATTCTGGTCGTGTGTGACGTAAACAGTTGTTGCGTCGATATCATTATGCATTTTCTTGAGTTCATAAGACATCAATTCCCTGAATTCGGCATCCAGGCTTCCGAGCGGTTCATCCATGAGAAACGCTTTGGGTCTCCGGATAATGGCCCTTCCTAAGGCAACTCTTTGTTTGTCTCCGCCCGACAAAGCTGAAACCTTTGATTTCAATACATTGTCAAGATGCAGTAATTCGGCGACCTCTAGAACTCTTTTCCTGATTTCGGATCTTCTGGTCCCTTGGGTTTTCAAAGGGAACCCAATGTTTTTTTCCACATTCATGTGCGGATACAGCGCAAACATTTGAAATACAAATGCGATGTTTCTCTGAGACGCGCGCAAAAAAGTGATGTCTTCCGTGTCTAAAAATATTTTTCCATGGGTTGGAAACTCCAAGCCCGCGATCATTCTCAAGGTGGTTGTTTTCCCACATCCGGAAGGTCCGAGCAGCACGAAAAAGTCCCCATCCCTGATGGTGAGATTGGAGTTGGTTACGGCTACGAAATCACCAAACTGTTTTTTTAAATCCTGTATTTCAATCTCAGCCATGGTTCCCCGTCTTATTCCGGAAAGTGACTCACCACAATGAATGCAATGGTGCCAAACAAGATGAATTTGAAAGAATGGGAGTATACCAACAAAGAAAATGGTTGCATGAACATGAAAATCCCTAAACCGATAATGGATGATGCAATATTTTCCAGTGAATTCCTGCCCAGTATATTAAATCTGCGGCCCTTTGTAGTTTTCATCGTTTAACAGCTCCAAATGTGATGCCTCTTAACAAATGTTTCCTCAATATAATCGTAAATACGACCACCGGCAGCAAAAATATCATGGTGGCCGCTGAGATGGCGGGCCAATCCAGGCCACCCTCCCCGATGATGGTCGGGATGAAAGGGGGCAGCGTCTGTGCCTCCCGAAACGTCAGCAGAATGGCGAAGGCATATTCATTCCAAGCGAAAATTAAACAGAAAATGGCAGTGGCTGCAATACCGGTAGCCGCCTGGGGTAAAATTATTTTAAAAAAGGCGCTCATCCTTGAGTAACCGTCCACCATGGCCGCGTCCTCATATTCCCTTGGGATTTCGTCTATGAAACCCTTTAGTAACCATACCGACAGGCTCAGATTCACAACGGTATAGAGCATAATCATCCCCAAGTGTGAATCGCTTAATCCAAGTTTCCTGTACATTAAAAAGATCGGAACTGCTGCTGCGATGGGAGGGAACATGCGTGTTGACAGGACAAAAAATAGAAGGTCGTCTTTCAGGGGTATTCGAAACCTGGAAAAAGCATATGCCGCAATGGTCCCGAAAAACACCGAAAAAAATGTAGCGCCGAAACCGATAATGATGGAATTGACGAACCGCTGAATAAATCGGGAAGGCCCGGCGATGACCATCTGTCTTTTGCGGACAATTTCTTCATACCACGTTTCGGGAGGAGGCAATGTTTCCAGATACTCGGCCGATTGCCGGGTTCTCTGAGTGAACAGATTGACGAACCCTTCCAGCGACGGATCGGAAATGATCTTTGGCGGATATGAAATGGCATCGGTAACGCTCTTAAAGGCGGTTGATACAATCAATACCATCGGTATGAATGCTATGGATGCATAAAGTATAATTAAAAGGGCAGCAATTCTCCGGCTGGTTGCAGAGGGTTCCAATGGGGATCTGGTTGTATCTCGAGATGCTGACATGGTGGTGTTATTTCTCTTTGAGTTTATTTAGAAGCTTCACGTAGATATTTCCTGCTCCCAGTACCGTCACAAAAAGGATGACTGCAAAAGCAGAGCTATAGCCGGTTCTCCACTTTTCAAAGGCCGCTCTTTTAAGGTGTATGGAAGCCAGCTCCGTAATGGATCCGGGTCCGCCGCCTGTCAGTTCATTGACCAGATCAAACATTTTGAAATTCTCTATGCCTCTGAGCAATACCGCCAGCATTAAAAACGGCAGTACGGAAGGGAGCGTAATATGTAAAAATTGCTGCCATTTACTGGCCCGGTCAACTTCCGCGGCTTCGTAAAGATAGTCAGGGATGGATCTTAGACCTGCCAGACACATGAGCATGACAAACGGTGTCCACATCCATGTATCAACAATGATGATACTCCAGGGGGCCAGGGAGACATCTCCGATCATCGTAAATTCACCGAAATTGTAAATGGCATTAACAATATGATTGAAGAGGCCTGCCTGAGGCTGGTAAATGTATTTCCAAAAAACCCCCACCACTGCCGGGGAAAGCATCATGGGCAAAACAACGATTGTCGTCAATACTTCATGACCTTTAAATTTCTTGTTCAATAACAGTGCCAAAGTGAGACCGAGGAGTGCTTGAAAAAAAATGGTCCAGAATAAAAAATGTGCTGTGGCTTGCAAATTAAGCCATACATCTTCGTTCGTTAATATTTTTTCGTACCACTTCAATCCAACCCACGCAATTTCAACACCGCGTCTATTGGCCTTATAGTTCGTGAAAGATAGATAGACCGTCCATATGAGAGGATAAATATTGATAAACAGCAATAATATAATAGTGGGGAGGGTAAAGAGCCATGCCATGGTACGGTCGGACATGTTTAATAGTTTGGTATTGATTGTTTTTAGCATAATGTTGTTTGTTGTATTTCTTGGATGAAACAAAGTAGGCGCAGTTTCAGCTGCACGCAATGGTTTGACGTACGGCCAAATCCGCGCCTACATATAAAATATAGACTATTCCATATCTGTTATGGAGAAAGCCTATTTCTTGAGTTTACCTTCTTCTATGAAAACTTCTTCCCAGTCGGCTTTGAGTTTATCAAGCGCTTCTTTTGCGGTACCCTTGTTGCCAACCACATAGTCGTGAACACGTTTTTGCATGGGCAGCATCAATTCCACGAAAAAGGGTTCCTGCCAGAAGTCTTTGACTTTTTCCATTGAGTCTAGAAAACCCTGGGCATAAGGCTGTGATTGTGCGAATTTGGGGTCAAGAAGAACCGCCTTATGACATGAATAACCACCTAACTTCCACCACTTTTTCTGAACATCGGGCTGGGCAAACCATTTGATATACTGGAGCGCCAGATCTTTCTTGTCGGAATAAGCGACCACCGACATGCCTTGACCGCCCAATGTTGCGCCGGGGGACAATTGGTCGGGATTGGAAAAGAAGCCGGTTTTTCCAAATCCAACCTTTTCATTCTTGTTGATGCCGGGGAAAAAGGCATACCAGTTCATCTGCATGGCAACCTGACCGGAGGTGTAGGCATCAAGGTCCGCCGACATGTAAGCATCGGAATGACCTGGAGGCGTACAACAATCGTAAAGTCCCTTATAGAATTCCAATGCTTCCACAGCGTTGGGACTGTTTACATATCCTTCCATATGGTAAGGTTTGTTGGGGTCTTGATATTGAAATCCCCAGGCATACAGCGCTGATGTAACACCCATGGTAATCCCTTCCGAACCCCTTTCCGTAAAGATCGCTAAACCATACCGTTTCTTGCCGTCAATCACCCGACCCTGGAAAAATTTGGCAATGTCTTTCAATTCCGTCCATGTTTTTGGCGGAGCCAGCGGATAACCGTATTTTTTCTTAAATTCTTTCTGAAGTTCCGGTTTTTCAAACCAGTCTTTTCGATAGG
>JAERTK010000070.1 GCA_016844935.1 Desulfobacteraceae bacterium | reverse complement strand
CCATCTTTGGAGTTGGTTAATCTGGGTGATACAACTGTTGAAAACGTTACTACAGGAAACACTGGAACAAACCAAGAGAACCTGGAATACTGGTTCGGTGTCAACGATATTACCAATCTTGATGGATCTCCCATTGATCCGGTCAGCGATCAGCTTCAAGACGAACTGTTTTATACCTCTGATGGTGGCGAACTGGAAGTGGAATTCCTGGGAATCGGTCACGCTGGCTATCATTCACCTTTTGGTGTTTTCGCATACAATGGAGACCCGACCGCAGGCTATGATGCTTCATTGATGAGCTATTTCAGTCCACTTTTTGTACAAAATGAGGTAGCTGCAAATACGTCATATTTTTTTACTGTAGATGCCGGGACATATTTCGGCTTTTATTTGGATTCCAATAAGACGGGCAATAAGTTTTCGACCCTTACTGCCAGCAATAACGATAATGTGGATCATGCCCTCATTTTTGAAAGTAATAAGGGCTATACGGTTGCTTTTGAAGATATGAAATGGGGTGGCGATAAGGATTATGAAGATCTTGTGGTAAACATAAAGGGCGGAACATCTGCTGCTGTCCCTGAACCTGCAACGATTATTCTTCTGGCAACTGGTTTGATTGGCTTGGCCGGTTGTCGTAAAAAGTTTAAGAGATAAGAATTTCAATCGCTTTTATGACTGCTAACAAATATCTGCGGGTTGTGTTGGTTCGTCACGGGGAAACCGAGGGCAATGTCAGGGGCATCGTTCAAGGCCAATCCGATACGCCTTTAACGGAGAAGGGCGTTTTATCCACCATAAGAAAGGCCAAAAAAATCAGACAGCTCTCTTTTGATGCTGTGTTCTGCAGTGATCTTTCGAGGACGTCGGAAACCCTGAAGCTGATGCAGCGGGAAATTGTGGGATTGCCCGAACCCGGCTATAAACGCGAACTTCGAGAAATCGATTTCGGGAAGCTCACCGGGCGCCTGAAGGCGGAAATCATGCCGACCATTTTGAAGCACAAAGCAACACCTCATCTTCCTTATCCCGAAGGAGAATCGGGTGGGCAGTTTATAGCCCGCGTAAAACGTTTTTTTACGATGTTGATGGATCATCATTCCGGCGGGCAGGTCCTGGTTGTCACCCATTTTGGCGTTATGGAAACGGCGGCGCGGCAGTTCACGGGGCCGCCGTCATACGAAAATATTCATATCGGGTCTGATGATGTATGGTGCATGACTTTTGCGCACGATTGGTCCGCAACAAGGGAAGTGCTTTAATCTGGAAAGACAGACAGCGTTTCAGATAGTCCGGGCCAGTTGAACCCCCGCTTCCAGTGCTTCCCGGTTCATTGTCATGAAATCCGGGCCTATTTTTTCTTTCAATACCTTTAAAATCGAATCCTGTTTGACCAGACCGGTTAATTCAATGAGTGCCCCCAGCATGCAGATGTTGAAAACGATGGGTTTTCCGATCTTTTCCATGACCCTCTGATACATATCAAGCTCAACTTGCCTGGCATCCACCTTATAATCAATTTTCACATATTTCATGTCGGTGAGCATGAGTCCACCGGGTCTCACGATGCCGGCGTACTTGCTATAGGCTTCCTGGGTCAGGCAGATGAGAATATGGGGATTGATGACTTTGGGGTGCCGGATTGCTGCTTCAGAAATAATAATGTCAGCACGAGTAGCACCGCCACGCGCCTCCGGACCATAGCTTTGTGTCTGTACTGCATTTAAATTCTCGTACAGGGAGGCTGCTTCAGCCAGAATAATGGCCGCGGTGATGACCCCTTGTCCTCCGGAACCGCTGAATACGATGCGTTTATTCATGATGTCCTCCTTTGCGGTCGACGCTCGTTTTCTGCGCTTTTTCCTGAAGTTCCGCTGTGAGGGCCTGATAAGTTTCCACGTATTCGGGTTCATTTTTCTGCACAAAAATGCCCCGCTCCATCAATTCCGGTGAGGCTTTTGCTTTTTTTGACCCAGTTTTGACGGTATTTTCCTGGAAAGACTCCATGATCTCCACCGCACCGCCCAGTTTGTTTTTCCGGCCGTAGTATGTGGGGCACTGGCTCATGATTTCCACCACTGAAAAACCTTTATGTGAAATGGCTGCCTTGATGATGTTGACCATTTCCTGGACGTGGTAGGTGGTTGTTCTGGCCACAAAAGTAGCCCCTGCACCCTTGGCCAGGGCCACAACGTCAAAGGGCCTGGAGTCGGTTCCATAAACAGCGGTGGTGGCCTTTTTCCCCGTGGGTGTGAGGGGAGAATACTGGCCCCCCGTCATGCCGTAAATGCTGTTGTTCATGATGATGGCCGTTAAGTCCACATTCCGCCTGGCCGCATGGATCAGGTGATTTCCGCCGATGGCCAGCGCGTCCCCATCCCCCATGGGAACAATCACATTCAGTTCGGGTTGACCCATCTTAATCCCCATGGCGAAGGCCAGGGCCCGGCCGTGAATGGTGTGCATGGTATGAAAGTCCAGATATCCCGGCATACGGGACGAGCATCCGATGCCGGAAACTACCACCATATCGTTCTTTTTCAAATGCAACTGATCAATTGCCCGTATCATATTGCCCATGATAATGCCGTGCCCGCAGCCGGCGCACCAGATGTGCGGCAGAAAGCGTTGTCGCATATAGTCTTTGAGCGCCATCTTATACTCCTTTTCCCCGAATCATGTTCAAGACACCCAGGATATCAGCCGGTGAAATGAAGGCACCATCAAACCGGTTGGAAAGGTACACCCTCTCAGGTCGAGTGACGGCCTTTCTTACCTCCTGGCAAACCTGCCCCATGTTCATTTCCACCACCAGTACATGGCTCCGTCCCTCGCACATTCGGCGTACCAGCTGTCTGGGAAAAGGCCAGAGGGTTTGCAGTTCCAGTAACCCCACTTTCAGGCCCCGCTCCCTGCGCTGTTCCACCATGTGCAAGGCTGTCCTGGCAGCGCTGCCAAAGGAAATGAGTAATATTTCAGCATCTTTGGTATAATGCTCTTTATATCGGGCCAGCAGGTCGGCCTTGTTTTCAAGTTTGTCCACCAGGTGATGCAGAAGGTCGTAGGCCACCTTGGGATCGTTCGACGGAAATCCCCACATGTCGTGAACCAGACCCGTGACGTTATATCGGTGTACGCCGCCGAAATCACTCATGGGGAGCCTGCCGTCTTCACGGGTCAGGTAGGGATGGAAATTGGTCCCTTCGGGAACGGATGTGCGCAGTCTCTCCACCACGTTGATTTCACCGGGTTCGGGGATTTCCACCTTTTCGCGCATGTGGGCCACCACTTCGTCAAAGAGGAGGATGACCGGTGTGCGATAGGTTTCAGCTAGGTTGAAGGCCTCCACCGTCATGAGGAAAACATCCTGAAGGTTGCTGGCGGTGAGCGTTATGATGGAATGATCCCCGTGGGTCCCCCATCTGGCCTGCATCACATCCCCCTGGGCCACGCCCGTGGGCATTCCCGTGCTGGGGCCCCCTCTCTGCACGTTGACCACGACGGAAGGTACCTCCGCCATCACCGCATATCCGATGGCTTCCTGTTTGAGGGAAAAACCGGGTCCGCTGGTTGCGGTCATGACCTTCAGCCCCGTAAGGGATGCGCCGATGATGGCGCACATGGAAGATATTTCATCCTCCATCTGAAGAAACTTCCGGCCCAGTTTCGGGAGCTTTTCCGAGAGAATTTCGGTGATCTCGGTGGAAGGGGTGATGGGGTAGCCGGCAAAGAACTGTAACCCCGCGTAGAGCGCCCCCTGTGCGATGGCCTCATTGCCTTGAATAAATATGGTACCGGATTTCACGATTCATTTTCCTCCAGTTCAATGGCCATGTCAGGGCACCTCAGTTCACAAAGTCCGCAATTGATGCATTTTTCAGGGTAAGCCCAGCAGGCCTTCTCCTGGTCGTCCAGAACCAGAACTTCCTTGGGGCAGAATGCCACGCAAATGCCGCACCCTTTGCACCAGTCCCTGTTGATGACAACTTTTTTTTTGGGTTCCATATTACGTCTTTCCCATATTATGTCTTTTCAGGTATTTTTTCTAATCCTTGTAATATTCCGGGTAAAGCTTCCTGGCGCAATCCGGGCAGATGCCGTGGCTGAAATCTGCTTCGGAATGATCCCGAATATAGCTTTCAATCTGGTTCCAGTACCCTTTGTCATCGCGTATTTTTTTGCAGGATGCGCAGATGGGAAGCAGGCCGCTCAGGGCTTTGACTTCCGAAAGGGCGTTCAGAAGCCGGTCGTGTTCCGCCTTAAGCGCACGTTCAGCTTCGAGACGTTCCGTGATGTCCGTGAGGATGACCAAGTGGCTCGGTTTTTCGCCGGTGATGGGCAGGAAAGCCAGGGTGATCAGCCTCCCGTTGAGGATAAAGGGTCCGATTTTTTCACCGGTTTGGGGATGGTTGTCATTTTTTTTATGCTGTTCATGTATTTGCTGTCGGTCTTCCGGATCGAAGAGGTCTTCAAAACGGGTTCCCATGATTTTTTCAATGGGAAGTTTCAGAAGGGAAAGGGCGGCCGAATTGGTGTAGATAATCCTTCCTTCACGGGTGATTTCCACAAGGCCTTCCGACATTTTTTCCAGCACGATCTCGAAATGTTGTTTAACGGCGAGCAGTTCCCGGGTGACCCCCCGGGGATGAATGTCCCCATGGCCGATGGGTTTTTCATCAGGGTCCTGGAAAATGCCATGCTTTGAAATCTCAAGGGCCGAGAGAATATGCGGTTTCATCAGATTAAAGGGGCCTTTTGCAATGCACAGGGTCGCACCAATGTCCTTGATGTTCAAACCTTCTTCGGCAGCGGTTGCGGAGAGGATGACGATGGGTGTATCTTTAAAGCGGTCCATTCTGCGGACGATCCGACATAAGGTCCGTCCATCGATATTGGGCATCACCAGGTCTAGGAACATGATACCGGGGGTATAGGTTTCGAGGACATCAAGGGCAGAGAGGCCATCTTCAGCGGTGATGACGTCATGGCCTTCTTTGGTCATGAGGTTGGTCATGTATTTCAACATGACCGGGTTGTTGTCGACGCTAAGGACTTTTTTCATAATAACCCGTACCTCACTGAAAGAAAAACATCGTTGATGAGGGATCTATGGTTTTTCACGCAATTTAGTGAATTTCCATGTCCCCTCATACCTTAAACTGCCCCACCATCCCCTTTAACTGATCTGCCAGCTTGTTCAGGTCTTCCGCGTTCGTATTCACCAGAGAACTGCCCTTTGACATGTCATTGGCCGCTCGGTTTACTTCCGCAATATCTTTTGCGATCTCTTGCGATACGGTGGAATTCTGAGCAATGCTGTTTTTGACCTCCTGAATCCCCCGTGCTGCCTGAACAACATTGTTTGAGATGTCTCCGGTGGTTACAGACTGTTCTTCCACAGCCGCTGCAATGCTGGATACAATCTCGTTGACGTTGTTTACGACTTTGGAAATCCGTCCAATCCGGGATATCGTCCCTTTGGTGGAATTTTGAATCCCTTCAATGGTTTGCCTTATCTCGCCCGTGGCTTCAACGGTTTGCCCTGCCAGTTCTTTGATCTCACTCGCTACCACGGCAAAACCCCTTCCCGCCTCCCCGGCCCGGGCGGCCTCGATGGTGGCATTCAAAGCCAGGAGGTTGGTCTGTCCTGAAATTTTCGTGATGGTTTCGGTGATCATGCCGATATCCCGAGCCGCTTTCCCCAGTTCATTCACTTGGTCGGAAGCGCTGACAGCCTCTGAAACCGCTTCATTCGTGATGTTACGTCCTTTCTCTGAATTCCCGGCAATCTCGGTGATCGTAAAGAGCATCTCCTCAGTAGCGGTGGCGGCCATGTTCACATTGGTTGACGCTTCTTTCACGGAAGTCGCAACAGATGCCATGTTGTAACTCATCTCTTCGGCTGCAGCGGCAACCGTATTCGATTTGTGGGTGGTGTCATGGGAATCTGAGCTCATCTGCTGAGAAATATTTGAGAGTTTCGCAGAAGAAGCGGATAATATCTCAGCGTTTTCCCCGATATGTTTCATCATCTCCAGGAGTTTGTCCATAAATTTGTTAAACAATCTGGCTGACTCGCCGACCTCGTCTTCGGAAACGACTTCAAGACGCATGGTGAGATCTCCCTCACCCTCGGAAATATCCCTCAATCCGGCCATCATTCTTTTCAGAGGCTTGATGACAGCCTTTTGAAGGAATATAAACAACCCAACCGCCAAAAAGACGACCAGAATGACGAACAGCAGTGCCAATCGAAAATTCAGGGTTTTAAGGAGCGACGTTTTAATAACCCCGGCCTGCAACAACATTTTGTCTGCAATGGATTGTTTCACTTTTTGCATATCCTGCAAAATGACGTCCATGCGTTTTTTTTCGTTTTGAAATGAGGCTTGCAGTGACGTTCTATGCGCCAGGATCTCCACCCTGACATAGCCGAAATCCGAGGCGGCTTCGTAAGAAACGGTGATGGGGTCCTTAACGGGTTCGCCCTTTTCAATGATATCGGCGGCACCTTTTTCAGTAAACGCCCTGATGATACCCACATCGGGATTACGGGTGAGTTCCTTGGCGAAAAGCGCTTTTACGGCATCAAAATCAAAGGATTCCACCAAAGGAAGGGCTGAATCCGCCAAAGCTTGTGCCAAACTCGTCATCTGTTTCGTAAATGAAGCCTCCAGGGCTTTGCGATTTTCCATCCCTTGAGACGCGATGCCCTTTTTGACCCCCTTTTCCATTTCTCCGATTTGGTTGTTGAAAAGAGGGACTACATCATTTATGAAAAGCCCTTCAATTTGTGAGTTCAACATAAGGTTAACCACCACGATGGAAGCTAAAAACAATAATACAATCGGAATGATTGCCCTTATGATAATTTTCAGGTTGAGGCTTGCCATGCGTTTGGACATGATATCCCCCCATCAAGGGTTAGGATTTTCGGTTAATTTACCACTCATAGCGCAGGGGATCGATCTTTCCCTTTTTCATCAGTTCAAGTGAGAATTGAATCCTCTCCGTGTCGAAGGGCACCATCACCGGTGCGCCAAAGGCGGCTTTGGCGGCGATGGCGGCATCCGTAATTTTACGGACCAACTGGGGAGGAAGCGTTTTGTTCGCCGAAAGGACGTTATCCGGGTTTTTTTCAATGGAAACCCCCGGGACTTTATAAACCGTCAACATGGGAAATTTCTGTTTGTTCTTTTCCCACCACCAGTTCTTGACGATCGCAGCCTTGGCTTTGCCGACCCTGACCGCTCCGGCGGCGGCCCCGTGGCTGGCCACGCCGATTGCGGCCTTTCCAGAGGTGGCCGCTTTGGCGCTCGATTCGCCGGAAGAAGCGCCGACGGTGTAGGCGATTTTCTCCGGGTCATCACGAAGGATAGATTCCGGGTCTTTTCCCTTGGGATAGATCATTATTCCCGAGTAAAGATCTTTACCGTTGATATTCTGTACCAGGGGGGTGCCCAACCCTCTGGCGTAAATTATGGCCTGAACAAATGAACCCACATAAACAAGGCTCGGTTCTCCGGAACTGAATGCCTTTAAAATCTGCGGATAGCTTTTGGCAATCCTGGGTTTGACAACAATGCCGGCATTTTTTGTCAGTGCCGCCGTAATGGCCTTGGCTTGCTTTCCTTTAGACCGCCATCCGGGCGGGAACCAGCAGTTGATGGACTCAGCGCCATAAGAAGCGCCGGTGAAACTGAACAGCATTATGGCGGCTGTAAATAAAATTGCAAACTTTTTCATCATTGATCCTCCTTCTGGAAATTTCAGTGCCATGGGGATGCGGCGGCACATCGGTTTATGGAAATGCTTGAATTACGGCCGCCGGGTTCCCCATTTTTGAACCATCTCTAGGACAACTGCCTTGCTGATGGGCTTTACCATATAGTCGTCCATGCCCGTTTCGATGCAATTCTCCCGGTCTCCGTCCATGGCCTGGCCGGTCATGGCCACGATGGGAACCTTTTGGTTTGTTGATTGTTGTAACCGATCAATCGTTTCAAATTTCCTGATTTCTCTGGTTGCCGCCATCCCATCCATCACAGGCATTTGAATATCCATGAAGATCAGGTCGAAGTCATCTGGAGACGCAGTGTATCGCTTATAGGCCTCCTGGCCGTTATGGGCGGTTACGACCGTGTGACCGGCTTTGGCGAGCATCTTTTCCGCAAGCTTTTGGTTCACCGGGTTATCCTCCGCCAAAAGGATGTTGAGATGTTTTTTCTTTTTGTCGGCCGTCGATTTTGAAGCCGTCATAAAATCGGGCGGGGCTGGACTCGTGACGGGGGATTCCTTACTCAAAGCAAAGTGCAGGTTAAAGCAAGAGCCCTCTTGTACGTCGCTTTCCACGTCTATGGTTACGCCGTGGTTTTCAAGGATCTCTTTGACAATGGACATCCCGAGGCCCGTTCCCTGCTCTCCACTGGTGCCGATTTGTGATGTTTTCGTAAATTGATCAAACAGGCAGGGAATCTTGTCTTTTGGTATGCCGATGCCCGTATCCATCACCTTGACCGATATATGGTCCTCGGATTCCGGTTCGATTTCAATTCGAATGGTCCCCTTTTCAGGGGTGAATTTGATGGCGTTGGACAAAAGATTGTTAAATACCCGACCCAATCCGCCGGCATTTCCCAGGATGACGGCGCCTTCACATTGATTTGAAAGTTGAATTTCCTGGCCCTTGTCATCCGCCATTTGTTTCAGAGAGCGAATGCTTGTTTTAACCACATTGAAGATCTCAATGGGCTCCATTTTCAACTCGACCGTTTCCGCCTTGGCCTTGCTGAGATCCAGAATATCATTGATCAAGCCCAAAAGTATGTTTCCCGAGGCCTTGATGTGACTGAGCCCTTCTTTGTCCTCCGCTTCCAGGTACTCTTTTTCCAGCAGCATATCCGCAAAACCCAGAATGCCGTTCAGGGGGGAACGCAAATCGTGGGAGCAGACCGCCAGAAGATTGTCCTTCATGTGGTTGAGGTCGGTCAGTTCATTGACCATGTTTCGAAGCTGTTTGTTCATGAGATTTCGTTTCACGTGAACCATGATGCGGGCCAGCAGCTCTTCCTTGGCGAAGGGCTTTACGAGATGATCCGTGGCGCCCGCCTTGAATACCTTCAACAACTCGGATTGCTCCTCGCCGCCGGTCAGGAAAAGAACGGGAAGGTCCGACAGGTTCAACTCGCCCCTGATTTTCCGGGTCAGCTCGCAACCATCCATGACGGGCATTATCATATCGGTGACGACCATATCGATTTCTTCGCAGCGTTGGCGCAGGATGTCAAGGGCCTGAAGGCCGTCTTCCGCCAGAATGACGGTGATCCCTTCCCGTTTGAGAAATTTGGATACAATACGTCGCGCGATTTCGCTGTCGTCCACCACCAGGGCCGTCAGCCCCCGAACGATTTCGGCCGGTTTCAAAACCTTGTTTACGGCGGAAAGGATGGCGCCCTCGGCAAAAGGTTTGCTGATGAAATCAGCCGCCTCCAGTTGGAACCCCGTTTTTCGGTCTTCCATGGTATCGTTTCCCGTCACGAAGATCACGGGCATCTGGTTGTGGGGACAGTGCGAAAAAAAACGGGTGTATCGATCTTCGCGGAGTTTTCGACAGGTGTTGAGCCCATTTAATTTGGGCATTTCGATATCCAGGGTCACGAGGTCGGGCGGTGACGATACAGCCACGCGCGCCAGGGCCTCAAAGCCGTTCTTGGCCTCGGAAACCGCATATCCGCCGGCTTCCAGTTCTTTTCGGATGGTCTGGCGAATCATCCGGCTGTCATCAACCACCAGGATTTTCATGGGTTGATCCATGGGTTATGCCTCAAAAGCTTGATGGTTAAACTAAACTATTTCAGCTGATAAAACACGGATCGCAGGTACCGTTTCGGCTCATACCGGGGATCCACATTGATAAGCGATTCAGAGGCGCCGATAACCAGGTAGCCGTCTTTCTCGAGGACCTTTGAAATATTGTCGAATAGTTTTTTTCGATCCGCCATATCAAAATAAACCCCCACATTTCTACAGAAAATAATGTCAAAGCTGCTCAGCCCATGGAAAGGGGCCATCAGGTTAACTTTCTTAAACGCCACCATGGCTCGGATTTCATCATTGATTTTCCAGGCGCTGCCATTGAATGTGAAGTATTTTCTCAGTCTGTCTTCCGGCAAACCCCGTTTGATTTCAAACTGGTTGTACTCGCCCCGGCTGGCACAGGCAATGGCCGTGTTGGAAAGATCGGTGCCCAGCAACTGTATCCGGTATTTTTTCAGATCCACCAGCAGTTCTTTTAAAACCATGGCAATGCTGTAGATCTCCTGGCCGGTGGAACAGCCCGCACTCCAGATGCGGATCTGGGTCGGGAAATGCCCTGAAGACGCAGCCCTTCTTGCATCAATGAGGTCCGGAATAATCTTGTGCTGAAGCAGTTCAAAGGGCCATTTGTCCCTGAAAAAAAGCGTTTCGTTGGTGGAGACCCGGTCAATAATTTTCTGCCCGAGGGTTTGCCCGCCAAAGTGTTTTACCTTATGGTAAAGTTCGGTGAAAGAGGCGCAGTGTTCCTCCTCAAGCATTGAGGCCAGTCGGTTTTCCAGAAGATAAGTCTTGCTCTGGTCCAGATGGATTCCCGATAGCTCCTGTATGTATCGGCAAAAAAGGTCATGTTCTTCCCGTGTAATCTTTGTCATTCACCTGGTTGCCGGAAAAAAGGTTTTGGCCAGTTCAAAAAAAGGATTTTCAATTTATGTTTTCAGGCCCCCGGGGACCGTTCGGCGAATCTGTTCCGCCATCATCTTAAGGGGCGTTACAATGTCAACGATCCCCATTTCAACAGGCTTTTTGGCCATGCCGTATACCACGCTGCTGGTTTCGTCCTGGGCAATGATGAAGGCCCCTCGATTTTTCATTTGCTGTAACCCGCTGGTGCCGTCGGAACCCATGCCGGTCATGATGACACCCGTGGCGTTGCCATCGAAATGTTCGGCCACGGACCTGAAGAGGTAGTCGGCCGAAGGGGCGCAACCATTTTCCGGGGGATCGTGGGTGATTCGAATGATCTTGGCATTCTTAAATACATGGTCGGCCACTTTCATCTGTTTGCCCCCCGGCGCGATATAAGCCGTGTTGGGTGCGATGATTTCCCCGTCTTCAGCCTCTTTCACCGTGATGGCGCAGTGGCGGTCCAGGTTACTGGCCAGAGATTGTGTGAACACGGGCGGCATGTGCTGGGCAATCAACAGGGGAATCCCCAGGTCAACGGGCAGTTCCGTTAGAAAACGGTTCAGGGCCACGGGTCCACCGGTGGAAACGCCGATGGCCACGATCTTGCATTTGGGGGTCAGGTGAATGAAAGCAGGCTGTTTTGTCATCGCCCCGCCGCCACTGGGAATGTTTCGGGCTGGGGTGGCGCCCACCGCTGCATTATTTTTTTTGCCCCTTAAGATTTTTCGCACTTCCCTGAGGCGCGAAAATCCTTTGATCATGGGGATAATGGCTTTCTTGAGCTCGATTCGATTTTCCTTAAGGGTCCTGGTCTGGGGTTTCGGGATGAAATCAAAGGCCCCGAGCTGCATGGCCTTTATGGTCGTATCACCGCTTTTCTGGGTGAGCGTACTGAGAATAATGGCCCCCACCGTCGGCGCGTCTCTTGCCAACCGTCGAAGCACTTCCAGGCCGTCCATTTCAGGCATTTCAATGTCGAGGATCAATAAATCCGGTTTGAGATTCGCGATTTTACCTAAGGCGGCTTTGCCGTTATGGGCGGTGCCCACCACCACCACGCCCGGCAGTTCGTTTAAAACATCGGTGACCACTTTGCGATACAGGATGGTATCGTCAACGACCAGCACTCGCAAATCTGTTTCGTTTTTCATGGGCCCCTTTTTCTTGAACTGTCTCTTATTCCAGGACTTTTTCGATATCCAGAATTCCGATCAGAAGGTCGTCGGTTTTGATGACGCCGTGAAAGAAATCGCCCAGGATACCGTTCATATTGGCAGGGGGGGGGTCCACCTGGTCAATGTTGGCCCGAATCACTTCACCGATATGTTCAACCATGAGACCGATCTGCTCACCCCTGGAACGAACGATAATGTTCCGGGCCTTCGATTTTTCATGGGTTTCAGGCAGGCCCAGCTTGTACCCCAGATCAATGATTGTAACAATCTGACCGCGAAGGTTCAATATGCCCCGCACAAAGGAGGGTGCCCCCGGTACGGGTGTCAAAACCAGAAGTTTGTTGATCTCCTGGATTTTCAGGAGGTCGATGCCGTAAACGGATTCCCGAACGTAAAAGGTCGCTATATTCAGGCTCTCGACGTCCGAATTTTTCTGTCGGGATGGTTGCATGGTGGATGAACCCCTTTTGCTCAGACCTTAAACCGGTCCGCCATGGATTTCAACTGTTCCGAGAGCCGGTTTAGGCTCTCAGCGCTCAGGTTCACCTGGGAACTGCTGTTGGACATTTCCTGGGCCGCATCATTGACGCCGGAGATATCCTTGGCAATTTCCGCAGCCACTGTGGAGCTCTGGGCTACATTCTCCGTCACTTCCTCAATACCCCGGGCGGCCTGGGCCACATTGCCGGCAATATCCCGGGTGGTGACGGACTGTTCTTCCACGGCCGTGGCAATGATGGACACGATTTCGTTCACTTCATTGATCACCGTTGAAATCTGGTCGATTTGTTTGACGGTGCCGTCGGTGGAATTCTGAATGCCCTCTATTTTTCGTTTGATTTCATCGGTGGCGCCCGCCGCCTGTTTGGCCAGTTCCTTGATTTCATTGGCCACAACCGCAAATCCTTTGCCGGCATCTCCGGCCCGGGCCGCTTCAATGGTGGCATTTAAGGCCAGGAGGTTGGTCTGTTCAGAAATCTCGGTGATGGATTCTGTCACCTTGCCGATTTCCCGAGCGGCTTTGCCCAATTCGTCGACTGTTTCCGAAGCATTTTGGGCTTCTGATACGGCTTTTTCCGTGATGTTCAGCGCTTTTTCAGAGTTTCGGGCAATTTCACTGATGGTTGCCGTCATTTCCTCGGAGGCGGTAGCCACCATGTTGACGTTTGTGGAGGCCTGCTCCGTGGCGGCTGCCACGGAGCTCATATTGGCACTCATTTCTTCTGCTGAGCTTGAAACCGTATTGGATTTTTCAGAGGTTTGCTGAGCACCGGAGGACATCTGGTGACTGATGGCACTCAGTTCCGTTGAAGAGCTGGAAAGGGTGTCCACTCCATTGGTAATATCTTGAATCATGCGCTTCAAATTCGAAACCATATCATTCAAGGCTCTTACCAGAATGCCGATTTCATCTTTTCGATCAGTGTTAATGGTATCTCTGAAATTTCCTTCAGCCATCTTTCCGGCCAATGCTGTTCCCTTCCGGATGGGTCGCGTAATGGAGATGCTCAGCAAAATCCCCAGGGCCAGGGCCGCTACAAACCCCATAATCATGCCCAATAGCGCCGTCATTTTGGCGTTCCTGGAATCGACCCGGGCCAGTTTTTCCTCTTGGGCCACCACCCCTTCGTTGACGGCAATGATTTCCTCAAGGAGCTTGTCTGCGTGTTCATGTTTTTTCAGGGATGTAACCATGGCGTAATGGGTCATTTGATTGAAAAGGTCTTCGGCTTTGGTGGTTTCAGCCCGTATGGTGTTAAAATGAGTGAACATGTGTTTCGCAGCAGGCGCCATTTTCTGGTCAAAGAGGGCGCGCGCCCTGGTCATGTCCACTTGTTTGACCAGATCTCTGATTTTTCCCACCGTTTCATGAAATTCATTGTGAATGGCGGCAATTTCTTTCAAGGAGGCCAATAATACCGGGTTTTTTGTCTTAAAACTCGCCATCCACTTTGCGAAACGGCAGGCTTGAGGGTTGTCACCACCATCGAATTTCTTCCCTATAAAGACCATCATCATGGTTTTTTCCATCAGATGATAATGATCCACTCTGAAAGTTTCTATTCTGGCCCGCAGGGCCATGGGATTCAATATATCTGTCTTATCCAGTTCAGCACAAAATTGGAAAAAGGTGTCATTGCCTTTTTTGACCTCCTGCCAGGCCGCTATAAATTCTTTCCACAGCCGGGCCTCTTCCTGGGTCTGGGGCAGGAGTTCATAGATATCCCATGCGGTTTTGTAGCGCTTTTGAGCATCAGCGAATTCTTTGTACTGTTGCTTTCTAACGTCCATGTCCAGATTGGGATCCAGAAGCGTCCGTTGAACCTTGGTCATGTCCTCCATCTGCCAGCTCATGACGAGCAGGTTTTTGATGCTGGGCAGACGTACTTCGCTGATTTCCACCAGGTTGCCGTCGAGGTTGTTGATGCTGGTCCACCCCACAAAGCCTATGACGAGTGTAATCATCGCCACGATGGAAAAGCCACCGACTAATTTTGCCATCAGCTTCATATTCCTCATCCTCACAACCTCCATGTTGGGCAACCGTGAACGGTTACCGTCTACTTTCCCAGGTTCAAATTTTGAATTTCCCTCATGAAGCGATCGATACTTTCCATGAGTTTTTCCCGATCCAGTTTGATCTGGTAGTCGTCAATTCCCACCTCCCGGCCCCTGGTCATATCCTCATCGTCCGCCAGGGTGGTCAGGGCAATGACGGGAAGGTGCATATACCGTTCATCCGATTTGATTTTCTTTGCCAGACCCAGCCCGCCCAGATTTGGCATTTCAAGGTCCGTTACCACCAGGGATATGCTTTCACGGTGTTCTTGAAGGAGATCCCAGGCTTGGGCGCCGTCACGGGCGCCAATAACCGTGTATCCTTCATCTTCCATGAAACCTTTTACCTGGTCTCTGAAAAAATTTGAATCCTCCGCAAACAGGATTTTGCCGGAAGCTTTCGGAGTGGGTTCAGTTTCCCGGTTTTCGGCAAACCAGTCGGGGTTGAGGGTGGCGATAATGTCAAAGACATCCACCAGAAGCGTCGTCTGGCCGTCAATAGCAACGGAACCCATGATGCCGGGTTGAGCCAGGGCCGCTCCATCCAACTCCTCCATGACGTCCATGGCATCCACCGGGCCTGTGGCCAGAAGGCCGATTTCCCTTCCCGCCAGCTTGAAAACCAGAACCAGCAGGTGGCCTTTTTCCTCCAGCGGTTTGACGGAGGCCACCTGGTCGATGGTAAAAAGCAGCAGGTTTCTGCCCCGATACTGCATTACTTTTCTGCCGCCCAATATTTCCACGTCTCTGGTGCTGATTTCTTCGATTCGAAGTACCTGGTTCAATGGAACAGCAAACTGCTCCTCATGACCGTTCCTGAACACCAGCAGGGATTGCCGGTCTTTCCCAACATTCAATGCCGCCGCTTTCTCTTCGGCAAGTTCTTTTGCCCGGGCACTTTCATTTACCGAAGAGAGCTCCGCCAGTTGTGCCAACCCCGTTACGTCCAGGATCAGGGCCACCTTGCCGTCCCCCATGATGGTGGCGCCGGCGTACCCTTTTGTCTGCTTGAGGTGTCGGCCCAGGGGTTGCACCACGATCTCCTCCGAATCCAGCAAAGCGTCCACCACGAGGCCGTACTTCATGTCCCCCGAGGATACCACGGCGATGTTGAGACCGCTGGCAACCCGGTAACGTCGACCGCCCTTGGATCGCGTCGGGCGATTTGAATCGCCGACATCCGCGTTTTGAAAGGACGCGCTGTCATGGTTTACTCCGTTTTCACCCAGAGATCCGAAAAGAGGGCTTTTTCTGGACCGTCGATCCGCTATACGATCACGCCTGTCGGACCTGGCTTCTTCGCTATCGAGGTCCGTGTAGGTCCGCTCGATGCTGAGCACATCAGAGAGCCGCAGCAAAGGCAGAAGCCTGGACCGCAAGCGCACCACTTCAGCGTCGCCCACAATTTCTACCCGTTCCTGCACCCGCTCGGCGGGCACTCGGATAAGTTCTTCCAGGTTCACCTGGGGTACGGCATACCGTTCATTTTCGGTGAGAACGATCTGACTTGGGATAATGGCCAGGGTCAGCGGGACCTTGATTCTGATGGTGGTTCCTTTTCCGATCTCCGTGTTCAGATCAATCAGTCCCCCCAAGCGGTCCAGGTTGGTTTTGACCACGTCCATGCCCACCCCTCGGCCGGAGATGTCGGTGAGCTTGTTGGCCATGGAAAAACCGGGCAGGAAAATCAATTGAGTTTTCTCGTTTTCAGAAAGGCCTGCCAATTGTTCCCGGGTGATAAAGCCCTTGTCCAGCGCTTCGGCGGCCAGTTTTTTTCCGTCAAGTCCCCGTCCGTCATCGTCAATTTCAATGTTGACCTGGCCGGCATCATGAAATGCTTTTAGAAAGATTCGGCCCATGGGGTGCTTTCCCGCTTTTTCCCGTTGGTCCGGGGGTTCGATGCCATGGTCAATGGCATTTCTAAACAGGTGGGTTAGCGGGTCACCGATGGCTTCAATGAGGGTTTTGTCCAGCTCCACATCTTTTCCCTCAATGATCAACTCCACTTCCTTGCCCAGGTTTCTGGCCAGATCCCGTGCCACCCTGGGAAACTTGTTAAACACATTGCCGATGGGCTGCATGCGTGTGCGCATGATGGCTTCCTGAATTTCGGACGTAATGTGGTCGATCCGTTTGCCCACCACTTCAGATGTGTCCAGGTCTTTGCTGGATAGGGACTGAAGCAGCTGGTTCCGGCCGAGAACAAGTTCTCCGGCCAGCGTCATGAGGGAATCCAGCAAACCCACGTTTACGCGCAGGCTGGTTTCAGGAATGGATGCCCGGGTTTCCCCCGGCGCCGGAACGGCCGTGGTTTCAGGTTTTTCGGCGATGTGTTCCGGAGGGCCGGCAATGGGGGCCCCCGGGGTATCCATTTCCGGATCCGAGGAGTGTGGATGGATGACGGAATCATCCATTGCAGGTTCTTCGGTGTTAACGGCGTGATCCGCTTCCCGGGTTTCAAGGGGATTGTCCGGAAGCAGAACCCGGTTGTCTTCTGAAATTTCATAGACATGGTTCGGATCTATCTCGAACAGGTTCGCCATGTCTTCAGGGTCCAGGATGCAGGCGAAAAGCATGGTCAAGGCGGTTGGCGGATGGTTTTGGTCCAGTCGATGGCGCAACGGGGTGCCATAGGATTTGGCTTCCTCAAGTACACCATCCGCCGGGCGATCTTCATTTTGCGCTTCAGGGGTCAAAGGAATTTCAAGGAGATAGACCGATTTGCCCGCCTGTTTCGCGTCTCTGATCTGTTTCAGGTTTTCGGGTGAAGCCGTCAGTCCCGGGCGGCCGTCCGGAAATGAAAATTGAACCGGTGTTTCCCGTGGTTCCGAAGCGGTTTCCCCGACGGGCGGCTCGGAGTCCTCCGTAATGGAAGAAAGTGCTGTTATATGTTGTGAGATATCCATCTCATCGCTTTTTTCCACATGGACCAGAAGGTCATGAAGCGCGTCAGAGGCCAGCAGCAGGAAGTTGATGTTTTCTACATTGGGGATGAGTTTTTCATTTCGGATAAGCCCGAGAACGTTTTCCATGTGGTGGGAGAGCGTTTTGATATTTTCCAGACCGATGAAACCCGCCCCCCCTTTGATGGAGTGGGCAGCACGAAACACCTTGTTGATCCTTTCGACGTCGATGTTCGATCCGGCCTTTTCCAATTCCAGCAGGTCCGTTTCAATACCGGAAAGATGTTCAAGGGATTCGTCGATGTAGGCTTTCAGGGTTTCGTCATCACCTGTGCTCATCGGGGATACTCCACAGAAAAAGGGCTGGGCACGGACTGGCACATTTTTTTTGAAAAAAAATTTACCACTATTATTGTCTATTTTCAAGAATAATATTCAATGGTTTGCTTAATATTACTCTGTTTGTAAAAGTCTTGACAGAAATGGTGAGTTTAGCTATTGATTTGAAAGATAGGTTAAGATCATGTCAATCCGGAGTAAGGGTTGCCGTCAATTATTCAATTATCTGTTCGGGGGAATTGCGATGAAAGAGATCAATGAGCTGGATCTGCCCGATGATTTGCGTTACACGGAAGATCATGAATGGGCACGTGTCAAAGGTGAAAATGTGACCATCGGTGTTAGCGATTACGCCCAGGATCAGCTTGGGGACATTGTGTTTGTGGAGATGCCTGGGCCCGGGGATCAATTCAAAAAGGGGGACGAGTTTGGTACCGTGGAGTCGGTGAAAGCCGTTGCGGAACTCTACATGCCCATTGATGGAGAGGTTGTCCAGGTGAACAAGGCCCTTGAAGATGCCCCCGAGTTGTTGAACCAGAGCCCGTATGCCGACGGATGGATCGTTGAGGTTAAACCCGATGACACGTCACAGCTTGAGACCCTCATGGACAGGGATGTGTATGTGAAATTGCTGGAGGGGTCGTAGCCCATGCGTTATCTACCCCATACTCCGGAGGATATGGCGGCCATGCTTCAAGTGGTGGGGGTTCACAGCATGGCGGAACTTTTTCGCACGGTACCGGACGAATGCGCCCGCCGGGATACCCCGGACCTTCCGGAACCCCTGACGGAATGGGAACTGGATGCTCACATGGCGGCGCTTTCAGATGAGAGTGCTAGCCCTGCTCCGGGGGGCCATAGCCGGAGCGGTCCCATTGCTTTTCTCGGGGCGGGTCGTTATGAGCATTTTATTCCCGAGTCCATCAACTACCTTCTGGGGCGCTCGGAATTCACCACCGCCTATACGCCCTATCAGCCGGAAATGAGCCAGGGAACCCTTCAGGCCATCTATGAGTATCAAACCCTTACATCGAGGCTTCTGGGGCTGGAGGTGGCCAATGCGTCCCTCTACGACGGGGCCTCGGCCCTGGCGGAAGCCCTGCTCATGGCCGTGCGTATTGCCCGGAAGAAAAAAAAGGTGGCCCTCTCCAGGGCGATCCATCCCCATTATCGGCAGGTGGTTCGAACCTACCTGGATCCGGCGGGGGTGGAAATTGTCGAGTTGCCCTTCCTTGAAAGCGGTAGAACCGATGTATCCGGGTTGCAGGGCGTGGAGGATATGGCGGCGGTGGCTGTGCAGTCACCCAATTTCTTTGGATGTATTGAAGATCTTACGGCTGTGGGGGATATGTGTCGTGAAAGCGGCATCCTTTTTATCACGGCGTTTACGGAACCCCTGGCTTACGGTATCCTCAAAGACCCCGGCAGTCAGGGCGCCCATATTGCGTGTGGAGAAGGTCAGAGCCTGGGTATCCCCCGTTGGTTCGGGGGGCCGGGGTTGGGAATGTTTGCCTGCAAGCGCCAATATATGCGCAATATGCCCGGGCGTCTGGTGGGCCAGACCTTGGACAAGCAGGGGCGGCGCGGCTTTGTGCTGACCCTGGCCACCCGGGAGCAGCACATCCGCCGTGAGAAGGCGACGAGTAACATTTGCACCAACAGCAGCTTCTGTGCCCTTTCAGCGGCCATGTATATGGCATCCCTGGGGGGGACCGGCATCAAAGAACTGGCTCGGCTCAATTACGACAAGGCCGGTTATCTGAAAGAGTCATTGCGGCAGGCCGACTTCCAAGTCCCTTTCGCGTCCCCCTGTTTCAACGAATTCGTGGTTGAATTTCCGCCTGATTTTGAGGCCACTTACAACCGGCTCCTCAAAAAGAATATGGTGGCGGGTCTGCCCCTTTCCCCCTGGTATCCCGAACTGCAGCATCACTATCTCCTCTGTGTCACGGAGACCCGGACCAGAGCGCATATGGATGCCTTTGTTAAGGAGGTTCTATCATGAACAAACCCCTGGCACCCACCGGCCTGAACCTGGATGAACCCCTGCTCTGGGAAATGGGAAACCCGGGTCGAACCGGTTTTTCCATGCCCCCATGTGATGTTGAGCCTCATCCCCTGGATGACGATATTGCGGGGGAGGGTCCGGATTTTCCCGATTTGAACGAGATGGGGGTGGTCAGGCATTATACCCGGCTCAGCCAGTGGAACTTCGGCGTGGACACGGGCATGTACCCGTTAGGGTCCTGCACCATGAAATACAACCCCAAAATCAATGAAAAATGCAGTCAGTTGGCGGGGCTTGCGGGACTGCACCCCATGCTGCCGGCGGGCATGACCCAGGGCGCCCTGCGGCTGATGGCTGAACTGGAGCGGTTTTTGGCGGAGATTACCGGAATGGATGCGGTGAGCCTGCAGCCGGCAGCCGGGGCCCAGGGTGAATTGGCCGGCATGTTGCTGATCCATTCTTATCTCAAAAGCCGCAATGTGACGCGGAACAAGATTATCATTCCGGATACGGCCCATGGCACCAATCCCGCCAGTGCGGCCCTGTGCGGGTATCGACCGGTTCGTATAAAATCCGGAGATGAGGGCATCCTGACCCCTGATGCGGTACAGGCGGTCATGGATGAGGATACGGTCGGCATCATGATCACCAATCCCAACACCCTCGGTCTCTTTGAGGCCCATATCAAAGCCATAGCGGATATCGTTCACGCGGGAGGCGGGCAGGTGTATTGTGACGGTGCCAACATGAATGCCATCATGGGGATGGTGCATATGGGTAAGAGTGGCGTGGACGTGCTGCATTTGAACCTTCACAAAACCTTTTCAGCCCCCCATGGTGGCGGGGGTCCCGGGGCCGGGCCGGTTTGCGTGGCGCGTCATCTGGCACCGTTTCTGCCGGTTCCCAGAATTCTGGAAAAGGATGGCGTCTATCACCTGAGCGAAGACTTTCCCCAATCGTTGGGAAGACTCCATTCATTTTTCGGTAATTTCGGCGTCATGATTAAGGCGTATGCCTACATCCTTTCCATGGGGGGTGAAAACCTCAAGAAGGCTAGCCAGTTGGCGGTCCTGAACGCCAACTATATAAAGGAAAAGCTGAAATCGGTTTTCCATCTTCCCTATGACAGGCCCTGCATGCATGAGTGCGTGTTTTCAGACAAATTTCAACGGGAACACAAGATTACCACCCTGGATATGGCCAAGCGTCTCATGGATTTTGGCTTTCACCCGCCCACCATTTATTTCCCTCTGGTGGTGGATGGCGCCATGATGATTGAGCCCACCGAGACGGAATCCCTGGAGGAGATCGACCGGTTTGTGGCGGCATGCCGGATTGTGGCGGCTGAAGCTCTGGAATCCCCTGATCTGCTGCGTGGTGCGCCAAAACGGTGCAAGGTGGAACGGTTGGACGAAACCCTGGCCTGCCGGCAACCCTGCCTGGTGGGGTGAGGCTTAATAAATTAATCACTTTTTGATCTTTTGCCCATCGAAAACAACGGATGCGTTGTTTTTTGTTTTAACCTATGGTATCTAATACCATATGCGTGCTGAGTTGATATACCGTGAGAAATACGTTTATGCTGATGGTGCGATTCGTGAGGTGGTGCTGTGGAAGATTTCGAGCCGAAATGCGGATTTTCCCGAGGCTATAAAATATCGTCTTTACTATGGGCTTTCGGATGGTGCTTGTGTGGTTCGCTTTGACAATGAGAAAGGAAAGGGCCATCACAAACATTTGGGGGAAAGAGAAGAGATTTACCG
>JAERTK010000069.1 GCA_016844935.1 Desulfobacteraceae bacterium | reverse complement strand
GCCCTGGACCATGTCCTTTTTCACGGCAGTCCGGGTTTGGGAAAGACGTCCCTTTCCCATATCATCGCAGGGGAACTGGCGGTGAACATCAGAAGCACTTCCGGTCCGGTGATCGAAAAACCGGGAGACCTCGCCGCCATTCTAACCAATCTTCAACCCAAAGATGTTTTGTTCATCGATGAAATACATCGCCTCAACCATGTGGTGGAAGAAATCCTGTACCCGGCCATGGAAGACTATGAACTGGATATCATCATCGGACAGGGGCCTTCGGCCCGAACCATGAAAATCCCCCTGCCCCCGTTTACTCTGGTGGGTGCCACCACACGGGCGGGGCTACTGACACCGCCGTTAAGGGATCGGTTCGGCATGATTCTGCGTCTCGATTTCTATGAGCCTGAAGACCTTTACAAAATCGTTGTGCGATCCGCCGGTCTCCTGGAGATTCCCATCAAGGATGACGGTGCCCTCGAAATCGCCAAACGGGCCAGGGGAACGCCACGTATCGCCAACCGGCTATTGCGCCGGGTTCGCGACTTTGCAGAGGTGAAAGCGGATGGCGTCATTACCCAAGCTGTGGCGAGCCTGGCCCTGGACATGCTTGAAGTGGATGATCAGGGTCTCGACAAGATGGACCGGTTTATCATGCATACCATCATCGAGAAGTTTGATGGGGGACCCATTGGACTCAGCAGCCTCTGCGCCGCCGTGGGGGAGGAAAAAGGCACCATTGAGGATGTCTATGAACCTTTTCTGATTCAAAGCGGGTATATCAAGCGAACCCCCCAGGGCCGGGTGGCCACACGCCGGGCCTATGTTCATCTGCGCCTGGAATTCAGGGAAGTTCTTCAGCCGCCTCAAAGGAAACTTTTTTAGAAATTTCAAACCATCGCATCGTCTACAATCTCTTTTTCCAGCACGTCGATCTGGTCTTCCAGGGCCTCGATAGCCAACAATTGATGCGGCCGCACTGAGTGGGCCGGCAACGCCTTCTCCCGATCCAGCAGTTCGGCCCTCAAAGACGCCAATCGTGCTGATTTTTCTTCTCTCTCCTCCCCCAGCATCGCTTCCACCTCCCGCACTGCTTTGACAAAATCACCGACCTTCACGAAGTCCTTCTCAAACCGGATGGGTGATCCCGACGGGTCCACCCGGTTGGTCAGGGTGCAGCTGTCGGCGCCCGCAGCCCCTGCCGCCCTTAACGCGCCATGAACATTTTCAGGGGACAGTCCGCCGGCCAGAATCACCGGGATCGGGCTTTGCCGAACCAGTTCCTGCGCTGTTTTCCGGTCCACCGTTTCCCCCGTTATGCCGACAAAGCCCTCCACGGGCGCATCTTCTTTCCACGTATCGGTCAGGAAAAGGTCGCTGATGGGCTCAAAGGCCCGGGCCATCTCCAGTGAGGGGAAATCGGGGGCATCCCCTTCTCCTGGAATGGGAATGGTCCTGATAATGCCGATTTCGGGAAATTTTCCTTTCACGGTTTCCTGGAATTCCACAAATTTTTCCAACCCCCTGATTTCCCCATTTACATCGGTCAGGGCATCACAGAAATGGATGTAATCGGGCCGGTAATAATCGAAAACCCGGAAAACCGTGTCCAAGTCCCGGAAAAGGGGGATCATGCTGCTTTTGTGCCGGGTCCCTTCGGTCAATCGCACAGTTTCCCGCAATAGCGGCAGACGCCATTCATCTTGGCGCAGGATGACGCTTCCCAGGTGATCCACTCCCAGCTCAATGCACTTTTCCGCTTCCTCAGGTGTCTGTATTTCGTATATCTGTACAATCATGGCATCCCCTATTGTGCGTTTAAAGGTTCTTCACCCCGTTCAATGCGCCTGATGTTTTCGGCAACCCCTGCCACAATGCCCCGCATGGAATCATCGGTGCATCCGGCGATGTGGGGGGTGGTGATGATATTCTGCCTGAATATGGGATCTTCAGGATCAGGCGGCTCCTCCCAGAACACATCGAGCCCGGCACCGGCAATGAGATCTTTCGAAAGCGCGTGGGCCAGGGCTTCCCGGTTGACCAACCCACCCCTCGACACGTTAATGAGAAAGGATCCCGGTTTCATGGAACCAAAGGCCTCCCAATCCATGAGGTTCAGGCTTTGGGGGGTTACAGGTAGACAGAGCACCACGTAATCCGATTTTCCGAGCATTTCATGAAGATGTTCAGGCCCTCCGGCCCAATCCAGGCCCAGGGCATCGCCAGCCTCTTTCGGGTTGCTGCGTTTGATCCCCAGAATCTTGACGCCAAAGGGCTTGAGTCTTTGGACCAGTGCACGACCAATACCGCCGAGACCCACGATGCCGACACTCCTACCCCGCAGTGCCATGCCCTGGGGTTCTCCCATGAGGCCTTTCTTCAGGCGTGCCGCTGCTTCATGGACCTTTCTGGATATTCCGATCATTAAATAAATGGCCAGCTCCGCCACCGAATCCGCATTTCCGGAAATATCGGTGGGCACATTGGCCACCTTGATGCCCATTTTCTTTGCCGCAGGCACATCGACGCTTTCCAAACCGGACCCGCATTGCTGAATCAGTCGAAGCCGGTCGCGGGTCATCAATATTTCCTTCGTGATAAGGCCCATGGTGGGAATCAATACATCCGCGCCGGCGAGACTGTCCACTCCGAACCGTCCAGTGGCCTCAAAGCCATGATTCGGAATTTTGGATCGCAACAGCCCCAGGAATCCGCCCCAGGCGTTTTCAGGCGCCGCAAAAAGTATTTTCATGGTTTATCGCCTCCCGTGAGTGACCATAAAGCGCCATCAGCATATTTTATTTTTCCTCGATCGGGAAGCATAAAATTGCGGGTTGCCATGCCAGGTGGAAGGGGCTATGATCATTGACAATATTAATAGGGAGGAGAATACCCAATGAAAAAGAGACTGGTGGACCTTGGAAAACTGGCCAATCAACTTAAAAAGAGGGGGAAACTGAAGCAAGCGGAAGAAACCTATCAAGAACTCCTGAACCTGGATCGGTACAACACCTACGCCCTTGTGGGGATTGGCGACATGAAACGAAGAGCCAGGGCGTTTGACGCTGCCATCGGCTTCTACAGGGAGTGCCTTTCGGTTGAAAGTGACAACTGGCATGCACTTGTGGGACTGGGGGACGCTTACCGCGGCTTGAAGAATCTGGATAAGGCGCTCTCCGCCTGGTATCGATGCCTGAAGTTTCGACCCCATGATCACAAAACCATGACGCGGGTTGCCGATTGTCTGAAGAAAAAAGGAGAGTTTGAAGCCTCGAAAAAATACTACGTTATGGCCCTCAAAATGAGTCCCCGCGATCCCTATGCGCTCATGGGCATGGGTCAAATTGCGGTCAGAGAAAAAGACGATGAAAAGGCCCTTGATTTTTTCGAGCAGGTGCTTGAGGTATCTCCCAGATCCGTTATCGCCCTTACAGCAACAGCCAATATCCATCGAAAAAGACGGGATTTTAGAGAAGCCATCGCGCTTTACGATCACGCTCTCAAAATCAACCCCAGGAATTCGCATGCATGGCATGGCAAAGCAGATTGTCTGCGGGGTAAAAAAGAATACACATCCGCCATCGGGGCCTGGAACAGGGCTCTTGAAAACGGCATGGATAGACGGATCGGTCTCAGCCGAATTGGGGATTCCTACATTCGCCTGCACGACCTCAATATGGCTGAGACCAATTATAAGAAGGCCATGGAAATCGGGTATGACAAGTATGCTTTCTTAGGTATTTCAAAGATCCACGAAATGCGGGGACAACCGGAAAAAGCCTTTGAAATTCTGTCCGTTCTGGTCCGCAAAGAACCACAAGACCAGCGTATTCACTCAGAGTCCAGAAGATTCGTCAATAAGTATCCCGACATGGTAAAGGCCTTTTCCATGGCGAATGGCGCTGATAATTAAGCGCACTTTTTTTGATGCATTGTCGTTGACTTTGCTTTGTCATTTCCCTAGCATGCCCCTATTCTCGTTTAACCGTTTGCGGTTTCCGGGTCACCGTTTTCTTGAAAGCGAACCGGCGAACGTAGACCGTCACATCCTTGTTTTGGAGGTGGATACCCAGCTTGAGTCGTCCAAAGGTTATTTTTATAGCTCAGAATCAGCCCCTGAACAATGATATCCAACTGAGACAGCGAATGACCGGTGCAACCGAGAGGGCCGATCGTCAATCTCACCGCTTTTCAGACCTGGATCTTTCCGCCATGCAGGCCCGGGTGCATGAAAATACACGCGCGTCTTTACTGTACCTGGAGGGGCGGTACATGGATCTGCTGGATCTCATGAATTATGTACGTGCCGGTTGCCGCCCCGTGGAAATGACGCCCGGCAATATGACCCGGCATTATTCACTGGCCGATACGGTGACTTTGAACGGCATTTATATGCATCAATACCTGACGGCCCACGGGTACAACCCCCATATTATTCAAAACCATGCTACCGGCGACCTGGAGGCGCTGCTTCGGGAATCACCCCTGGCCGTCTGCATCTCTTCAAACTTTATCTTGATGAACGACATCCGGATAATGGCCGAAAGAATCAAGAATATTTCGCCCCATGTTGCGGTTATTGCCGGCGGCATGCTGGTCAAAAAGGCCATGCACGCGGGGGAGAATCTCACAAAAGGGACCCTTAGATTCCTCTCCACCTTTAACAAAAAAGTGGATGCATTCGTAGTGGAAGCAAAGGGAGAGCAGACCCTTGTGAAACTGCTCAATGCCTTTGAAAACGGGGATGACTTAAGCAATGTCCCCAACCTGGCCCATTTTGATGGAAATGGCCGTGTGATGTTCACCCCGAGGGTTGAAGAAGAGATTCACATGGACCAGACGGCCATTGACTGGCACAAAATCCCAAGAACCTATCTGCGCCATACCCTTCCCGTCAACAGCAGTCGGGGATGTTATTACCGATGTCGTTTCTGTACGTACCACTGGCTGTTCCCGAAGGTGCATTACCGGTCTGTGGATGTTCTCCGGCGGGAATTGAAAGCCATCGATGAATTGGGTTTCGTAAGGCATGTGCGATTTACGGATGACAATTTCACCGCCAGAAGCGACCGGATTAAAGCGGTTCTGGATATGATGATCCATGAAAAATTCTCCTTTACCTGGTCGTCATTTGCCCGCGCAAGCGCTTTGACACCTGGACTGGTGAAGCGGATGAAACAGTCGGGGTGTGAGTTTGTGGATCTGGGACTGGAGTCCGGAAGCCAGACCATTCTGGATAACATGGATAAACGCTTAAACCGAAACGAGTCCTTTGAAGCCATCCGCCTGCTCAACGATCACGGCATCATCAGCCGCGGCAGTTTCATCATCGGGTACCCGGGGGAAACACACGATACATTTTCCGAAACCATTGATTTCATAAATGACAGCGGTCTCCCCTACTATCAGCCCTATCTCTTCTATTACACGGCAAATACCCTGGTGCACCAGGAGCGCGAAACGCTGAACCTGAGAGGCCTCGGTCTGGCATGGGCACACGACACCATGGATTCGGTGGAAGCATCCCGCCTTTTGATGCGGATGATTGAGCTGATTCCCGGAAGCTTTACCGATGGCCAATCCTATGTGGAAGAAATCTATAAGATGCTCAGGGGCGAAGGGTATTCAAAAGGGGAAATACGGGAACTTTTCAGGTTGAAACGGGCATTGCAACTGACCCTGAGAAAACACCCTTCCGCAACTCCTTCCAATCCGGAAACGGTTCCCATACTTCAGGAAATGGGGAGGCTAGTCAAGTAATGCACATCGGCATCCTCAGCGTGAGAGATAAAGCATACCACCCCAATAAGAGGCTCATTGAGGCGGCGGTTCAAATGGGACATCAAATTTCCCTCATCCATACAAGGGACTGCCTTTCCGCCATTCAGGGAGGCCGGCAGAAGGTCAGGCTGCCCGGGGTTGATTTGCCGGATGTTCTTCTCCCGAGGGTGGGGGCAACCATCAACGACTATGCCCTGACGGTGGTGAAACACTTTGCGCTTTCAGGATGCAGGGTGATCAACGGCTTTAAATCGATCCTGCTGGCACGGAACAAATTCATGGGCCTTCAACACCTGGCAAAACAGGGGATCAGCATCCCCGATACTTACCTGGCGGTGACCCAAGAGGGCTTTTTTAGATCCGTGGAACGCTTAGGCGGATACCCGGTCGTGGCCAAAATACCCAGCAGCCGGCAGGGCAATGGCGTCATGCTGGTTGAATCCCGGGCCACAGCTTCCTTTGTCATGAACAACTTACAGGACAACACCCGGGGGATTTTGGTTCAGGAATATATCCCTCCTGAAGGGCGGACCGACATTAGGGCTTTTGTTCTGGGAGACCGGATTTCAGGTGCCATGGCTTTGAAACCCGACCCGGGGGATTTCAGGACCAACATTCATATTACGGGACAGGGGAAAATGCTGGACCTCAACCCGGCTCTTTCGAAACTGGCCCTGCAGTCATCCCGTGCCCTCGGCCTTGAAATATCAGGCTGTGATATGATCCTCCAGAGAAATGGTTCGCCTAAAGTGATTGAAGTCAATTATTCGCCGGGGTTCAGAGGGCTCGAGGACGTTACCGGCACAGACATTGCGAAACAGATCATCCATTATGTAACCGCAAAAGAATAAGGAGCTTTCATGCACATCGCTTTTTTGATGGATCCTCTCGCTTCAATAGCCCCGGAAAATGAGAGTACCAGTCATCTCATGTATGAATGTAACCAAAGGGGACACACCGTTTATTTTCTGGAACCCCACGATATTTATATTCGGGAAAATGAAGTGGTGGCCAGGATGCGCAATATCACTGTGGCACCAAACCTGTCCATGAAAAAATACTGGCGAAGCCTGATTCATTGTCTCAAGAAAGACGATTTGATATTTGAGACCATCGCGGATCTTGACGCCCTCTTTTTGAGAAAAAATCCGCCAATGGTTTATCAAACCGTGGAGTTTTTATCATCGGTCAGCGACAAAGTGTTTATGATCAACAACACCACGGGTCAAATCAAAGCCAACAGCAAACTCTATATCCTCAATTTTCCGGAAATCATTCCCGAAACCCACGTCTCCCGTGACCCGGCACGCCTCAGAAAAATCATCAATAATTTCGGGGGTGCCATGGTGGTGAAACCCCTTCAGCGGTACGGTGGAGAGGGGGTCATTAAAGTAAGCCTGAAAGATCAGGAAAATTTGAATTCCCTGATCAATTACTATGTGAGGGCCTATCGGGCATACCCTGAGCGGGAACCGATCATGGTCCAGGAATACATGGACGAAGTTCAGACAAGGGGCGATGTGCGGATCCTTCTGCTCAATGGGGAAATTGTCGGCGCCATGCGGCGAAAACCGAGCAAGGGGGATTTCAGAACCAATATTCACGCAGGTGCCCGGGCCTATAAACATGACATTACTGACCAGGACCGCGCCATCTGCCAGGTAATTCGGGACAACTTAAAAAAAGAGGGCTTGTTTTTCGTAGGGGTTGACGTTATCGGCAATAAGATGGTAGAAATTAACTGCCTGAGCCCTGGAGGGATTCCACGGATCAACCGTTTGGACGGGGTAAAGATCGAAGCCATGGTGGTCGATTTTATCGAGCAGAAGGTTTCTGATAATTCAGGTGTTTAGGTTTGAGGTATAAGGTTTAAGGCTTCAAGATGCCGAGCCAAAAAACCATTACCTTACACCTTACACCTTACACCTTAAAAAGAAAGGATGACAAATGCGCCGTATGAATAGAAGTACAAACAGGTTGTCTGCTTCGTGGATAATATCAATTTTGTGTGTCCTGATGCTCATGGGGAGCATCCATATTTCAGTTTCCAACGCTTCCGCCGCGGATATGCTCAAAATGGGCGTTTTGCAGGAACCCAAAACCTTAAACATCTGGAGAGCCGGTGATCGTTGGTCACTGAAAATCCTGGGTTTGATCTATCAACCCCTATATGTGAGGGATCCCAAGACGCTGGAGTTGGTTCCCTGGCTGGCGGCGGCACCCCCCGAGTTTGATTCGGAGAAACTCTGTTACACCGTCAAACTCAGGCCCGCCAGATGGTCGGACGGCACAGAATTGACCTCCGAAGATGTGGCCTTTACCGTGCGTATTATTCAGGAATTCAAAGTGCCCCGATATATTTCCAAGTGGAAGTTTATCAAAAAAATTGAAACCCCGGACAAACAAACCATAAAATTCTATCTGGAAAGTCCCTATGCCATCTTTGTCTCCCGATCGCTCACCACGCCCATTGTACAGAAAAAGCAATGGGAGGAAGTGATCAAAAAGGCTAAAGAGACGGAAAAACCCCTTCGAACACTTTTGCGGCACAAAGTGAAGATGCCCATCGGCAGCGGGCCTTTCACCCTGAAGGACTGGCGGTCGGGCGCCTACATTTACGTGATGAAGAACAAGCTGTTTTTCGGCTCCGGCAAAACCATCAGTGGCCACCTTCTAGGGCCTCACATCGATGGGATCATTTTCAAGGTCTATGGCACTTCCGATGCCGCTATCCTGGCGCTGAAAAAAGGGAGCATCGACATGTTCTGGTGGGGCATTCAGCCGGGATATATGGAAGACCTGAAAGCAAATCCCAACATGGAGATTTTCACCAACGAAAAAAGCGCCCTCTACTACCTGGGATTTAACGTAAGAAAGCCGCCCTTTAATGACGCGAACCTCCGGCGGGCCGCAGCGACCCTCATCGGGGAAGACTTCATCATCAAACGGATCCTCCAGGGATATGGCTTGAAAATGTACTCCATTGTTCCTCCCGGCAACACATTCTGGTACTGCCCGGATGTTCCCAAGTATGGTGTGGGGCTCAGCCGGGAAGGTAGAATCAAGAAGGCCTACCAGATTCTTTCGGATGCCGGTTACACCTGGCAGACGCCCCCCATTGACAATTCCGGAAACGTGGTCAACGGCGACGGCATCATGTTGCCTGACGGGAAGCTCATGGAGAAATTCACCATCCTAACGCCACCGGCCGATTATGACCCCCATCGCGCCATGTGCGGCATGATGATGCAGGAATGGCTCAGGATGTTGGGTATTCCCGCCTATTCCAAACCCATGGCATTCGGCGCCCTCATCGAACAGGTAAAAGTGCGCCGGGATTTCGATGCATTCATCCTGGGATACGGCAGTCTCTCCCTGGACCCCGATTATCTGAGAAACTTTTTTATCTCCAGAAACGACAAACGCAGGGGCTGGAACATGAGCGGGTACAATAATCCGGCGTTTGATAAAATTGCCGACCAGTCCGCGCGGACCATGAACCGGGATGAACGACGAAAGCTCATCTGGGAAATGCAGAAAATCATCATGGGCGATGTCCCCTACATGCCGCTCTATAACCCAAAACTCATCGAGGCCGCCCGGAAAGGCAAATTTACGGGTTGGGTGCAAATGCTCGGCGGCGTTGGCAACCTGTGGTCTTTCTGCCAGTTGAAACCCCTCTAAATTTAAGTATCAGTTTGCTCATTCCCACGCTGGAGCGTGGGAATGAGCATGGTTACATCTTTTTGTCCGGATAAATTGCCATGGAATTAAGAAAATACATTCTCCGCAGGCTGGCCCAGATCACCATTATTTTTTTTGTGATCCTCACGGTGCTGTTCCTGCTGTTCCGTTTGGCCCCAGGAGACCCGGTTTCCCGAATGGTGGATCCGGACATGACGCCTGAAGATTCAGAACGTCTGATTGTGCAGCTGGGTCTGGATAAACCCCTGGGCATACAGTACCTCATATACCTCAAGAATTTTTTTAAGGGCCAATTCGGGTATTCATTCCATTACGGGGAACCGGTGGTGGATATTATATGGGCCCGGCTGCCCAATACGGTTTTACTCTTTACCACCGGCATTATTTTATCCGCCCTGGTGGGTATTTTCCTAGGCAAAATTGCGTCCTGGTACAAGGGGAAAAAAACCGACAGTTTCATGACTGTGGGGGCGCTGGTGACCCACACGCTTTTCCTGCCTTGGCTCGCGTTGATCCTGATTTGGGTTTTTGCATATAAATTGAGTTGGTTTCCTATAAACGGGATGATCTCGGAGGAGGTATGGCTGGATCCTGACAACGGTTTCATAACCAAAGCGCTGGATGTTCTCTACCATATGGTTTTGCCGCTCTCGACCCTGTTTCTGATCCATTTCGGCGCTTATCTCCTGATTATGCGAAGCAGCATGCTGGAAACCCTCAAAGAGGATTATATCCTCACGGCAAGGGCCAAAGGCCTTGATGAAAAGATGATTCGGAACAAACACGCGGCCCCCAACGCGGCGCTTCCGGTGGTCACCAGCGTAGGCCTCAGCCTTGCCTTTTCCATCAACGGGGGCGCGCTTACGGAAACGGTTTTCACCTGGCCCGGCATTGGCCGGGAATTGGTATTTTCGGTCAGCCAGAATGATTATCCTCTGGCACAAGCCTCTTTTCTATTGATCGCCATTGTTGTTTTGCTTGCCAACTTGGTGGTGGATGTTCTGTACGCTTATCTTGACCCAAGGATCAGATATTAAACGGGAACCTTCATGACAACAGACCCCTCAAGCAGCGAAATAAGCGCCCGGGAGCGCTACCCATGGCTTAATTCATTTCTGGATGGATGGGCCATATTCAAACAGAGCCTTCTGGGTCAAATCGGCCTGACCCTGCTGATCATATTTGCTTTGATGGCCGTTTGCAGTTACATCCCACCGCTGATCAACCCCATGTATAACCCCATGACCGGCGTGGATCCGGACATCTCCACCTGTACCCCGCCCAGTTGGCGGCACTGGCTGGGAACGGATTTCATGGGACGGGATATTTTCAGTCAACTCCTGGCTGGCGCCCGAGTGGCCTTCATGGTCGGCGTTTCCGCTGCCGTCATGAGTGTGGTTCTGGGGACTGCCATCGGCATGACTGCTGGGTATATGGGAAAATTCATGGACACCCTGCTCATGAGAATGGCCGACATGATCATGGTCATGCCCACCTTGTTGTTTGTATTGATCATCTCTTCGGTTTTTGGCCAGCTTAACATCTGGACCATTGTTGTTATCATCGCCCTGTTCAGGTGGCCCGGCGTTTCCCGAATGATTCGCGGGCAGACCCTTTCCCTCAAGCATCGCCCTTTTATCGAAGCGGCCAAAATGGCGGGGGCCGGCCATTTCCGGATTATCTTCAGGCATATCATGCCAAATGTGCTGCCCCTGGCATTTTTGTTTATGACATTCCGGGTGACGTCCGCCATCATCATTGAAGCATCACTGGCATTTTTGGGGTTTGGTGATCCCGGAACCGTTAGCTGGGGGATGATGCTACAGTGGGTCTGGAAAACCGGATATATGTTTAAGGCCCCTTACTGGCTTCTTCCGCCGGGGATTTGCATTTCATTGATTACCCTTTCCTTTTATATGCTGGGCCGTGCCATGGATGAAGTGCTGGATCCGAGACTGCGAAAGGAGGACCAGACAGATTAAATGGCCTTACTTGAAGTTGAAAATTTGA
Organism: Desulfobacteraceae bacterium; assembly: GCA_016844935.1. Classification (GTDB taxonomy): domain Bacteria; phylum Desulfobacterota; class DSM-4660; order Desulfatiglandales; family Desulfatiglandaceae; genus NaphS2. The sequence continues at coordinate 59,752 of JAERTK010000069.1, read as the reverse complement.
GCATCGGGTATCGAACCAAGCAAGGCTATCTCAAGGCCGTGGAAAATATATCTTTTTCCCTGGATGAGGGACGGTCCCTGGGGTTTGTGGGCGAATCTGGGTGTGGAAAAACCACCATCGGCATGTCGCTTATGGGGCTGATGCCCCCCAATGGTTCCATCGGAGGGGGACGTATCCTCTTTGAGGGGCAGGATCTTGTGAAAATGACGGAGGCTGAAAGAAGAGATACTCGGTGGAGCCAGATTGCCATGATTTTTCAGGCCGCCATGAATGCCATGAACCCGGTGCAGCGGGTGGGGGATCAGATCGCGGAAGCCATCCTGGTGCATTACCCCGAGACGGAAAAGGATGCGGCCCTTCACCAGGTGGAAGAACTTTACGATCTGGTGGGTATCCCGCGAGACCGTCTGAGAGGGTATCCCCACCAATACAGCGGCGGCATGAAACAGCGGGCCATTATTGCCATGGCGCTCGCCTGCAAACCCAAACTGATCATAGCGGATGAACCCACCACCGCTCTGGACGTCATCGTTCAGGATCAGATTCTGGAGGAAGTCAAAAAACTCCAGAAGGAGTTTAATATCGGCGTTATTTTTATCTCTCACGACATTTCCATTGTGGCCGACATGTGCCAGGATATCGCGGTGATGTATGCCGGCCAGATGGTGGAGTGCGGGCCCAGGGAAGCCGTTTTTGAATCACCCGTCCACCCCTACACCAAAGCACTGCTGTCATCATTTCCAACGATTACGGGCGAAAAGAATGACCTGACGCCCATTCCGGGAGAAACACCCAACCTGATCCACCCCCCCTCGGGGTGCCGGTTTGGAGAGCGTTGTCCCGGGGTTTCGTTGACCTGCTCGACAGCGCCCAAATGGGTCCAGATAGGACCCGGCCACAAAGCGCTCTGTTGCCATTGTTAGCATAAGAAGAAAGAGATATTGGATATCACCCGAGGTCAGCATGGATACAAACGGTAAACCGGTCCTCGAAATCAGGGACGTAAGCAAAATTTACAGAGCCAAGGCCGGTTTCTTTACCGGGAGCGGCAAGGATGTGGTGGCCCTGGATCGGATATCCCTATCCATTAAAAAAGGTGAAATTTTTGGACTGGTGGGGGAAAGCGGCAGCGGAAAAACAACGGCCGGCCGCCTGATCGTCAGCCTGGAAGAGACCGATTCCGGCGAAATACTTCTGGATGGCAAACCGATTACCGGGTTGAAGGGGAAACGCCTGAAAAAATTTAGAAGCAAGGCCCAGATGATATTTCAGGACCCATATCAATCCCTCAACCCGCAACGGTCTATCCTGGATACGGTGTCCGAGCCTTTGATTATCCATAAGGTGGGTCATGCCAACAACAGAAAAGATCGTGTCCGGGAAGCGCTCAAGTCGGTCGGGTTATCCCCGCCCGATGATTTTATTTACCGCTACCCCCATCGCCTGAGCGGCGGACAACGCCAGCGGGTGGCCATCGCACGGGCCATGGTACTGGACCCTGAGTTTGTCATTGCCGATGAACCCACCTCCATGCTGGATGCCTCTATTTCCGCCCAGATATTCAACATCCTCCTGGAGATGCGGGAGGAGCTGGGGGTCACCCAGCTCTTTATCACCCACAGCCTTGCCGCGGCCCGGTATCTCTGCGATCGAATTGCCGTTCTGTACCACGGTCGATTGATGGAGGTGGGCCAATCCAACGAAGTTATCCAAAACCCCAAGCATCCTTATACAAAAGCGCTCATTGATGCACTCCCCAAATTCGGACATAGCGGCGAGCGGAAGCGGTATGGGACCCTCCTCAGCCGGGAACGTGAAGGTACCGGAGATATGGGGTGTAATTTTTTCCCGAGATGCTCACTGGCGCAGGAACAACGGTGTAATCTGGAAAAGCCCATTTTAGAGAATATGGGAAACCAGCACCATGTGGCCTGTTTTCTCAGTCAATCGTAGGAACCCTTTCCCCGTTTTATCCGAAACTCATGTTGATCCATGATATTTACCAGGTAAACAGGTTGCTTAAATCCTTGCCCGGCACATTCGTGGGGGTGGGGATGACCGCTTTTTCCCGAATCTTACCTGCATCTTTCTTAGAAAACTACCGCATTCTTGCCCTTCATAGGACGGGAGACCTACCGCTCCTGCAGAAAAAAGTACCCGTTTTTTGTCTTGAAGAGGAAACTGAAAACCCCACACCTGCGATGGGTAAGAATTCCGCGGGTCTTCTGGCCCATCCTCGAAGCATGCGCTTTTTAGATGGTATTTCACATCCAAAGCATCTTCTTTTATACCAGGATTATCCTGAATTGAGATCGGTTGCCGAGACCCACGGATGGCACCTTTTGGCCAATCCACCGCAGCTGCGCCTGAAGGTGGGAAAAAGGCGGTTTTTCAAAAAAATGGCCGCCGACCTGGACATCCATCAAGTGCCCGGAGATATTCATTCCATTAACGTCCTCCACCAGAAAATATATGAAGAATGGCGCCATCTGCTGGGGCCCGATTTTGTGGTTCAGCTTCCGGAAATCGAACGGGGCGGCGGCAGGGGAACATTTTTCATCCATAAGATGGAAGATTACCATCTGCTTCAACACCGGCTTCTGGGATGCCGGTGGCGGAACACAAAGCTTGAATCGGTTTCCATTCACAAGTTTATTGATGGGATACCGGCAAGCACGGTGGCATGTGTGACCCGTCACGGCACCCTGGTATCTTCTCTACAGCGACAGTTGCTGGATCTTCCCTGCTGTGGGGATTTTGTTGAAGACGGGGTCTTCTGCGGCCATGCCTGGGGGACCTCTCCCTGGCCTGAGGTTGCCCGCGAGTCTGTCTTTGAGCAAACGTGTGAAATCGGCGACTTTCTGGGAACTCTTGGGTACAAAGGCATCTTTGGCATCGATTTCATTATCCGTGAAAAGGATGGGACGGCCTTTCCCATTGAAATCAATCCGCGGCTGACCGGTGCCCTTCCCATGCTATCGCTGCTTCACCTTCAATCAGGCATCATTCCTTTGGAAGCCTTTCATATTCTGGAATTCCTGGGAGTTCCGTACCGGATCGACCGGGAAGCATTAAACAGACGCTATGCCGAAACGGTTCAGGGAAGCCATTTGCTGGTATTTCGGCCACCGGGTGCTGAAAATGTGGGCCTGAAGCCAGGGCTTTACGAGTTTGCACCCATGAACGGGGGGTTTCGTTTCTTGAAGGAGACGCTGGAATACGGGCACATTCAAAATGAAAACCAGTTCATCCTGTCGGACGGCCCAAGGCTCACCACCGGAAACGAACCGCTTGGCCGGGATTCCCACAGCAGGCTGTGCCGGCTTCTCTTCTCCTATCCGGTGATGGATATTCGGGGTGTTTTATCCCCTCAAGCACGTCTGGCAGCGGAATGGGTACGTATACCATGATACTGCCCTTTGTCATCTCCCTGCCCCATTGCTCCGGGGAAATACCCGCACCGATCCGATCAGGCATCGTGCTGACCCGGGAAGAGATGGTTGACGCAGTGGATGTGGGCACCCGGGAGATTTTCGGAAGCCTCCCCGCTGAAAAAGTTTCGTGTGCGAAATGGAGCCGACTGGTGGTGGATCTAAACCGGCCACCCCACCCGCACGATGGCAAAGGGCCCATCGCCCTGGTGGACTACCATGGACGATCAATTCACAGCCCTGAAGCCATTCCCGATGAAAGGGAAATCGCGCTACGGGTTTCCACATATTACCGCCCCTATCATTTGCAGCTTGAAAAGGCCATTGCAAAAGCTCATATCAAAGGGCTTCTGGACTGTCATTCCCTGAAAGGCATCGGTCCGCCGGAAGCCCCCGATGCGGGGAAAAAGCGAAAAAACATCATACTGGGGAACAATGGAGGGGCTAACGGTGAGCATATTCCGAAAAGAGGGGAGTTAACCTGTACACCGGCACTTTTGAAGTTCATGAAACAGATATTTGAAACAGCTGGTTTTTCAGTTTCACTCAATAACCCCTATGCTGGGGGCTTTATTGTCACCCACTATGGACCCGCTTTGGCGCAAAAAGGCAAAATGGCCCTTCAAATTGAAATTAATCAGGATCTCTATGTGGACCCTGAATCGGAAAACATTATCCTCGAAAAAGCAGCAGATGTGAGATCCAGGATGCTCAAATGCCTCCAGGCCATCGGAAGGGCCCTTTGAAAAATCTCATGAAAGCGTTTTTTGGGTTTTTCCTTTTCCTTCCCTTTCTTTTTTGATATCCTTCGGGGAATGGTAACTTTTCCACCAATGAGGAGGGTCGTTGTGTTCAGTGCATTGAAATCCCATAAAAATTTGTCCATCTTGTTTTCCACGACCATTTTTCTCGCCCTCTTCTCACCCATGGCTGCATGGTCCCTTGAAAAAAATCTGACAAATTCTCTGGGGATGGACTTCGCTCTGATTCCCGCCGGGACTTTTACCATGGGCAGTCCGCCAGATGAACCCAGACGGGAACGGGACGAAGTGGAACACACTGCCAAAATCACCCGCCCTTTCTATATGCAGACCACCGAAGTAACGGTCAAACAATGGCGGGATATTATGGGAAAACCCTTTTTTGGAGGCAAGAAAGGATCCGACAATATGCCGGTGGTAAGGGTTTCCTGGCAGGACTGCATTAAGTTTATCAAGAAACTCAACAAGCGCAATGACGGCGTCTATCGCCTTCCCACCGAGGCAGAATGGGAATATGCGTGCAGGGCCGGCAACACCACCGCCTACGGCATCGGGGAAAGCATCGACTGCAAAAAAGCCATGTATGCCAACAATACCCTGAAAACCGCAGACTGCGTGAATGCCGTAAAATCAAAAGGATTGCCGATCGATCAGCCGGCGCCTGTAAAAAGCTACGCCCCAAACGCACTGGGACTCTATGACATGCAGGGGAATGTCTGGGAGTGGTGCGAAGACTGGTACCATCCCTACAAACCCGATGTTGCCGTCAAACCCCAATCCCAGGGTGAAGCGCCATCCATTGAAACAGGGACCAATAAAGTGCGAAGGGGCGGGAGCTGGTATGGAACTGGTGCCCGCTGCCGCTGCGCCAATCGGAACTTCAGCCATTTCGCCAACCGGTATCAGACAACCGGATTCAGGCTGGTGCGGGAAGCTAAATAAACATTCAGGAACCGACAGAAGTATTGCTCCAAATGCGAGAAGATACCTTTTATCTGGGATTTCTGGCCGACGGTATCATCGCTTTTAGAATTCCGGAATTCGCCCTGTAACTTCTACCGACTTTTCTGACAAGATTTAAACTTTGAAGCTCCTTCAGGTCTCGCAAAACCGTTGCCCTTCCAACTTTCGCATATTTTTTGGCGATATCCGGCGAAATTACCATCAGCTCATCCACTGAAAAAATTTGGTCAAGAGGCATCTGTAACATTAAACCTCTTTTTCGTTTAAAAGCCTCTTTCTTTGTGTATTTGATATCTGCAAGTGTTTCGTAGATGTAATGCCGCCAAAAAATTGAAAACTGGCTTCTTTGAATAAGGTCCAGGTTTTCTTTTAAACCATCCCGAAAACCCTGCAATGCGTATTCAATGAATTCTGTCAAATTCCTTCTTTTTCTGGCTTTGTCGAGCTGTCGATAATACTCGGGTCTAGTAAGATTGTAGAAGTTTGACGGTATATGAGAAACGATGTTTGGCAATCCCGCTCGAAGCAGGATGTAGAACTCCAATAAACGCCCTGTCCTGCCGTTCCCATCCCCAAAAGGATGTATCCATTCGATGTATACATGGGTTACGATTGCTTGAATCACAGCACTTCTAAAACTCTGTCCATCTTTGTAGTGGAACTCTTTGGGAAGCCAATCACATAGGCGATTTATGAGTTGGGGAACGTATTTGTAATCTGGCGCCAAATATGGCCCCACATGCCGTCTATCTTCGCGGAACCGTCCTGGTATCGCATCAAAGTGCTCACCTAAATCCTTCCCAATCATTTGGTGAAAATGTTTGATCAACTGTGGTGTGATAATCGAAGCCTTGTCCGCCGAAACTATCTCTAAAAGCAAACTATTAAATGCCTCAAGAATGTTATTCACTTCCGTCTGTAAATATTCCTTGCTTGGCGGTAGACGCCAACCTTCTTGAATTTTCTCGATTTCCTTTTCACTGAGTGTATTTCCTTCAATTGCCGTGGTTGCCTGAGCTCCCTTCCTCAAAGACACACCCAGAAGCTTTTTCCGGTCTTCCGGTTGTAAAGGGATATCTGTCAAAGCGTGAACAAGCGCATGGCATTCTCCCAGCATGTAGGCCGATTCTTCGGTAATTTCCCATTGTTTTCGAAATGATATATGGCCATAATCTTTCATTTCCATCCCTTTCTGTATAATTTAGACGACAAAAATACTATCCTATTTGTTAAAATTTATGTCAACGAAAAAATAAGAAAAGGGACAAATGGATAGGGCCATATGAGTTGGACATGGGGTCACATGGCGATTTTAGTGGTGGCGTGGTCTCCTCTTTCACGTTACACCATAAGAGGGAGCGGGAATAATAACGAGGGCCAGGAGGATCCAGCATGGTAGGGCCTATTCGAGGAGGGAATTTCGGGCCGCGTCTATGGGAAAGAAAAAGGGGCTACGCTTTTAACGTAACCCCTTAAAACCCCTATTGGTAGTCCCAACGGGACTCGAACCCGTGTCGCCGGCGTGAGAGGCCAGTATCCTAGACCACTAGACGATGGGACCTTTTTGAATGGCTGGGGGACGAGGATTCGAACCTCGGTCAATGGGACCAGAACCCACCGTATTGCCCCTATACGATCCCCCAGCAGAAACGCGGATATTATCAGGTTTTTTTTAAAAGTCAAGCCAAAAAAACGGCAAGGCCAACGGTCAAAATACGCCAGCGATAAAAGGGCTTTATGGATTCACCTTCCAACATCTCACCCAGTGGTCATCGTCAAAACGATTAAATCCGATCTCCTCATTTCCGCACCTTTCTTCCACCTCGGGGCATCTTCCCTGAAATTTACAGCCAGGCGGCGGATCCAAAGGGCTCGGCACGTCCCCACTGAGCGGCGTAAACGCCGCCGAAGGCCCATTTGCATCAACTTTCGGGACCGCCGAAAGAAGCGCCAGGGTGTAGGGGTGAAGCGGCCTTTCAAAAAGGTCCTCGGTCCCGGCGTACTCCATGATATGCCCCAGGTACATGACGGCCACCCGGTCGCTGAGATAACCCACCACGTTGAGATCATGGGATATGAAAAGATAGCTGAGGCCCAGTTGGTCCTGCAGGTCTTTGAGCAAGTTGATGATCTGGGCCTGGATGGACACATCCAGGGCTGACACCGGTTCATCGCAGATGACAAGGGACGGATTGACGCTCAGTGATCGGGCCACCCCCACCCGCTGGCGCTGGCCCCCGCTGAATTCGTGGGGGTACCGGTCGGCACTGCCGGGCCAGATGCCCACCATTTCCAGCAGTTCATCACGGCGGGATTTTCGCATACCCTTTGAAAGGCCGATACAGCGAAGCCCTTCGTCAATGCTCTGGCCGATGGTCATTCGAGGGTTGAGAGAACCGTAGGGGTCCTGGAATACAATCTGGATCTCTTGCCTTAACGGCCGCATCTCCTTTGCGGTCAGGTGGCTGATATCCCGGCCCTTGTAGATAATTTTACCCGCATCAGGCTCCAGCAGTTTGAGTATGAGGCGCCCCACCGTCGATTTACCGCACCCACTTTCGCCCACAAGCCCCAGGCTTTTTCCCGGCTCAATTTCAAAATCCACCCCGTCCACGGCCTTGACCCGGGCGGCCACCCGTTGAAGAAACCCCCTGTGAATGGGGAAGTACTTTTTCAGGCCTTCCACCTTCAGGGTAAAAAAATTGTTTTTCCCGGTTTCAACCATTATCCCTATCTCAAAATGGTATCGGTTGTCGGTTTTTTTCAACCGTAAATATTGTACTGTTTCGGAAAAAGCGCATTTAGGCCATAACCGGACAGCGGGTACGGTGACCCTTGTCCAAATCTATCATATGGGGTAACACGGTTTTGCAATCCTCCACCCTGTAAGAACACCTGGGATGAAAAGGACACCCTTCCGGCTTGTAGGCGGGATTGGGTACGGTGCCCGGAATATTATGGAGCCGCTGACCCCGCTTTTTCCGGTTGGGAAGTGAGGCCAGAAGCCCCCGGGTATAGGGATGAACGGCATTACCGAAAACCTGCCGTGTATCCCCTTCCTCTACAATGAGCCCCGCATACATGACGTACACACGGTCTGCAATGCCGGACACAACACCCAGATCGTGGGTGATATACAAAACGGCCATGGAATCGCGTTCCTGAACGGACTTGAGCAGGTTCAAGATCTGCGCCTGCACGGTGACATCAAGAGCGGTGGTGGGTTCGTCGGCAATGATTAGATCCGGGTTGCAGGCCAGCGCCATGGCAATCATGACCCTTTGCCGTTGCCCACCGCTCAGCTGGTGGGGATAATCCTTGAGCCGCTCTTCCGGTGAGGGTATTCCCATGTCCTTTAAAAGCGCTATGCACCGGGCATCCAGCGCTTCCTGGTCAATCATTTCGTGGGTGCTGATGGCCTCTCCGATCTGATCTCCGATGGTAAAAACAGGGTTCAGGGAGGTCAGCGGTTCCTGAAAAACCATTGCAATCTGATCGCCCCTGATCTTCTGCATGGCGACGTCATCCAACGTTAAGATATCCCGGTCTTTAAAAACAATACGGCCGCCCTCAATTTTTCCGGGTGGGCTGGGAATAAGCCCCAATGCGGACAGGGCTGACACCGTCTTCCCGCACCCCGATTCTCCCACCAGACAAACCGTTTCCCCGGGGAAAATATGATAACTGACCCCGTCAACAGCCCGCGAAATCTTATCCCGGCCGTAAAAATAAACCTTCAGGTCTTCTGTTGAAAGAAGCGGTGTTTCAGATGGCATCAATTCAGTTTCCAAGATTCAAAATGGCGGTTATTCCTGTCTCAGCTTTGGGTTCAACGCATCCTTCAGCCCCTCGCCAAAAAGGTTGAAACAGAGAACCACGATCAAAATGGCCACCCCCGGCACAAAGGTCAGCCAGGGTGCATCAAAAATAAAACGTTTTCCGTCCGAGAGAATATTCCCCCAGGTGGCGTACGGCGGTGGAACACCGAACCCCAAAAAGCTGAGGCCCGCCTCGGTCAAAATGGCCGTGGCAATACCGATGGTGGAAGAGACCAGAACCGGTGCGATGGCGTTGGGCATCATGTGCCTGAAGATGATCCGAAAATTTCCCACCCCCAGGGCCTTGGCGGCACTGACAAAATCCTGTTCCCGCAGGGACAGGAACTCGGCCCGCACAAACCGGGTGGTTCCCATCCAGCTGGTGAGCCCGATGACAATCATGATATTGTAGATACTGGCAGGCAGCAGGGCCACCACCGTCAGGATCAGAAAAAAACTGGGGAAACAGAGCATGATGTCCACCATGCGCATGATGAGGGTATCAAAGGAAAAAGCGGTTTTTCGAAGCCAGCCCGGCATGAAATGGTTTTGTTTCGGACGTCTGGCAATGAAAGATAAAATAAGGCTAAGAATTCCCCCGGCAAAGAAACCGCAGCCGAGCTTGATCCATCCCAGAAGGAAAAAAACGATTCCCGAAAAAAGCAGCAACGCGGCCAGGATTTGGTCATAGCGGATCCCGCCTTGACCATAATACCCTGCAAGCCCGCCCATGAAAATCCCCACGATGACAGCGATACCCACGGCCACAAACCCCACCGTCAAGGAAACCCAGGCACCTTGAAGCATCCTTGCAAATACATCCCGGCCCAGGTCGTCGGTTCCCATCAGGTATATGCCAAGAGTGGGCGCCTCATGGGATTTAAGGGTTTCGAGATTGGGCCGGCTCAAGGGCGGCAGCAGTTTTTCCTGAAGCCGAACCAGGGCCGGATTGAACACGGGGTCATGCCCGGAAGTCAGAACAACGCCCGCCACGGCGGTTAAAAAAAAGATGACGAAAATCACCAGACCCACAATGGCCATCCGATTCTGGTTGAACAGTTGAAACCCCTGCACAAACCTGGACACCTTCGGCGCCTGAGGCGCGTCAAGGATTTCGGTATTTTCGGTCAAGGGTTCTTCCATCATAGCCGTATCCTCGGGTCCACCGCCAGGTAGAGCAGGTCCGAAATAAAGGTCCCCACCAGAACCAGCACCGCCGACAGGAAGTTAACGGTGAGGATGATGGGGTAATCCCTGGCCAGGATGGCTTCATACGCCATTCTCCCCATACCCGGCCAGGAGAAGATACTCTCGATGATAACAGACCCGCCGATGAGGCCCGGCAAAATCAATCCAAACATGGTGACAAAGGGCAACAGGGCATTTCGAAGGGCATGTTTGTAATGGACCTGATCCGGCGGAAGCCCTTTGGCCTTGGCTGTTCGAACATAGTCTTGGCCTTCCACCTCCAGCATCTGGCTTCGAACATACCGGGAGAGGATAGCGATGCCCGCCGTGGCGCCCAGTACAGAGGGGATGAGAAGATGCCAGATCCGATCCATAAAAAGATTGGGCCAGGGGGCATCCCCCATGCCGTAAGTTTCCATGCCGATGACCGGTACGTGAAAAACGGTCACCACCAGAATAATCAGGATATAGGCGAAAAAGAACCCGGGGATGGAAATCAAAAAATAGGAAAAGAACGTGGCACTGCGGTCATAAATCCCTCCCCTGTGAATGGCCGACCGGATACCCACGGGAAAAGAGAGGGTCCAGGTCAGAAGCGTGCCCACAATAAACAGGGGAAGGCTGTTTAAAAACCGCTCCCAGATTTTGCTGAGTACCGACTGATTGTCTTTCCAGGAGACGATCTTCCCCGTAAAAAGATCCCGGTAAAAATAGAGATATTGCACATACAAAGGCTCATTCAGATGAAATTCCTTCTGAAACCGTTCCACCATCTCCGGGGTGAATTTCGGGTTCATGGGATCCACCTGGCTCGGTTCCCCCGGCGCCAGATGGATGATCAGAAACGACACAACGGACACGAAGAAGAGGGTGATGGATTTTTGAACGATACTTCGCCCGATAAATGACATCATAATTTCTACCACCCCTCGGTGGATAACTGGGGCATATTGGGGACTTTCATCCATTTGTTGAAATGGAAGGTATAGGAGCCCGTTTTGGTGGGCTTGATCTTCTTATAGAGCATGACCCCGTCCTCATCAATATGTTTGATCACCACGCGTCTGTCCAGAACCGCCGTCCATTTACCCACATATAAAAATGTATAGGGCTGTTCTTGAGCGATGATTTTATGTAACGCATGACAATAGGCCACCTGTTTTTCGTGGTCATATTCCCTGCGAATCTTGATGATCAAATCATCGGCCTGCCTGTTTTTAAAGCTCACGAAGTTCAACTGATAGGGATGGGTCTGACTGGAATGCCAGATTTGATAAAGTTCCGGATCGATCCCCATGACCCAGCCCAGCACCAGGGCATCAAAGTCCCGCTTGTCCACACGCTCCTGTATGAACACCGACCACTCCAGCAAATCCGTCCGAACTTCGATGCCGATCTGCTTCCATGCGTCCTGGGCGATGGCCAGAATGGCCTTTCGAATGTCATTTCCACTGTTGCTGATGAGGGTGAATTGAAAGGGCTTTCCATCTTTTTCCAGCCAGCCGGCCTTGTTGCGCTTGAAGCCCGCTTCCCGAAGCAGTTTCAACGCCCCTTCCGGATCGTATGGCAGGGGCGGAATCCGGTGGTCATAGTAGTCGGTCTGCTTCACAAAAGGACCGGTGATGTTTTCACCCTGGCCATACAGCACATAATCGATTATTTTTTTCACATCAATGGCCATGCCCAGTGCCTTTCGCACCCTCACATCGTCAAAGGGCGGCCTTTGCATGTTGTAACCGATATAGGAATAACCAAAGGATGTCCCCGAAAAGCTCTGAAACCGCGGGTCTTCCTTCAGGCGTTTCACCTGGTGGGGTTGCACGTTATACGCATCGAGGGTTCCCGCATAGAATTCCATTTCCTGGGTCAGGAGGTCGGGAATGATGCGCATCACATACCGCTTATAGTTGGGAGAACCTTCCCAGTAATCCTCAAAACCGTCGAGGCTGATAAACTGGTCCGACTTCCATTCCCGGAAGGTGAACGGCCCGCAACCGACGGGTTTTCGGTTAAAACCGCTTTGGCGCATGGAAAAGGCCTCGGGGTCTTTACCAAGGTCCTGGGCTTCTTGTTTGAGGGCCCGGGCGTTTAATAGATGTTCCGGCAGAATGCCCATGCCCCAGGTTCCAAATGCCGGTGAATACAACCGCTTGTATACGATCCGCACCGTCAGAGGGTCCACTGCCGCCACCGATTTTACCGGCTCATAATCGGAAACCCGTGGTGAGAGGTTCTTGGGATTCATGATGGCTTCGTAGGTAAACTGCACGTCACCGGCATCAAAACCATGGCCGTCGTGGAATTTCACATGGGGCCGAAGGTGAAAAACCAGCACCGGGTTATGTTCCGTTGCCGGCAGAATCTCTTTTGCCCAGGCCGAAAGGGTCTTCTCATTTTCGGGGGATTCGGCCCTCAGGTATTCCATGGGGTTGAAGGTGGAAAAATAATCGCTCCCGAGAATCACGGAAAGATGTTTGAAAAGGTCCTGATCCACTTCCGAAAGAACCAGCTTGATGCGGCCGGGAGCGTTGACCCGAATCTTCACCGGATCGGCTCTTTTACCGGGTTCTTTTTTTCCGGGTTCCTTGACTTTCGGCACCCGGGTGACCACCCGATCCCCGGGCGGCAGGGGAACAATGGACTCTATTCGATCCAGGCTTGCCTTTACTTTCGGCGGAAAGTCCGCACTCTTTTTCCTGGCCTCTTCCAGGAAGCGGGCCAGGTCGGCTGCATCCGGCATGGTCCTGCCCGATATTTCCGCATGTTTGTTCACATGGAAGTAGGCTTCCTCGAACACTTCCCACGTGGCGGCCAGTCGGCCCCTGAACCGAAGTTCTTCGTCATAATCGATCAACCCCTCAAACACCAGGGACTCAATCTGGCTGCTGGTGCTGTTGGCCGACAGGATCGGGTTCAGAACGGTTGCGTCCCCCAGGGATGCTGTTACATATTCGTGCAGCCGGTTGGGATTTCCCTTGGTCTGTTCCTCATAGGTGGGAACCCACAGGTAAGACTGGAGCAAGAAGAGGATGATGATGGAGGGTACAAAAATCAGAAATCGTTTGGTGGTCATGGAGAATCAACGGGTGATGCAAACGGATTAAAAATATCGCTAACTTGTCGGTTTAATAACCAATTCATTTTGACGAACGAGGATAGAGAATTGCAGGTTCCACGTCAAGCAAAAAGGATTGCGTTTCATCCAACCTTCCCATGGACAATAATTGCCGGCCCTGAACACCATGAGACGGTTTTCACCAAAAAAATCTTGCGGTTTGGAAAATCATATTACAGTCTTTTTGTTTTTAAACCTGTAAAAAAAAAGCTTGACTTCACCCGGCAAGCATATTAGCTTCCCAAAAATGAATGACAGCTCATTCATGTTTTTTCGAAGCTGCTTTTGCGGGGAATCCGTTTAAGGCGCGACTTTCACATATAGGAACACGTTAAGGAGGTGTCTATGGACAGAAGAATGAATAGGGCCTGCGTCATTGGTGCAGGGGTAATGGGGGCGACCATCGCCGCCCAATTGGCCAATGTGGGCATCGAAACCGTTTTGCTCGACATTGTTCCCCCGGAATTCACGGACGGCGACAAGAAAAAAGGGTTCACACCTGAAAGCAAGGATTTCAGGAACAAGTTCGGCAATAAAGGGCTAAACATTGCCCTTAAATCCAAACCCGCCTCCTTTTATATTCCAAAGAACGCCAAACTGATCAGCATCGGCAACCTGGAAGACGATCTCGCCCTGTTAAAGGATGTGGATTGGATCATTGAAGTGGTGGTTGAACGGCTGGACATCAAGCAGAAGGTTTTTGAGAAGATAGAGTCCGTGCTGACACCCGGTACCATCATCACCTCCAACACCTCCGGCATACCGGCCAAAGACATGTGTGAAGGCCGTGCCGAAGACTTTAAAAAGTATTTCGCCATTACCCATTTTTTCAACCCCCCGCGCTACATGAAGCTTCTGGAAATCGTACCCGGCCCGGATACCCTTCCCGAAGTAGTGGAAACGCTGGCTGAGGTTTGCGAAAAAACCGTTGGCAAAGGCATTGTTTATGCCAAGGATACCCCCAATTTTGTGGCCAACCGGGTCGGCACCTTCAGCATGTTCGCGGCCATCAACGCCATGATGGAAATGGGGCTCTCCGTGGAAGCCATTGACAAACTGACGGGACCCATCGTTGGAAACCCCAAAAGTGCTTCTTTCAGAACCGCTGATCTGGTGGGCCTGGATACGCTGCTTCATGTGGCCGATAACGTGTATGACGGATCGCCCAACGACGAAAAGCGGGAGATATTTCAAGCCCCCGAATTCATCAAGAAGATGCTCGAGAAGGGCTTCTTGGGTGAAAAGACCCGGCAGGGGTTCTACAAGAAAAGCAAGGATGCTGACGGCAAGCGGGTGATCCTATCCCTGGATTACAATACGCTCGAACACACCCCCCAGGAAAAGGTCAAGTTCACGTCTCTGGAGGCGGCCAAAAATGCTTCCGGGGTCGGCAATAAAATCAAAGCCCTCTACTACGCCAAAGATCAGGCGGGCACATTTACCTTCAAAACCCTGAGTGAAACCCTCATCTATGCCGCCAACCGCATTCCTGAAATTGCCGATGACATTGTCAACGTGGACAATGCCCTGAAATGGGGATTTGCCCGCAAGCTGGGTCCCTTTGAGGCATGGGATGCCATCGGCCTCGGAAAATCCGTGGCCAAAATGAAAGAAGCCGGTTACGAAATCCCCGCATGGGTGGCGGAGATGCTGGAGAGCGGAAAAGAAACATTTTACAAAAAAGAAGCCGGGAACCTCTACTTCTATGATATTGCTGCCAAAGATTACCGGGAAGTTCCGGTGAAACCCGGCATTATTCTCCTGCCCTCGCTGAAAGAACGGAACAAGCTGGTTGCGGGAAATACGGGTGCGTCGCTCATTGATCTGGACGACGGAGTCGCCTGTCTGGAATTCCACACCAAAATGAACGCCTTGGGCGAAGACATTGTCAGCATGTTCGCCAAATCAGCCGATATGGTGAGCAACGACTTTGAAGGCCTGGTCATTGCCAACCACGGCACCAACTTCTCGGCCGGCGCCAACCTGCCACTGGTCCTGTTTACCGCTCAGGAAGAGGAATGGGATGATCTGGACTGGATGATCAAAGCGTTGCAGGATTCCCTTATGAAACTGAAATACCTGGACAAACCGGTGGTTTCAGCTCCCGCGGGCCTGGCCCTGGGGGGCGGATGTGAAATCTGTCTCGCTTCCGACCGGGTGCGCTTTGCAGCGGAAACCTACATGGGCCTTGTGGAAGCGGGCGTGGGCCTGGTTCCGGCGGGCGGCGGCACCAAGGAGTTGTTTATCCGGAACACGGATCATCTCTTTGAAGTGCAAAGAGGCGGCCTGTACCCGAAACAGATTGAAATGATGCCTTTTATCGCAAGAGCCTTTGAAACCATTGCCATGGCCAAAGTGGCCACCTCCGGACCGGAAGCCGTTCAAATGGGCCTTTTAAAGGATACGGACCGGATGACGGTGAATCGCGATTACCAGATCCAGGACGCCAAGAACACGGTGAAAGCCATGAACCTGGAGGGTTACACACCTCCGAGGCCGAGGGATGATCTGCGGGTACCTGGAGAAAATACCTATGCCATGATCAAACTGGGTCTCTGGACCATGCACGAGCAGAATTATATAACGGATCACGATGTGACCGTATCCAATAAAATCGGATACATCCTTTGCGGCGGCGCCGTCCAGGAAAACACGGTAGTTACGGAGCAGTACCTGCTCGACCTGGAACGGGAGGCCTTTCTGAGTCTTCTGGGCGATCCCAAGACCCAGGCCAGAATACAGCATATGCTGACCACCGGGAAACCGCTCAGGAACTAAATACTGCGGTTGAAACCTTAATCAAACAAGCGATATTTAACAGCTGATAACGGATCAATGACAGGGGAGGAAAATATGATGAAAGAAGCCGTAGTGGTTGCCGCCTGCAGGACGGCAGCGGGAAAGGCCCCTCGAGGAACATTAAAGCACACCCGTCCTGAAGCGATGGGGTGCGCTGTACTGGGAGATTTAATGAAACGGGCGGGTGACCTGGACCCAAAGGTAATTGACGATGTGGTCATTGGATGTACATTCCCTGAAGCCGTCCAGGGATTGAACCTGGGCCGGGTCCTGGTAATGAGCATGGGGTGGCCGGACCGCATACCCGGCATGACCGTTAACCGGTTCTGCTCTTCCGGGCTTCAGGCCATCGCCATTGCCGCCGAAAAAATCATGTGTGGTTTTGCCGATGTGGTGGTTGCCGGCGGTGTTGAGAGCATGAGCCAGATCCCCATGGGAGGCAGCATGATGTATCCCAATCCGGCCCTGGTGGATATGCGACCGGAAGCCTTTACCGGCATGGGGCTGACCGCTGAGAATGTGGCGGAACGGTTTAATATCGGTCGGGACGAGCAGGATGAATTTGGCGCCAAGAGCCAGCAAAAGGCTGAACAAGCCGTTAAGGAAGGGCGTTTCAAAAGTCAGATCGTACCCGTAAAGATCAGAAACCAGAAACAATTGCCCAATGGCAGGTTTGAATTTGAAGAGACGATCTTTGACCAGGATGAAGGGGTGCGCTTCGGAACAACAAAGGAGAGCATCAGCAAAATTCCCGCGGCCTTCAAACCGGGTGGAAGTGTCACCGCCGGAAATTCCTCCCAAACCAGCGATGCGGCGGCGGCAGTTTTGCTTATGAGCAAGGAAAAGGCCAAAGAGTTGGGGCTGAAACCCATGGCCACTTTCCGGTACCATGCGGTGGAAGGATGTGAACCCGAAGTCATGGGGGTCGGTCCTGCGGTCGCCATTCCTAGGGCACTCAAACTGGCCGGCATGGAGATGGGCCAGATTGACTTAATCGAATTGAACGAAGCCTTTGCGGCCCAGGCTATCTACTGCATCAACGAGCTGGGCATTAACGAAGATATCACCAACGTCAACGGCGGCGCCATTGCCCTGGGTCACCCTTTGGGATGTACGGGAGCCAAACTGACCACCCAGCTGATCTATGAAATGCAGGAACGAAAAGCCCGATGGGGGTTGGTGTCCATGTGTATCGGATTCGGCATGGGCGCAGCCGGCCTCTTTGAGGTGGAAGATTATTAAATCGAATGTTTAACGATCACACAGTAGCGAAAGGAGCAAAATAATGGCCGAAAAAAAGATTTTTGTCGGCGGAGAATTCCTGATTACGGACGCAACCCCCGAAGAAGTATTTACCCCTGAAGATTTCAGTGATGAACATGGCATGATCATGGATATGGCCAAAGATTTCGTGGAAAAAGAGATCAGGCCCATCGATGATCAACTGGAAGAAAAGAATAAGGATCTGACCCTTTCCCTTCTGGCAAAAGCAGGTGAACTGGGTCTTCTGGGAACGGATATCCCGGAGGAATACGGCGGTATGGGCCTTGATAAGGTGAGCACCACGGTGGTCACCGAGGCATTGGGAACGGCTGGTTCTTTTGCCGTGGTCTATGGCGCCCACTCGGGAATCGGCAGCTTACCCATCGTCTATTTCGGGAACGAAGAACAGAAACAGAAATACCTGCCCAAACTGGCATCCGGCGAGTGGTGCGGCGCCTACTGTCTGACGGAACCGGGAGCAGGGTCGGATGCCCTTAACGCCAAAACCAAGGCTGTCCTCTCGGAAGATGGGAAAAACTATATTATCAACGGCGAAAAGATGTTCATCACCAATGCCGGATGGGCCAGCAGTTTTATAGTCTATGCCAAAGTGGATGGAGAGCAGTTCACCGGTTTTATAGTCGAAAAGGATTTCAAGGGCGTCTCAACGGGCAAGGAAGAAAAGAAGATGGGGGCCCATGGCTCCTCAACACGCCCCGTGATCCTGGAAGACGCGGAAGTTCCGGTGGAAAACGTCCTTTTTGAAATCGGCAAAGGCCACAAAATCGCCTTTAACATCCTTAACATCGGGCGTTGGAAACTTGGCGCTGCCTCCGTGGGCGGTTGCAAAGGCTGCGTATCTGAAGCTGTCAAATACGCCAACGGCCGCATTCAGTTTAAAGTCCCCATCAGCAGTTTCGGTCTCATCAAAACCAAACTGACCGACATGGCGGTAAAGGGCTATATGAGTGACAGCGTCATGTACCGCCTGGCCGGCATGTTTGATGATAAACTGGGTACCCTGAGTGCAGAAGCCAAGAAAAGCGGCGAAGAAAATGCCAAGGCCATCGAAGAGTACGCGGCGGAATGCTCCATCGCCAAGGTTTACGGTTCTGAAACCCTTGATTTCTGTGTGGACGAATATGTTCAGATCCTCGGCGGGTACGGCTTTTGCGCGGAATACCCCGCAGAGCGCTATTACCGGGATTCCCGAATCAACCGCATCTGGGAAGGCACCAACGAAATCAACCGTATGCTGATCCCCGGCACCTTGTTGCAGCGGGCCATGAAAGGGCGTTTAAATCTTTTGCAGGAAGCGCAAGGCATTGCGGACTTCCTCATGGGCTATTCGCCCCTTTCCGTACAATTAGACGATACCCCCCTTGCACTTCAGGAACACATGATTAGAATGGCCAAAAAGATCGCGCTGATGGTGGCCGGCGGCGCCGCAATGAAATTCCAGCAGAACCTGGCCAGAGAGCAGGAAGTGCTCGGCAAGGTGGCCGATATCATTATTGAGATATTTGCCATGGAAAGCGGTCTTTTAAGAACTCTCAAGATGATTGACAAAGAGGGAGAAGAAAAGGCAAAATATCAAATCGATGCCGTCAAAGTGTATGTAGACGAAGCGATTCCCAAAATTGAAAGCTGGGCCAAACAGATTATTGCCTATGTTGAAGAGGGCGACATGCTCCGAACACAGCTGGCAGGCATCAAGAAACTGGCCCGTTACCAACCCATCGACGCCGTGAGTTTGAAAAGGGAGATTGCAGACCGGATCATCGATCTGGAGGCTTATCCCTTTTAAACTTTCAAACCAGAATATGACACGGAAAAGAGGGTCTGCGGGAGCAGATCCTCTTTTTTTGTCGGAACATTAAACAGAAAGCAAATTGAGGTTTCTCATGAATAATGAGATCAGTAATTTAAGGAACATCGGCATCAGCGCCCACATTGATTCAGGTAAAACCACCCTGACCGAAAGAATTCTGTTTTATACCAACCGCATCTTTGCCATACATGAAGTCAAAGGGAAAGACGGCGTGGGTGCCACCATGGACTCCATGGAACTGGAACGGGAGCGGGGCATCACCATCGCGTCCGCCGCCACCCATTGTGAATGGCAGGGGCATAAAATTAACATCATCGATACCCCCGGGCATGTGGATTTCACCATCGAGGTGGAGCGGGCTCTAAGGGTCATGGACGGCGCCATCCTGATCCTCTGCTCCGTGGGTGGAGTCCAGTCCCAATCCATCACCGTGGACCGGCAGATGAAACGATACGAGGTGCCCCGAATCGCTTTTATCAACAAGTGTGACCGATCCGGGGCAGACCCCTATAAGGTTGTGGGCCAGCTTCGCGAGAAACTGAGCCAGAATGCTGTTTTGATGCAGATCCCCATCGGGCTGGAATCCCATTTCGAAGGCGTGGTGGATCTCGCTTCCATGAAGGCCCTCTATTTTGAAGGTTCGAACGGTGAAAATATCAGGGAAGACGACATTCCGGATCATCTCATGGAGGAAGCGCTGGCCCGAAGGGAAGAGTTGCTGGATGCCGCATCCATGTTTTCGGACGACCTGATGGAGGCCATTTTTGAAGAAGCGGTCACTGAAGAGCTGATTTTTGACGCCGTACGGGTGGGAACCATCTCCCGACTGCTGACCCCGGTGTTCCTGGGAAGTGCTTATAAGAATATCGGCGTTCAATTGGTACTGGACGGCATCAACCGGTATCTTCCCGACCCTGCGGAAACCCCCAATACGGCCCTGGATCTCGACCGGGACGAGGAAGAAATCACCCTTGAAGCCGATCCGGAAAAGCCGACTGTCGCCATTGCCTTTAAGCTGGAGGTGACGCCGTACGGTCAGTTGACGTATATCAGGGTCTATCAGGGCGCCATCAAAAAAGGGGATGATCTGATCATTACCCGAACCGGCAGGAAAATCAAGGTGGGTCGTCTGGTCCGGATGCATGCGGACCAGATGGAGGATCTCACTTTCGCCCAGGCCGGCGATATCGTGGCCCTGTTCGGGGTTGACTGCTCAAGCGGAGATACCTTTACCGACGGCAAAATGAACGTCAGCATGAGCTCCATGTTTGTACCGGAACCGGTCATATCGCTCACCATCACCCCTGAGGACAACAAGAGCCAGAACAACATGAGCAAGGCCCTGGGACGTTTCACAAGGGAAGACCCCACCTTTCGCTCCCATGTGGATTCTGAATCGGGTGAAACCATTATCTCCGGAATGGGGGAACTTCATCTGGAGGTCTACGTGGAAAGGATGAAGCGGGAATTTAGCGCCAGCGTAGAAACCGGCGTTCCCCAGGTGGCCTATCGGGAAGCCATTACATGCCAGGCGCCCTTTGATTATATCCACAAGAAACAGACGGGTGGTTCAGGACAGTTCGGAAGGGTGGCCGGTTTTATGGAACCTTCCGAAAACGGTGAATACGAATTTGTAAACGCCATCAAGGGCGGGGCCATCCCCACCGAATACATCCCCGCCGTGGACAAGGGGCTACAATCCTGCCTGACCAAAGGAAAACTCATCGGTTTTCCGGTGTTGGGGATGAGAGTTACCGTCAATGACGGCAAGAGCCACAGTGTAGACTCCTCTGAAATGGCTTTTACCCAGGCCGCCAAGGGCGCTTTCAGGCAGGCTTACATGAAAGCAAAACCGGTGGTGCTGGAGCCCATCATGAAGGTATCCGTGGAAGGCCCTTCCGAGTTCCAGGGGAATGTCATGGGTTCCATCAACCAGCGGCGGGGGATGATTATCAGTAACACGGAAGACGGCGCTGACTCCACCATAGAAGCGGAAGTCCCCCTGGCTGAAATGTTCGGCTACGCCACAGCGCTTCGGTCCCTGACCCAGGGAAAAGCCGAGTTCACCATGGAATTTTCCAAATACGCCAAGCTTCCCGAATCCCTTTCAGAAGAACTCATATCCAATGAAAAGAAAAATACAAAAGGAGGTGGGAAATCGTGAAAGATTTTATATCCGTCAGCCCGCTGAAAATTCTTGAGCAATCGTCACGCCGGGGCTTGGGCCCTGGGAACCTGGGGGTTTTGATTGCGCGAGCAGGTGTCGGCAAAACCGCCTGTCTGATTCATATCGCGCTGGACAGGATCTTTCGGGGAGAAAAGCTGATCCATGTTTCCCTTGAGGAGGGTCCGGAAAAGGTCAGCGCCTACTATAATGTCATTTACAATGACCTGCTAAAAGCCTTGAACCTCTCAGACGATGACGAATACCGCATGCGCATTGATCGCAACCGCATGATACTGGCGTACCTGAATCAGAGCTTTGACCTGGACCGTCTCGAGGCCAACCTGAAGAACCTGGCCGAACGTCTCGACTTCAGGCCCAACACCCTCAT
The DNA here is from genome assembly GCA_016844935.1 of Desulfobacteraceae bacterium. GTDB lineage: Bacteria > Desulfobacterota > DSM-4660 > Desulfatiglandales > Desulfatiglandaceae > NaphS2. The sequence goes on along the minus strand of JAERTK010000069.1, from coordinate 38,028 downwards.
TGTTGACGGCCTTGATTTTGAAAAAGCGGGAAGGGACACCATTGAGGGTCTCAGAAATACGGGACGGGCTTTCGGGGCTGAGATATGGTTTTCGGCCTTGAGCCATCGCCACATTACCGAAACCAACGAACGGGGTATACCCCATCCCTGTGCCACCGTTGACGATCTGCTGAGCATCATCATCCAGTTGGTCCCCGAGCCGTCGGGTGTCTTTCTGCGGTTGCTCAAAGACCATGACAAACCCGGGGATCCGAATATCAATGTCAGACTGGACCCCAATACTTTTCTGGCGTTGGATTAAAAACCAGAGGGTGGGGCGGACCCGTGTGCCCGCCAGATAAAATGAAAGTCAATTGCCAGGAACATCGAAAAAGCATGGCGCTTTTGGGTTTGAAACTGCGCTTAAAAACCGCGCCCATCAACACCAAAGAACGTGCGGAGATCGAAAAGCAGATTGCCATTCTTGAGAAGGAACTGGACCTGGATTGAGCGACTAAAAAACCCTGGCGCTGTCCAGCATCAGGGTTACGGGGCCGTCATTGATCAGATGAACGTCCATCATCTCCTGAAACCTTCCCGTGGCAACGGGAAGTCCCGTTTTCTTGAGCAATTCCACAAAATGTTCGTAAAGTGTTCTGGCTGTTTCCGGGGGCGCGGCCTTCACAAATGAAGGTCTACGGCCTTTTCGGCAATCCCCCCACAGGGTAAACTGGGATACCACCAAAGCGGCTCCCTTTGTATCCAGAAGCGAAAAATTCATGAAACCCTTTTCATCGGAAAAAATTCTCAAGTGGGCAATCTTGTTGGCAAGATATTCACAATCCTTCGTAGTGTCACCCTGCCCAACGCCCAGCAGGACCAGTAGCCCCGGGCCGATGCGCCCCACCACCCGTTCCTTGACTTCTACCCTGGACTCCTTTACCCTCTGCACCACAGCTCTCATGGGCTCCATTCTCCTTGGAAAACGTTTTTTTTAGATTGGCTCACGATCCTCCATGAAACCTTCACTGATTCTCATCAACCCCTGGATTTATGATTTTGCGGCCTATGATCTCTGGAGCAAACCGCTGGGGCTTCTGATGCTGGCAACGGACCTCAGGCGAAGGGGGCTTGATGTCCATCTCCTGGACTGTATGGATGTGGATCACCCCGCCATGGTGGAACGCTCATCTTTAAAGCCACCCAAAAGGCGGCAATACGGCACCGGGAAATTCTGGCGTGAAATCGTCCCGAAGCCCATTTCCCTTAAAGGGCTCGACCGACCTTACAGCCGGTACGGGATTTTACCGGAAGTCTTCGAGGACGACCTGAGAAAGGTCAAGAGCCCTTCGGCCATCCTGGTGACGTCTCTTATGACCTACTGGTATCCCGGAGTTTTCGAGGTGATCCGGCGGGCTAGAAAAATACACCCGGGGGTTCCAATCATTTTAGGCGGCGTATATGCCAGACTGTGCCGGGACCACGCCGTTCAATTTTCCGGGGCGGACCGGGTGGAATCAAACCAGGGCATCCCCGCCATATACGAAACCCTCGAGGGCTGCGGAATTTCCATCCCCAATGAAGCACCTGATACCACCGTGCCCGATTATCCGGCTTTTGACCTGCTGAACAAAATCCGTTACATCTGCCTTATGACCTCCACCGGGTGCCCCTATCGATGCCATTACTGCGCCAGCCACTTCCTCTTTCCCGAGTTCATCCAGAAAGATCCCCATGAAACTTTGGCGGAAATCCTATTCTGGCACGGGAAATGGGGTATTCGGGATTTTGCTTTTTATGACGACGCCCTGCTGGTGTCATCAAAATCCCACACGGAGGTGCTCCTTGAGCGTATTGCCAGCCTCGATCTTCATCTGAGATTTCACACCCCCAATGCCATTCACGTAAAAGAAATCACAAAACCCCTGGCACGGCTTTTTTATCAAACCGGCTTCCAAACCATTCGACTGGGCCTGGAAGACGCTGATGGCAGCAACCGGTGGGACCTGGACAAGAAGATCTCAAAAGGTGATTTTGCCCATGCCATGGATCACCTGCGAAGTGCCGGATTCGACCCCAGGCAGACAGGCGCTTACATCATGATGGGATTGCCGGGGCAACCCCCGGATGCCGTCGCTGAAACCATTCATCATGTGGATCGCTGCGGCAGCATCCCCTATCTTGCTGAATACTCCCCTATTCCCCACACCCGGCTCTGGGAAAAAGCCGTGGCCTGCTCAACCCACGATCTTTCACTGGAACCCCTGTTTCACAACAACTCGCTACTGCCCTGCTGGGACAACCAGAAGAAAAGCCAGATTCCCCGTTTGAAACGGCTGGCATCTCATGTTCGGGAAAAGTACCGAAACAACTAAAGCAGCCCCTTCTCTTTCAAAACGGTCATGGACCGATGTCCGATGCTTGTCACCTGACTCAGGGCTTTGGTAAGATGAACAACGGATTCGGGGGCCACACCGGAATCGATCATGACAACGGCTTTCCCGATGTTTTTTTCAATCTCATCCCAGGCATCATCTCCTGAAAGGTTTCTTGCCAACTGAATTTCCTGCCGCATCATCTCGATATTCATTCTGATTACTTTCTGGGCCCCCTCATTTTCGGGAAAAGGGAGCCCTCCGAGCAATTCAAGGGACTGGGACACACAGATAAGATTGGATTTCACCTTCTCACTTTGGGAAAAGGCCATAATTGCCTGACTTATTTCCATTAAAAAGATTCTCCTTATATTTTGTGAAGGGCTATGCCCAACGGCATGTGTTGTCAGGAAACACCGATGCCTTTCCTTGTACAGGATAGGGATAAATTTGTCACACCTTTCCTTTAACGCGCTGAAAGGCCAATAATTTTATTGACATGCCCATGAACCTATGATAGTGGCTATAATTTTTTTCGCTGCTCATGGGGTTCTGTTATGAAGGCAGGAACTATTCTGGATAGCAAAGAGATTACTCAACATATTCAGGAAATTGCAGATCAGATCATCGCGAGACACGGATCGAATATAGAAATTGCTCTGATCGGCATTCGGACTTGCGGCGCTTTTCTGGCGGCACGACTCCGAAAGGCTCTGATCAAATCCGGTGTTCCGACGCCCCCTTTGGGTATTCTGGATATTACTCTCTATCGGGACGACTGGACAAGAATCAGCTCCATCCCCATCGTCGGGAAAACCGAATTACCCTTTTCCGTTGACGACAAACTGTTGATTCTGGTGGATGATGTGCTTTACACAGGGAGAACCGTTCGGGCAGCCATGGATGCCCTGATGGACTACGGTCGCCCGAAAAAGATCGAACTGGCCATCCTGGCAGACCGGGGCGCGGAGAATCGGGAACTTCCCATTGCCCCGGATTACAAGGGCGGCACATGGACCACATCCACGGAACAAACCATCAATGTGTATCTGGAAGAAGCGGGGTTTGAGGATCATGTGGCCATCGAAAAGAAAAAGGCTGCATAAACCACTTTTTTCACCGTGCCTTATCCCGCCCTTCCTGAAGTAATTTACCGAAACAGCGCCATCTGGCCTTGAAAGGAGATTCCCGTGCCCATTACGGTTTCCGTAAGGACCACTGCCCACGTGGATATGGTGGACATCACGCACCTGGTGCACCAGGAAGTCGAAAAAACAGGCGTCACCGACGGCCTTTGCGTGGTTTACGTCCCGCACACCACCTCAGGTGTCACCATCAATGAAGGTGCTGACCCGGCGGTCTGTTCGGATATCATCAAGAAACTGGGGCAACTGGTACCACCCCATGACGGCTACCGGCACATGGAAGGCAATTCCGACAGCCATATCAAGGCATCTCTTATGGGCAGTTCGGTTACGGTCCTGGTGGAGGGAGGCCGTCTGGTCCTGGGCACCTGGCAGAAAATTTTCTATTGTGAATTTGACGGCCCCAGGTCCCGCAAGTTCTTTGTTAAAGCGTTTAATTGCTGAAGCCTTTCGGCTGAGCCCGGAATTTCAGATCCTTTTTCCAGCACAATTCGAAGATTTACCCTGGACCCATCAAAAAAATTTCACCAATCTAACCAAATGCTAACATATCGGCGTTAAAGTATGTCTCAACATAAATTTCATATGCGAGATAGATGATGCTCAAAGAACAGATCCTGGTAGTGGACGATGAAGAAGACATACTGGAGTTGGTGAGATTCAACCTTTCAAAGGAAGGGTATCGGGTTGCCTGCGCCGCAACCGGAGAAAGGGCCGTGGAAATTGCACTCTCTGAGCACCCCGACCTGATTGTGCTGGACCTGATGCTTCCCGGGATGGATGGCCTTGAGGTGGCGAAATTCCTCAAGAATAATCCGGAAACCCGGAACATCCCCATTGTGATGTTGACTGCCAAAGGTGAGGAATCCGACGTTGTGACAGGCCTGGAGCTGGGCGCAGATGACTATGTCACCAAACCTTTCAGTCCGAAAATCCTGGGCGCAAGAGTAAAAGCCGTGCTTCGAAGAAAAGCGGTTGATCTCGAGGACGACTCCGAAATTGTAAAGATCCACAACCTGGCTATCCATCCGGGTCGCCGGGAGGTCAGGGTGGGTGGCAGACCGGTGGATTTGACCTTTACCGAATTTGGCGTCCTGAGTTACCTGGTCCGAAGACCGGGCTGGGTGTTCACCCGTTCCCAGATCGTGGATGCGGTGCGGGGGAGCGATTATTTTGTCACGGACCGTTCCGTGGACGTGCAGATCGTGGGTCTCAGAAAAAAGCTGGGATCAGCGGGAAAACATATCGAAACGGTACGGGGTGTGGGGTATCGTTTCAGGGAGGAATAGCCCATGGCGCTTCAAAGACGATTATTCTGGCAGCTCTTCCCTTCCTATCTGCTGATCACCCTCGTCTCTCTTCTGGCAGTGACATGGTATACCTCAAGCGCCATAAAGCAATTCTATATTGAACAAACCATCTCGGACCTGGAAGCGCGCGCCCGCCTTTTTGAAGAGCAGATCTCAGGAAAATTCGACCCCCTGGATATAAATGGCATAGACCAACTGGCAAAGAAATCGGGCATGCAGGCGTTGACCCGCCTGACCGTCATTCTCCCTTCAGGCAGGGTTGTGGGTGATTCCCATAGAGACCCGGCCCACATGGACAACCATGCAGACCGCCCTGAGTTCCTTGATGCCTTGAAAGTAAATCGCGGCGCCTCCCTGAGGCACAGCATTACCCTCAAGAAAGATTTCATGTACGTAGCTGTCCCCATGGAAAAAGGGTCCGGCACCATCGCCGTTGTCAGGGCTTCAATTCCCACAAGCGCCATTGACAGCGCACTGAAATCCATCCAGTTTAAGGTTTTGCTGGCAGGACTGATGATAGCCCTGTTTGCCGCAATTGTCAGCCTTCTGGTATCACGCCGCATTACGCGCCCCATGGAGCAGATCAAGCACTGGGCCGAAACCATCGCGGGCGGCTATTTCTTGCCCAAACCGTCCGTACGTTCGTCTGAAGAAGTTGAGGGTCTTTGCGAATCGTTGAGCAGAATGGCAGACGACCTTCGCCTGCGGATAGAGCAGGCGAGCCGCCAGCGCAATGAAATGAAAGCCGTATTTTCGAGCATGATTGAAGGGGTTATCGCCCTGGACATGGAAGGGCATATACTCGACATGAACCAGGCAGCGGCAGGAATTTTGAAATGCGATCCGGCGGCAGCCCGGGGTAGAGGCATACGGGAGGTGGTCCGAAACACCGCATTGCACAAGTTCGTGGAGGAAACCCTGCTGGCCCGGGACTCCATCGAAAGGGACATCCCCATAAACACAGATGGGGAGGGGCTCGTAAACGGACACGGCACCATACTTCGTGAGGAAGGGGGACAGCAGATCGGCGCCCTCGTCGTACTCAATGACGTAACGCGTCTTCGCAGGCTCGAAAACATACGGCGAGATTTCGTCTCCAACGTCTCCCATGAAATAAAAACCCCCATTACCGCCATCAAGGGCTTTGTTGAAACACTCCGTGACGGGGCTGTCAATAACCCTGAAGATGCCGCGCGCTTCCTGGGCATCATCGAAAAGCATGTGGATCGCCTGGAGGCGATCATCGAGGACCTTCTGAACCTGTCCAAAATTGAGCAGGAGTCGGAAAAAGAGGGGATTTTGCTTGTTGAAAGCCGAATAAATGACATCCTGCAGAATGCACTGCAGGTCTGTCATGTGGCCGTTGCCGACAAGGACATAAAGATCGAAACTTCCTGTGCCGACTCCATCGAAGCAAAGGTTGACCCGACACTGCTGGAACAGGCCATCGTGAACCTCCTGGACAATGCCGTCAAATACAGTGATGATGGCGGAACCATCCGGTTACAGGCCGCAAACGAGAAAGATTTCACCGTCATCTCCGTCCAGGACCACGGGTGCGGTATCGCTCAGAAACACCTGCCCCGTCTTTTCGAGAGGTTCTATCGCGTGGATAAGGCAAGAAGCAGGCAATTGGGGGGAACCGGTCTGGGGCTGGCCATTGTCAAACATATTGTTCAGGCACATGGCGGTGATATTACCGTTGAGAGCACCCTTGGAAAGGGGAGCACTTTTTCAATTCGGCTCCCTGTGAATCAGGTTTCTGTGATCTGACCCTTATGAGAAAGTGTCGGTGGGATGTGAAACCGGTCAGCGCGGCGTCATGGCTTTTTTTTGTTTGTGCCTGAATATCTCGCCTTCGATCATATAGATCACTTCCTCGGCAATGTTGGTGGCGTGATCCGCGATCCGTTCCAGGTGGCGGCCAATCAGCATAAGGTTGAGCAGGTAGCCCGCCCGATCCGGCTGAAGTTTCACCGCGTCCTTAACTTGATCGTAAATCATCCCATTCATGCCGTCAACCTCATCATCGTCAAGGCACACCTTGTAGGCCAAATCCACATCCTGGTTTACCAGTGCATCCAGGCTGTTCTTGAGCATGGCCTCTGCTTTTTCGGCCATGGCCGAAAAATCGAAGGGAAATGAAAGGGGCATGCGCTGGGATATATTCTCCACACGCTCTGCAATATTGACCGCCTCATCCCCCACGCGTTCAAGGTCATTGTTGATCTTTATGACGATATTGATAAACCTTAAATCCACTGCAACCGGTTGATGGAGTGCAATAATCTTCAGGCATTCTTCTTCCACTTCCACTTCCGCCTCGTCAATATCCCTGTCGGATTCGATGACCTTTCGTGCCAGTCCACCATCCCTTGTCTCAAACGCCCGGATGGTCATTCGCACCCGTTCTTCGGCCATGGCCCCGAGGGAAAGAATCCGTTTTTTCAGGCCCGACAGTTCTTTTTCCAAATGCCGTTTCATAAGAATTTCCTCACAGCTTAACCGAATCTACCGGTAATATAGTCCGACGTCTGCTGCAGTTTCGGCCGAGTAAAGAGCGTCTCGGTCAGGTCCGCTTCAATCAGTTTTCCCAGGTAAAAGAAAGCCGTCACATCCGACACCCTTGCCGCCTGCTGCATGTTATGGGTTACAATAATAATGGTATAGCTTTCCTTAAGTTCATGGATCAACTCTTCGATTTTCTGGGTGGCGATGGGGTCCAGCGCCGACGCCGGTTCATCCATGAGGAGCACTTCCGGCGCCACCGCCAGTGCCCGGGCGATGCAGAGCCGCTGCTGCTGCCCTCCGGAAAGACCCAGGGCGGAATCACTTAGACGGTCTTTCACCTCTTCCCACAAAGCCGCCTGTTTCAAACTGGTCTCGACCCTTTCATTGAGAAATCCTCTCTCTTTCATACCGTTCACACGCAATCCATAGGCCACATTTTCAAAGATGGTTTTGGGAAAGGGGTTCGGTTTCTGAAAGACCATGCCCACATGCCGGCGCAATGTTACCACATCCACGTTTGCGTCGTAGATGTCCATACCGTCCAGAATCACCTTCCCATGGGCCCGGCTGTAGGGAATGAGATCGTTCATCCTGTTTAAGCACCGCAACAGGGTACTTTTTCCGCAGCCGGATGGACCGATGAGGGCCGTCACCTGCTTTTCATGAAAATCCAGTGAAATACCGTGAAGGGCGTGAAAATCGTCGTAATAAAAATCGAGATCCTGCGCTGACATCTTCGGCGAATTATCCATATGCAAAAAAATCCTAAATCCGTTCGATCATCTTTTTTTCCTGAGCCGCGACCGATATAAAATGGCAATCAGGTTCAGGCCGAGTACCAGAACAATCAGCACAAGAGCCGTTCCATACTGAAGGGGCCGTGTGGCCTCAATATCCGTACCGGCCGTCGCCAGCACATAGATATGATAGGGGAGCGCCATGATTTCATCAAATATGGATGTGGGAAGCGATGGGGTGTAGAACACCGCCGCCGTAAACATGATGGGCGCGGTTTCTCCTGCCGCCCGGCTGATCCCCAGAATGGTGCCGGTGAGAATCCCCGGAAGGGCGGCGGGAAGAACCACCCTGTAAATGGTCTGCCATTTGGTGGCGCCCAAACCCAGTGACGCTTCCCGGTAGGTATCCGGAACCGCCCGGAGGGCCTCTTCCGTTGAACCGATAATCACCGGCAGGGTCAGTGCTCCCAGGGTCAGGGACCCGGCAAGGATGCTCACCCCCATGTCTAAATATACCACGAAAAAAGCCAATCCGAAAAGCCCGAACACCACCGAAGGAACACCGGCCAGATTATTGATGCCCAATCGGATAATACGAACGATCCGTCCCGGGCGTGCATATTCGTTCAGATATATGGCGGATGCCACTCCGATGGGAAGGGCCACGGCGATGGCGCCGATGGCGAGACACAGGGTTCCAACGATACAGGGGAGAATCCCCCCCTTTGTCATGGAATCCACGGGAGGCTGGGTGAGAAACGTCCAGTTTATGGCCCGCCATCCTCTTGAAACGAGGAAATAGACCACCACCAGAAGGGCCGCACCGTTAATGGCGGCCGAAATTTTGAAAAGGGAGAACATCCCCGCCTGTATGAATCGCCTGCGGAATTGAACGCCCTCTTTATGGTTCATCCCGTTCATCTTTTCAATCCGTATCCATTAAAGTGTTGCCGCCCCCACCTGCCGGTACCGGTGTGAAATCTGTTCTGCGACCACATTGAAAGCCAGTGTGAACAAAAACAGTATGATGGCGGTGGCAAAAAGGGCGTAGTAGTGATCACCTTGAAACGGGGCTTCCGCCATCTCCGCCGCGATGCTGGCCGGCATGGGCCTGACCGGATCAAAGAGGGAGGTGGGGATCATGGCGGCACCGCCGGCCACCATGAGCACCACCATGGTTTCCCCCATGGCCCTTGACATTCCCAAAATGACGGCCGTGCATATTCCGGAAATGGATGCGGGGAAAATGACCCGCGCGATGGTCTCCCAATGGGTGGCGCCCAAGGCGAGGGATGCTTCCTTCAGCTCTATGGGAACGCTGAAAATGGCGTCTTCAGAGAGGCTGCAGATGGTGGGGATGGACATGAAAGCGAGCATCAGAGAAGCATTAAAGAGGTTGAGTCCCGTTGGGATATCCAATATTTCCTGAAGAACAGGCGCCACAAGGACCATTCCGAAAAAACCGATCACCACAGATGGTAGCGCTGCCAGAAGTTCAACCACCGGCTTGACCCATTCACGAACCTTTGCCGAGGCACCTTCCGCCAGATAAAGGGCGGTTAAAACGCCTAAAGGGACCGAGATCGCTGATGAAACCAGGGTTACCGCAATGGAAGCCAGAATCAGGGGAAAGATGCCAAATTCAGGTGGGTCGTCAGTGGGGTACCAGTATTCTCCAAATACAAAGTCGGTAACCGATACGTCTTTGAAAATGGGGATGCCTTCCGCAAACAAAAAAAGAGCGATCATGAAGAGGGTCGTAATGGAAGCCAGAGCGATTCCGAAAAAGAGAAACCGGATGGCTTTCTCTCTCTTTATGCGCCCTTTTCCCGTTTGCCTGCCCGCTAACATACGAAATCCTTTAACCGTAAACCACAATCAATACAGGGGAACATAACCCGCCTCAGCCACGTATTTCTGGCCTTTTTCAGGGTTTATCACAAAATTGATGAAATTCAGCACATCCCCTTTGGGCCATCCCGGTGTGAACATGAACAACGGGCGACTGATGGGGTAGGTACCGTTCAAAGTTGTGGCAGCCGAACCGACAATCCGGTTGACCATCAACGGTTTTACGTCTTTGGTCATGTACCCGATACCGATATACCCGACGGCGTTTTTATTCTTTGCCACTGCCTGGCTCACCGCGCCATTGGATGCCTGGAGCAAAGCCCCCGGAAATACCCGTTTCTTTTTCATGACCTTCTTATGCCACACCTCATAGGTACCGGATGACGTGTCCCTGCTAATGACCACAACCGGCCGGTCAGGACCGCCGATTTCCTTCCAGTTCTTTATCTTTCCCATATAGATGTCTTTAAGCTGTGCCATGGTGATGTTGACCATGGGGTTTGTGGGATGGACCACCGGCACAATGCAGTCATAGGCAACGGCAAAGGGAACCGGATAGACCTTCTTTTTGACAGCCAGGCTCACTTCCTTTCCTTTAATGAAGCGGGAGCTGTCGGCGATATCCGTTGAGCCGTCGATGAGTGCTTTCATGCCGTTTCCGGAACCACCGCCTGAGATGGATATTTTAATGTCGGGATTCTGTTTCATGTAGGCTTCAGAAACCTTCTGGGCGATGGGCAGCACGGTAGTGGACCCTTTAATCACAATGTTTCCGGCCAATGCAGAATGTACCGCAAAAAGGACTGTTACGAGAAATGTCAGAACTGCAATACCTTTGATTTTCATTTTTTCCTCCATAAATTTGTCAGTCTTTGCACCAAGTTCACATTTTCTTTTTGGTTGAGATCATCAACCGCAGTTTTCTTGGGGCAAAACTTAGTTTTGAATTGTTAGATTTTTGTTAGCGCTATGTTAATATCTGGTTAGCTCCTCTGTTCAGCACCTCCTTTCATTGCTTTTAACGATTATTCACCCTTCCTTCTTATCGTTACCTCATTCATGAAAGGAACCAGCATAGGTGGCAATTATTAGAAAATCATTTGGCGAATATTAGAATTCCGCAAGGGTTTCTGTGACCATAACATAATAGGAATTTAATCTGTTTCTAACCGGGATTTAACATGGCTTTCTTAGATTTCATGTGATCATGGTCTTGGTTGGCCAGAGTGCAAAAAAGGAAACCCTTTAGAGGAAACAATTTATGTCAAAAGGCAAAATTCTGGTTGTGGAAGATGACGAGGATCTGCTTCACCTGTTACTGTACAATCTCCAAAAAAATGGATATCAAACCACCAAAGCGTTAAACAGTATCATCGCCAATCACCTGATTGAGATTGAAAGGCCTGATTTGATTCTCTTAGACATCCTGCTTCCCGGCCTGAATGGATGGCAGATCTGTAAATTCGTTCGCAACCACAAACAGGAAACCATTTCTGAAATTCCCATCATGATGCTCACAGCTCTTGGTTCCCCTGAAAAAAAGCTGAAAGGGATTGAGATGGGAGCGGATGATTATATCCCCAAACCTTTTTCGGTCAAGGAGGTCATGCTCAAGGTGGACAGACTGGTCGGGAGGGAAATGAAGAAGCGGCATTTGAGTGTGCAAATTAAACAGCTGGAAGCAAAAGAAAACCGCCGGACCGATTTTCAGAATATGCTCTTTCATGAGCTTAAGAATCAGCTGGTGATGATCGGCGGATTTTCAAAACGAATGGTGGAAAATCGTTCTCTTACTCCTGAGAAATATCGGCATTGTGCCGGTGTTATCAAAGAATGTTCCAGCTCCCTGAACGTCTTGACGGAAGAGGTGCTGCTTCTGTTGAGGCTCGAGTCCGGCGACTGTCCCCTGCCCGCGGAACCGGTTTCCGTGGGAAAAATTCTAAATCATATTATTTCAGGCCTTTCAAAGCAGGCTCAGGAAAAAGGTATCAGCTTACATTTTGAACAGGCGGCTAACATTCCTCATATGCACCTCAATGCCACAGCCATGAAGCTGGCGCTCAGCAACCTTGTTGAAAACGCCCTCAAATACAGCCCTGAAAAGTCGGTTGTTACCGTGCGGTCCCGACTGGGAAATGCGGAAGAGGCCCTGATAGAAGTGTCGGATATGGGGCCCGGGATACCGGAAGAAGATAGGGAAAGAATTTTTGATCGATTCTACAGGGGAGAAAACGTCAGAAACAAAACAAAGGGGATGGGCCTGGGCCTCTACACTTCAAAAACACTCATTGCGTCAATGGGTGGCACCATCGGTGCGGAAACAAGCGGAAAGACGGGAACCTGTTTTACCGTCACACTTCCACAGGTGCCGACCCCTGCTGTTCATTAACGGCCATCCCATATATCGATGGGTCACCAAACCACTTTTACATCATATTTTCCCATGGTCCGGTCACGCGTAATCAGAGGCATATCTTCAACAATGGATTGGGCAATCAGGATGCGATCAAAGGGATCCTTATGAATAGTAGGCAGGTTGCGCGTGAAGGCTGCATGAGAGAGCGTGATCGGTAATGACAGCGTTCGATTTACAGCCAACTGGTCAATCAGAAAAGACTCCAGTTCTTCTCGAATGGACAACCTTCCCAGGCCTGTTTTGATGGAAATTTCCCATGCACTGCCGGCGCTGAAATAGATCTCATTATCGCGTTTTCTGATGATGTCGCAGGCATTACGCGATAATTGCTTATCCTCACAAATAAACCATAGAAATGCATGCGTATCCAAAATATATTTCATTTGGAAAAAGCCTCAAGGATATCCTCAGGTAGCGGCGCGTCAAAGTCCCCCGAAATGGTAATCTTCCCTTTCGCTGAGCCGGGAGTACGATCAAGCTCAGGCGCTTGAAACGCCACAAGCTTTGCCACCGGTTTTCCGGCCCTTGCAATAATAATCTCCTCTCCTGCAATGGCCCTGTTTATCAGTTTGGAAAATGCCGTTTTGGCTTCATAAATGTTGATTTGTGGGGGCATTTTTTCCTCCAATCCTTTGTTACACAAGACTGTTTCCATTCAGGGGTTAGCATAGACCAGATCATAGGTCAGGTCAAGAAAATGACAGCAGGGATAAAAAAATTGGACATTTTTTGCGGCAACCACCCAGAAAATTGACTGTTTTCAGGGTGGATGCCATCTAAAGGAAATTAGAATTTGAAATTGAAGTCAACCTGCAGCACATCCTCAGGATCATCATCTTTACCCGGGGCATAATCGATTTTCCGCATATTGTAATAATCGATGGAGAAAACCACCTTTTTGGCCAATCCAAAATTAAGCCTGACTTCATGGCCTTTCGCATTGGTTTTACCACCATACGCATCGCTGTCGGGCAGAATATCCAGAATCGAGTCTCTCTGGAGGTACCTGTAGCTGTATCGGAGTTCCCAGTCCGCAAATTTCTTGACGCTTCGACCAAACCGGAAACCGGCCAGCCAGGCGTTATTTTTGTCGTCCGCGGTAGACCTTACATATTGGCCAAAAAAGGCCAGGTGTTTGATGTAACTGTCGAATTTGAAGCCGTATATGACGTCCAGGGCGATTGAATTGTAGTTGTAGATATACTCGCCGTCGGCGTTTCGGGTATTGGATTCCGAACTCCATTTAAGTATGTTTCCCTTGATTTTTGAGTTTTGATACCAGGAAATACCACCCTTGGCCCACATGCTGCCGATATTGGCGCCGGCGCCGCCCTGAAGCACAAACATCCAGGGATCATCCATATCCTGGCTCTTAAACTCATTGAGCACAAAGAGGGCCGGTGTCACAAAGAAATAGGCGTCGTCGCTCCACCAGTATTTGACGGGAACCGCCACACCCTGGGGTGTGATATCCGTATCCCACATGAGGTCCTGTACCCGGTAAAGGGGGTTTTTCATCTGTCCGCCAATGGCAGTGAGCCATTCGAACGGCTTGTACTGGGCGTAAGCATAGTCGATCCTTACCCCGAATTTTTCGAACGAGTTGGTAAAGGTCTGGTTGGTGGATCTGGGGTCCCCGGTACCGGATGAAAGGCCGAAACCCACCCGCCATTTTTTGTCCTTGGTCACATCGGCAATGGCCCCTAAGCGCCATCGGTAGCGGCCCCGGCCGCGGTCCTGATCCCCCTGGTCAAATTTCAAATACTTGTTCTGATACTGGTACCGCAATCTGAAATCCCCTTTAAAATGGATGCGGTTCACCCATTTGGGGACGCTGGCCCACTTGCCGCTGGCCGCCTCTTTTTTGACGGTCTTTTCAGCGGTCTCCTTGGCCACTTTTTCCGCCGTCTCCTTGACCGCCGTCTCCTGCCGTTGCCCTTCCTTTTGCATGTCTTTTAAGAGCAATTCGGCTTCCTGCCGGGTAAGGATACCCTTTTCAACCAGCTTATTGATCAAGACATCGACCTCACCGGCATGAGATGGCACCACATTGACGCTCATAAACAGCGCTGCCACCAAACATAGAAAGAATGTGATTTTTTTCATTTTGAGTCTTTTTCCTTTCACCTGAATATTTAAAAAAATGATGACTCCCTCCTCCTAAATCCTTTAATCCCGTTCGCTTCACCTCCTCTCGTGGGAAATCGGTAAACTGTGAACAGATGCACTATGAATCAGGTGCATTAGTGATGGATTAGAAGAATGTTAGGTTTTTGTAAGTTTTATAATGACTATACACACATTAGAAAACCTCACTACTTAATGGATTGGCGAAATTGAAAATCTGATTTTTTGAAGATATTCAGGGGGATGCTTCAGGAAGGGTTGGGCGGCTCAAAAGGGGAATACCCCTCCTGGCCGCCCAAAGAGAGTAATGAAGAAGCATTCTTTGAGATTAACCTGCTCCTGTTAGGTTTTGGTGAGGGGGATGTTAGGAGTGCGTAATATGTGAAGGGCAATTAAAAAAGTGATTGGCCTCCTCATTGGGGCCATTTTGAACGGCGTTGAAACACCTCTAGGTAAGACCGTTAATCATATCCCAGACGTGATTGCTGTTTCTCAACCACGAAGAAATCTTTTCCCGGATATCACCAGGAAGACCCTTGTCCAGGATTTCAAATTCCATCTGGTCCGTCGCCCTTTCATAGATCATCATGATACGGGGGACGGCACGCTCCTCAAAGGAAAATTCAGCCGAATGAGGGAGATCAAATACCCAGTGTAGACGGTTAATGTATCGCGTATTTTCCAAGTTGTTACTCCTTTTCCCCAGCCATTCATGACAGTAAAATGAAACTGGGACAGTACTGTTTGCGCTGATGGGCGCCTCTTTGAAATGGCGCCGGTTATTTTCAGACCTTCATTTTGCCGTTTATCATACCAACCAATTGTTAAAGAAATATTGCAGTTTCGTTAAATTATGGATAATGCGCTTATTCACAGAGGGATCAGGCGGCGCCGACCACTTCCCCCAGTTTTCGCGAAAGCTCCGCTACGTTAATCTGAAAAGAAGACCCCATGTTTTTAAATGGATCGTTTCTTCGGGAAACCTAGGGGTGTTGTATTAGATTGAAGTTAGGAATATGCGAAATTTATGTTAATGTGAGACAAGGATTTGACAGGTAGAGATGTTCGCTTATGAAGCAACAAGGTTCCAAAAGAGACACGGAGAATGCCCGTTTTGGTCGCTGACACAGCCATGGGAAACCGCAGCCGACCGCAGCAAGGATAGTTTTTAAACAGGCTCTTAGCAATATCATAAGGGGGTCTGCACGTGGGCCACAGCCTGGGCATTTTGATCAATTCGGGGCGTCTTTTCACATGGGAACCCGCCAATGACGAATGTCTTGAATCGCCCCCTGTTTGATAATAAAAAAATAATCCCCATCCTAACACAATTCTAACATTCGTGGTTTATCCTTTGACCCGTGTGTTTTAGAAATATTTTTTTTTGGAAAGGAAAAAACCATGTCCTGTGGAGATTCGGACTGCCCCATGGTATCGAATGAATGCACCATTGATGCTTTTTTAGAGGCCCTTGAAGAAAAAGATCATAGGGAAATCATATCCTTTGCGGACAAAGAGGCCACAGCCGCCTGGCGACCTGCATACCAGAAAAACAAGTTCGGTGGCGGCCACACTGACCTGCCGAACCGGTATGAACAGACCCTTGAGGAACTCATTTCATTTCTAAGGGCTGCGCTTGTCTACCGGCCGGTCAAACTGGCCTTTCGATAATCCTGAGGACTTTGAGGGAAGCCATGATCAAAAACTGCACCAGGTGAGGCGGCTCAGGGATGAGATCAAATCAAGAACTGGAATCTGGCTTAGGGAATTGGAGGATGGGAATTAGTATGTTCCGTTTGAAAGCGATCCTGTTCGGGGTTCTTATTTCTATTATGTGTTGGATGCCCTCCGGGTGCACCACCCAGGCACCATCCGAGATCAGTGTTGCGGGTTCAACGACCATTCTCCCCTTCATGTTAAAGGTTTCCGAAAGCGATTCACGAGAAGGGAATGACACGATTCAGATTTATGGCGGCGGGTCCTCAAAAGGGATAAGAGAACTTGTGGATGGAAAATGCAACATTGCAATGTCTTCTACCGCCATCTCCGACAAGACGCGTTCCAATGCTGAATCCACAAACGTTCTTTTGAAAGGGTTTCCCTTTGCCAGTGATTTGATTGTTCCCATTGTCCATCCATCCAATCCCATCAACACCCTGAGTCTCGCGCAACTGCGTGCCATATATGAGGGAAATATAAAATCATGGGATACGCTGGGCGGGCCTGTTGAATCCATCCAGGTGGTCACCCGGGGGGAATCGTCTGGAACCGAGAAAGTGTGGAAAGATGTGGTCATGAAATCCGGAAACATCCAACCGGGTTCTGTTCTTCAGAATTCCAGCAGCGGGATTCTCGCCTTTGTTGCGGAAAATCCCTCTGCCATCGGCTATGTGAGCTATGCCTTGCTGAACCCTGAAGTAAAGCCCCTTTCGGTAAACGGCATTGCTCCCGACCGAGGCGGTGCGGACCCGGGAAAATTTCCCATATCGAGACGATTGTATCTCTACGTGGATAAGAAAAACTTCCCCCAAGATATCAAATCACTAATTGTTTTTGTCCTCAGCGGCAAAGGCCAGAAAATTGCAAAAGAATGCGGTTTCATTCCCCTTAATCCTCTCAACTAATCTTAAACCCAATACTATCCATTTTCCAATTCTTCCCGCATTGTTGCCTAACGGAGCCTGTCTTATACTTCTTTTGTCAAATTGGCATCTCTTTTTTAGATTTAATCAAAGGAGCTCACAAATGCTGCAAAGGGAGCGTTTAAGGACGGTTAGCCACCACCCACAAAACCATTTCAATTACTTAAACATGCTGCAGACCTCCCGTTAACCTGATTTAAACACCCCTGACCCATGAGAACACCGACCATTTAAATGGGCCGTGGACCAGTATAACGGAACATCGTTAGCGCAAGGTTAGACTTTTTAAAAAATCAACCCTTTTAAAAAACATCATGAATCTTTCTTCCTATAGGAAGCCATTTAATAGTCCCCCAAAAAGGGTGCTATCTGAAAACAAGACCCCATGTTTTCAAATGGATCGCTTATAGGATGCAAATCGTTGCCCGGTTGCGTAACGATCTCCACTGTACATTCAGGAAACATTTCTTCAATCAGGACAACCGTATGACCATGATCTCCCGGTTCGCGGCACACCAATATCACTTTTTCCATGAGACGTTCTCCATTATGTATTCAATCAAGCTGTTTTCATTTTGGAATTCAGAAAGTTCTATTGGACATGAGCTCACTGATTCGGTGAAAGAAATCGGAAAACACTGGTATTTATAGAAAAACTCAAAGAATGTCGCGCTCTTTGGAGGATAATTTACAGACGGGACGTTAATTCTTGATTAAGGATTGGTTTTCTTTCTGTTAATAGTTCATTAAGAACCGGTTAGCTGGCGGGATCAGCTGGGTGTATTAAACACCTTGCCGTCCCGGCGGCACATGAGCATGGCGGCGTGTTTCCCTGAAAGCAGGGTCGGCAGGACGCCGCCGCCCGGCACTACCCATTGGCCGGCCATGAAGAAATTGTCCAGGCCTGGCAGGGTTCGCTTAACTGATGTGCTGAATATCTTATCGGTAACGGCAAACCCTTCAAAAGAACCCCGGCGATTTCGGGCATAGCGCCACCAGGTATGGGGCGTGGCCACATTCGTCATTTCAACCTGGTCCTTTATTCCGGGCCACACATTATTGAGGCTCTTCAATACTTCTTTGGAAGTCTTTTCTTTCTCTTCTTTGTATGCTTCTTTGTCCTCCCGGAGGTCTTTCCATGGCTCCCATTGGGATTCGATCATGACCTGCACGAGGGTTCGTCCCGCAGGTGCGCATTGGGAACCGTAGTTGAAGATACGGATGATCCAGCAATCATTGGAAAGATAACCGGCTTCGGTTTTTGAAGCGGGCTTGAACATCACAATGGAAGGTTCATGGGAGAAATCACGGGCCACGCCGTAATTGATAAGAACCACCGGTTTCCAGAGCGGCCATTCTTCGTGGAGTTTTTTGAGTTCCGGCGTCAGGTATTTTCCGCCCAGCAGGTCATACAGCGTGGAATATCCATCCGCGGCCGATACAATGTGGTCAGCCCGGTATTCTTCGCCATTTCCGAGCCGAATGCCCACAGTTCCATTATTTTCGACCAGAATTTTTTCCACCGTTGATCCATAGGAAACTCTGCCGCCCAAATTCAGGTAGCACTTTTCCAGTGCCCGGGAAAATCCCCCGGAGCCGTCTTTTCGAACGGCCATATTGCCCCCTGCCAAGGCACCCAAAATCAGCATCACAAAAACCACCGGCACTTCAGGTAAAAACAGATGCTTAAAAACATGGGCCAGCCAGGGATCATGGAGCTCCCGGGTCACCTCTTCAAGGGACTTCAGGTACCATCCTGAATAGTATCGAAGGGTCCCTTTCATTTGGATCATCATTTTGAGCGTGTCCCACCATCTGTTCATATCGGGAGGCTTTTCCATGGACGTGGTCATACTGGAATGCGTGAAAGCCTTGGCGCCCCTGATGATTTTGTTGATGAAGGTGGCATCCTCAGGGGAGATACGCTTCATGGTTGCGGCCAGCTGATCCAGGTCCTGGGTAATATCCAAAGTGCGATCTTCGGAAGGGTCCAGAAAGCGGCCGTAGTTTCTGATTTCAACATACTGGTCTTCCTGATCAATGCCCAGCTCCCGATAAATATCATGGTCCGGTCGCCCGGGTCGCCACCCCATGTAGAAGTGTATGCCGCCATCGATAATGTAGCCCCGCCGTTTCCACTCAGCCGCCACCCCACCGGGATGCCGGGCGTGTTCAAATATTCGGGTCCCATAACCATTTCTTTGGGCATAGATACCGGTGGAAAGCCCCCCCAGCCCGGCACCGATGACAATAACCGTCGGCCTGGCCATGATTTCTCCTGATCTTTTAAGGATTATTTGTATTTCTTTAGATCATATTGCTCAGCCAGAGCAACCCTTTCATCTCCGGGAAGCGATTTCATATACCTTTTCCAACCGGGACACCAGCCAATGTGCCATTTCCATAACCGGCCTAAAATCGATTTGGGATTATTGTCATATTTTGCCCTGAAACTACAATCATTGCAATCATCCTTGGCCATTGGGAAACCTCCTTATGGATTGATGGTTCTGTTTAATGGTTGAAATGCCCTCATATGGGTTCACCTGTTCCAGTAGATTCATTTTCAGGTTGCTCAACAGCCCGACCGGTTCCTGGAGGATCATTTCAGCACACTTTTTGGAGAGCCGGGTAATGAAACCCTTCGTCGCTTTTTTCCCCAGCAGAAAAACCACCGTCACCGCTGCAAAGACCCGGGGGAATAGAACCGATGACAAGTGTTCAGACCATGTTCCCTCCATCACCACGCCTCCTTTCAGCCTCCCATGAGAGTAACCCTTTTTCCCGCAAGAACGCGAAGATGGCCTCGACGGTTTCATCAGGCCGTTCCATGGGCACGAAATGGCTGGTCCTTTCAAAGCGCCTGATAACCGCGTGTGGCACGTCTGCTCTAAAGCGTTTCACTGCTGGGGCCAAAAACGTATCCGACGCTGCACCATAGAGAAGCAGCGTGGGTTGCCGGATTTGCGGGACATACCGCCAGACATCGTGAGGGCAGACTGAAAAGCATCGCGACTCCCATTCCGGGGTGCAGCACAGCCGGATCCCCCCGTTGTCTGAAGGCTCGGTTCCATCCGCGATGTACCCCTCGAGAAACCCCTTCTCCCATGATCTGAAGGGCTGCTTCGCCCCATAAACATTCAGGATGGTCTCCGCGTCAGGCCAGAGGGGGTTTCGCCGGGCCGCCCGGGCCGCAATGGGAACGCGTCTGGCAAAACCCGTCTTTTTTGCCAAATACCACCACCACATCCAGGAGAAGGGGAGGATGGTCGGATCAATGAGAATAATCGCGCGGACCATGTGGGGTCGTCTGACAGCCAAGAGCAGGCTGGATACAGCCCCACGGGAATGACCCATGGCAATGACCGGTTTGCCCACATGGTCGAAAAATTGCGCCTGATCTCCAGCAAAGACGTCCCAGTTTTTCAGGTTTCGAGGATCAGCCTCGGCAGTTGTCCTCCCGTGTCCCCTGTCGTCCATACCGACGACCCTGAGTCTGCGGCACAGTTTCCGGGCGATGGGGGAATAGGCACCTGCGCAGAACCCGGTGGCATGGGAGAAGTGCGCCAGGGGTCCCGAGCCTCCCCAGTCAATATAATTGAAATCGCCATCCGGGCTTTTTAAGGTATGGTAGGTCTGCATCTTGTTTCCCTTGAGCCCCCTCCTGTCCCCGGGGGACAACATATGGACTACTCCAGCGAGGACCTGAAACCCTCCAATAACTGATCTTCAGCTCAAGGCCTTCATAATCTTCTTTTCATAGTATCTGGCCAGCTTCTCGCTTTTATCTCTGTCAACGGTGTGGCTGGCACCTGTTGACATAACAAGGGCTTTCAGTTTTACAACACCACCCGGGCTCACATGGGCGGAAAACTGGATCAGGTGGTTGAGCGTGGAGGCTTTGGTTGGAATGGCCCATGGCTTCCCTTCGGTTTTTTCCGTCAATACACCATCGAGCATTTTCCGGGGTTTGCAGACAATTGTTCCTTGATTTTCGTTTGTGGAACCAACCTTGTAACCCTCATTCTCGATGACACGGATGATCGTATCCATGACCGTTTTTCTACCCTTACCCGTTTCAAAAATGACGCCTTCAAAAGTGGGCTGAGGTTGTTGGCCGGCAGCACAACCCAAAAGGAACACACTGGTCAGCACCAATACAAGTTTTTTCATTTTCAGATAACCTCCCGTCTGTTGTTCATTGGACAAATCTTTTTTATCCGCATGGTCACAGTACTATCAGGGGAATTGAATGAAAAATTCAATCCCGTTCCTGGAATTGACTGCGCGAATCCGGCCCCCGTGTCGTTCGATGATTTTTTTGGTGATGGCAAGGCCGAGACCTGTTCCCGATTCTTGCATACCCGCCACCCGGTAGAAAGGTTCGAAAAGGTTTTCCAGTTCATCATCGGTCAACTTTCCATAGGTGTTGAAAATACGCAATTGCAGATAATCCGGTTCCCGGGCCACATGGACCGAAATCCGTCCCCCTTGGGGAACGTACTTGGCGGCGTTGTCCAACAGGTTCGACAGGGCGGATTCAAGACTTTTGCGGTCCGCGTTCATGAACACCCCTTGGGGGATCTCAACCCTCGGTTCCACTCTCTTTTTCTCCATGGTGGTTTCAAAACGCAAGAGCAGCCTGTGAAGCATGGACGACAGGTCCAGAGGCACTTTTTCAAAGGCCCCTTCGTGTATGTCCAGTTTGGAAAACTCCAGAATGCGGCCGATAAGGCGGTCCAGTTCCCCAATGTCTTCACAAATATTGTTGAGATGTTTTTCCGTTTCCCCCGTTTTACCTTTTTTCAACTGTTCGCGCATGATTTCTTCCGCGACCCGGATTCTGGCCAGGGGGCTCCGCAATTCATGGGACACATTGGCCGTCAACTCCTTCCCGCCGCTGATCATCCGTTCAAGCCTTTCCGCCATCAAATTGAAAGTGGCCCCCAGCTGAGCAATCTCGTCCCTCCCTTTTACGGAGGTCCGGTGGGACAGATCCCCCCTGGAAAAGCGGATGGCTGATTTTCGCAATCTGTTTAACGGCTTGGTGATGAGTCTTGCAACCGGGATCACCAGCAGCGCGATAACGACTCCGATCACGAGCAATCCCACAGCGAACCCCCATTTGTGACGGGAACTGTCAATGGACTCAAACAGGGAGTGGAGATGAACAATTTGTCCATCTGCCAGTTGAATGGGGATGCACATATAAAGCCCGCGACCTTTTCGAAAAGCCCGCTCGATTTCAAAAACACCTGTTTCCCCTTCAATTTTCACACGAACCCGTTTTCCCGGAGCCTTTGGTATGACCCCGTCAAAGGATTTGACCAGAAGCTTTCCATGGGAATCGGCGAACCAGAACCGGGCCCCGTAGGTCTCTCCCATCCGCGCCACAAAATCCTGAAGGAGACGCTCTTCCGGAGGGGACATTATGGAATCTGAACGGATCTTTTCCTCCAGAAACATTTTCACCATTGTGGCGTGGCCTTTTGCATATTGCTCAAAGCGCTCATGGAAGTATTTTCCCGGAAAACGAATGAACAGCGCGAAAGTCAACAACAATATCAACGCCAGAATCGCTAAGAACGAGAGAAATATCTTTGTATAGAGCCGTCCAGCCTTCATTTTGTATCCACAAATATGTAACCGGTGCCCCAGACCGTCTTGATGCGTTCGGGGGAACGGGGGTTGGATTCCACTTTTGCCCTGAGTTTACTGATATGCACATCAATGCTTCTGTCAAAGGCCATGAAATCCCGACCCTTGGCCATGCTCATGAGTTGATCACGGCTGAGGGTTCTGTTGGGATGTTCCATCAAGACCTTCAGGATTTCGTATTCAGTTGAAGACAATTCCACCTCATCACGCCCCACCTTCACGGAACGCTTCGCTTTGTCCAGAATCAGCCCCCCGGCCTCAACCCGGTAATTCTCATCCAACCCGGCGTTATCCTCAAAGGGTGTTGCAGACCTTCGAAGCACCGCCCTGATCCGGGCCAGCAGCTCCCGCGGGTTGAAGGGTTTGGGGAGATAATCGTCGGCACCGAGCTCAAGGCCCACGATGCGATCCGCATCTTCCCCTCGGGCCGTGAGCATGATCACGGGAACCGTAGAGGCTGTCCGGATCTCCCTTAAGATTTCAAATCCGTCTTTATGGGGCAGCATAATATCCAGTATAATGATGTGGGGGTTTTCGGTTTTGATGGCCGATAAAATCCGCCTGCCGTCCGGAAGCGTTGCGGTCTGAAACCCGAATTCCGTCAGATACTCGGTCAAAAGTGCCCGAAGCTTTTGGTCATCATCTACGATCAAAACCCTTTTGTCCATATAAGTCCCCGCTATTTTTCAATTTTTTACATTCTTTAACATTTTTTAACATCCATCACAAACATTCTTTACGTTCCGGGTCTATCCTGAAAACAAAACGGCGCACAACGCGTCAAAACATCAGAAAAAGGAGGAGTTGTCATGCTGAAAAAAAGATCTTTGATTGTGGGGTTGGCCCTGTTGGGGGCCATCGTGATTGCCGGAGCGGGTTTTGTGGGATGCCAGAAATCACCCATGTTTTGTGGTGGCGGGTTTCACGGCAAAGACTTTCCAAAACATGTTCTCGAAAAAATTGACTCTGAAGTGGAAGCGCTCGAACTCACCGGGAATCAGGAAGCGCGATACCAGGAGATTCGAACGAGAGTTGAAAATGAACTGGTTGAGGTGGGCAATCAACGAAAAATATTCTTTGATAAGGTGAAAAGTGAAATGGACAGGGAAAACCCGGATTTGAATGTCCTGTCGGCACTTGCGAAATCTCACATGGAAAACTTTCCGAAACGAGCCGGCATGTTCATGGATGATTTCATGGAACTCTATGACATCCTGGATGAAAAGCAGAAGAAAATAGTTACGGATCATTTGAAGGAAAAATTCCAGAAGTTCGAGGCGTTCAAAGCGCTGTTCACCTCATAGAAAATTTTGGGTTTCCCTGAGATATGGAGTTTTCTCAGGGAAACATGAACGCAGGGGTTTGGCAGAAAATCAGAGCAATGAAGAAAGGAGACGTCATGATAGAGTATTTTTCAAGAAGGGAGTTCATCGGCAGAAGCGCCATAATGGCAGGCGGGGTTTTAGGCAGTCTGGCCGTTGGGCGGAATCCGGTTTGGGCTGATACGGCACTGACAGACAGGGTCAAATTCTTGGAGAGCCGATGTAACGAAAGACGGCCAAATCCCAAAATTCTAGTGGCCTATGCCAGTCGATGTGGCTCAACCGGAGGTGTGGCCGGGGCTATGGGAAAGACATTCTGCGACGGTGGCGCCTCGGTGGATGTGCTCAAGGTGGAAAACGTATCAGATTTGACACCCTATCACGCTGTTGTTATGGGGAGTGCCATTCGGAGTGACCGCTGGCTACCCGAAGCATCCGATTTCGTAGAGAAACATCGGAAGCTTCTAAGCGGCCTTCCCGTGGCCTATTTTCTCACGTGCCTGACCATGGCCAACTCCACGGAAGAGAATCGGAGCAAGGCGCTTGGTTTCCTGGAACCTCTCCGACAAAAGACACCCCACGTGATACCCGTGGACACAGGCCTCTTTGCGGGCGCCCTGGCATATGATAAGCTTCCTTTCATGGTGCGGGTCATCATGAAAATGAAAATGCAAGGCAAGGATGTGGCGGAAGGGGATTACAGGGATTGGGAATCCATCAGATCCTGGGCGAGGAGCATTGCCCCCGCACTGATTGACAACCGCAATCAGACTCGGATCAAGGCCTCTTAAAAGTCCCATGGTAATTCACTTTCACCGAAATTAATTATTTTCGAGGCCCTTGGGCTGCAAAACAGTATATTGTTCATTGGCAAAGACAACTTTAAATGAATCAAAATTGTAATTCAGACCCAAAGATTCGGCCTTTTCCAAATCGCTTGACGCGTAATACAGTGTGTCAAGATCATATTCCATCATCAGCCGCTTCAGATCCTCATTTGGGAAGGGGTAGATTTTTTGGTAGAAATCAAAGAACTTCTCATATGGCATGAATTTCTTCCTGAAATTACCCGGGAAATGGGCAATGGCCTTTTCTGATTCGTAAGCAAGTTGGACGGCATCGTTAAGGAATATGGGCAATATCCTGTGTATTGTATCATCACCGCATACAAAATCGACCAACTCCCCGAATCTTGGTAGCAGCTTTTCCTTATTGCGGTAACCGTAGATAAAACCGACAAAGAAGAACAGGTACAGCGCCACAAAATAGCCCAACAGGAAATAAGGGGCCGAATTCAAATGATTCGAAACCCCCAGATACAATACCTGGGGCAGCAACACATATTCCAGATAACGTTCGGCTTCCCCCAGAAAGAGGAAGGGCTTCATTGAAGTGAGCGTGAAAGCAAGCAGTCCGGCCCCTATCCACAGCAATAGAAATAAAGCCACAGGGTGACCGTCTGCGAAAGGGCCCGTTATGGCGATATACATTATGGCGAACAGCAGCGGGTGGTTGACCAGTAAATGGGTCCAGGAGTGATAAAAAAACAGATTTTTGGCAGCCTTGAAAGGATTCTTGAAAATGATGCGAACTGTTTGCCTGAGTTCATGCCAGTTATTCCTCTGCGCAATGAGATAGAAGCGCTTGCTGATGGCATTTAGATAATACCGGCTGTGTTGAATATGGCCTGCGACCACCTTTGCGTAATGGCCCTTGGAAATGACCAGTGCCGTTATAAATACGCTGACCAGCAGAATAATCCAATAGACATGAAATGTAACCAAGGCAAAGACAACATAAAAGAAAACCATCACCTGTACTGAAAACTTGCTGGTGAGGCATAAAAGTGCGCCGAAAAGCATTGCCAATAAGAAAGGAATGGTCGTCCCGGTGAAATAACCAATTAGAGAAAAACAAAATGTCAGGGAAAAAAGCAATTCTCCCAGGGTTCGGGGTGTACCTTGATAAGCACGCGGTCCTGTACCGATGGTTAACAGTGCGGGCGACAGTATAAATATAAGAGCGCTGTTGAATGCCATGAATGATTGATCATGGGAGAATGGCATCAAATTGAAAAAGTAGTAAGAAAAAAAATAGACTGTGATGGCGTGCAGTGCATCGATAAAGGCACTCGACCACCGTTCCACCGTCAGGTGCCACCGCAGGGGAAACATGGCCCACAGGTAGTGAAGCAAGGGCGGGTAGTCATAGATACCGGGCAGTATTAATTCTTTCAGAGTGTCGGGCATCCCCATGCCGCTGCGCCTGATTCTCCTGGCCGCCAAAAGGTGATAGTAGGCATCTTTTCCCCGTGCCCCGGGGCAGATGATGCGCGGCAGAGAGCGCGTAAAGAGAGAGATTGAAACCAATATTGTTAAATACACCACTGTTGAATTCATATGTTTTTGTTCCGCTCTGATGGTTCATAAAAATCACAGATCCAGGACAAAACACCCCCCGCAGCCCCGGGCAATGTCAGCTTTTCATATATTACCTTATCAGACACTTGAAACAGAGACATTTTCTTACTGATGAGAAGACAGAAAACCAACGAAACGGCGGATATTGCAATACCAGCTCCCATCTTGCTTGTCCATAAAAGTCCGAGGGCCTGCAAAGAAATCACCAATACCATTAAAACCGGTGCCGAAATTTCCAGGGCCACAATTTTTTTCAAGGCTTTATAATACCAGATACTGATCCATAAGCTTGAAATGAGTGTTGCCAGAGCAGCCCCCATGATTCCGAACAGGGGAACAAAGATACAGTCCAGGATCAGATTTATCAATGAGGCGCTGGCACTGATTTTGGCCACGGTTCCCACCCGGCTGAATCCGATGAAAATGGCTTGGACAATGGTATTGAACACTGTGAAATTGAGACTGATTAGCAGAACAACAAAAACGGGGGAGGATGGTGTAAACTCTTTGCCGAAAACCAGTGGGATCATCCAAGTTGAAATCCATCCCAAAGCAATAAAAGCGAGCCCCCAGATAAATTGAATCTGGGGCAAAATCCGCCGTCCGAAAGCCGCTACATATTCTTTCTTTCCATTTGCGATCAAAGAGATGAATATGGGCCTTAATACAGTTGCCATCAATAAGACCACCGATTCGACGGCATTTAGACCATTATAGGCAAGAGAGTATAAACCAACCTTTTCCATTGTCATGAAATATTTGATAACAGCAATATCAACCCATCCAAAAATAAATCCCCCGAGGGAAACAAGCAGCAGGGGCAGGGAAAAACGCAGCAGTTCTCTAGATTCATGGACACTGGTCGTTAGAGGGAAAAACAGTTTACGCCTGACGGGCACCATCAGCCAGATGCGGGAACCGACGACAGCGATAATGGTGATGAAAATAATTGAAAAAACATGGGTCCCGAATTGATACAACAATATAAACAGCGCTATTTTTTCAATCACCTGAACAATTGACAGTGCTCTAAAAGAGGTCGTTATTTCAGCTACCTGATAAGAGTAATCCGTCAATAAAAGCGCTAGATAGTAGCCAAAAAGAAAAATCAGACAGGGCTGTGGCAAGCCAATATAATTTGAGATGGCGTCTTTTTGAAAAATAACCCCGAAAATGATACCCGCCAGTAAAACGCCGCCGATAAGATTGCGCGCCCAAAAAATACGGCTGATGGGTTTGTTTTCAATCATGTGGGTTATTGAAAACCGGGTAAACCCCGTGGCGGTCCATTTAACTGTGATGAGAAAAACGAATTGGGCCACCATTAGGAAAATATTCAACTTTCCGAAGGATTCGGCCCCGAGTTTTCTCGCTATCAAAGCAAGAATGGCCAGATGCAGAAGCTGAACTAGAATTTTTGAAGCGCTTAATAGACCAAAGTTGGTCAGGGAGCCTTTGATACTGTGTTTGAAATCGAATGCGGGCAAGTATGAAAGCTCCTCAGAATGGTGAACCTGAAATGTTTGATTTGCAAAAGGCCGAAGATTTCAGGATCATAGAGAAATTCCCATTGTGGGGCAAGTAATAAATGACCACAACATATATGCCATCAACCTGCTTTTTAAAAGAAATTGGACGTACGCTAAAAGATTTACGAAAGCTGTTTCATTTGCTAAAATCTTTCATAATCGTAAACTGGAAACCGTCAACAAAAAGTTGGCTTTCACACCGTACAGGGACCATCGGACATGCTTCAAATCTCGGACAACATTTCCATTCCACTCCATGAAATCGAGATCCACGCCATTCGGGCTCAGGGTGCGGGGGGACAGAATGTCAACAAGGTTTCCAGCGCCGTGCACCTGCGCTTCAACATCAACACCTCATCCCTTCCCGATTTCGTCAAGGAACGCCTTCTGAAGTTGAAAGATCATCGTATCACGGGGGAAGGCGTCATCGTCATGAAGGCGCAGCAACACCGCACCCAGGGGAAAAACAGGGCAGAGGCCCTGATACGGCTGCGGGATCTGGTTCGCAGCGTCCTTTCAACACCTAAAAAGCGTAAACCCACGCGCCCCACCCGAAATGCCAGAAAAAAGCGTCTGCAACACAAAATCAACAGGGGAAGAATCAAAACCCTGAGAAAAAAAGTAGGACGATCCGCCAGGGATTGGGATTAACGTGTTTCCGGTCTAAAATTCCGCCTGGCGCTCAGAAAGCTGGGTAAGTGCCGCAGAAAATAGTACAGGCTTCGCCGGTGCTCCCAAAAACGCTGTCGAAACTTCTTTCACCAAAAGAGGCATTTACAGGATTTAAGTGCTATATATTGCGGTCCTTTTGTGCTTGACCCAAAACGGGGATTTCTCTACACTCTGTCCTCAAAAAAGAAATTTTTTCAACTCAATCAACCGCTTTCTGGCGAGCTGGACGATTCCCTGATTCGAGATTCACTCACCCAATTTAATGTCGGGGGTTTGGCACCAAATGGTGCTTAAGTCTTCGATTCGTTAAGAAAAATACCTAAAGGAGGCGTTCAAATGAGAAGAGTTTTGGCATTGATCATTATCGCTTTTTCAGCTGCTTTTTCAGCTTTTTTCACGGGATGTGTCACAGACACTGCATCCCTAAAAATAGAAAAGACTTTACCCCAAAACAAACTGGCGTATTACAATGATTCTTTTGATAATTTCCGCACCGAATTGTGGGAAAAAGCCGGGTACATTCCTAATGAGGTCCAGAAAGCGAATTTTAAGCTGGCAAAAGTGGGGATCAAGGATGGCAAATTTAGTATTGAAACCGAAACAGGCTGTTTCAGCAAGGGAGGACTGGGGTCCAAATATAGCCTCAGGGGGGATTTTGACATTCAGGTGGATTGTCGGACCAATTTTTTGGAATTTGTTTACGATATGGATCAGTTATTGATCTTCGGTGTTCTTGATAAAGGGAGCGACCTCCATAAGCTCAACTCTGTTTTCTTGGGTCTGTTAAAGCAGGAAGGTAACGATTACAACATGATTTTTTCACTCGACATACGAAAAGGCAAAATACATCGAGAAAACTGGGATAGACGAGCAAACCGGGATATATTCGACGGCACTTTTAGGATCGTGAGAATAGAGGATAAAATAAGCACTCTATTCAAAACAAAAGGAGATGTCCAATGGAAGGAAGTAGACACTTTCCGGTCCATTCCGAACGATGTTATGATCGGTTTTAACCTTGGCAATTTTACGTCGATAAGAACATCCATCACAGCAAAGACACCCATCACAGCCACCTTCGATAATTTCAGGATAAACGCCGCTGAAGAGATCATTGAAAATGATATATAGCCGAATTTCAAAGATCCGCTTTCAATTTGTCCCTGTAAACGTATGGGGGACATGATGAGAAAAGTAGGCATCAGCCTCACAGCTATGTTGCTGGTTTGTCTTTTTTTCTTAGCAACTGCGGGCATCGCCTCCTCACCCGGGGACGAACACATATCCGGAGGACTAAATCTCAATTCACCCACCCTTTCTTCCGGCTGTGATATAGCCCCATCTCTTTTCTGGAAGGGGAAGTTTGCTTCGCAGAAGGGGAGTGCCTACCAGTATTATATGGAAGCCATTGAACTCTGCCCAGGTTTTATCAGACCCTATGAACTGGTCGGCAACTATTTCCGGAAAGAAGGCAAACCCGAAAAGGCCATAAAGTTTTTTACCAAGGCTGCTGAGCTTGGATCCGTCAACTATAAACTTTATTACCTCCTCGCCTCATTGTTCTATGAAAAGGGCAACCTGGACATGGCCCACCGACACCTGAACAAATCACTCAATATCCGATCCGACTACCCCAGGGCGCTCTCATTGAAGTTGGAGATAGAACGGGCATCCGATAGGACGGGACCCCAAATAAAACTTTACGAACCCTCAACCCCTCATGGGGTCACGGTCTCATTTATAAATGAAATCATGACCGTTCGCGGGATAGCCTCAGACAAAAGCGGGGTGGCCTGGCTCAAGATAAACAATCAAGAGGCGTTTCTGGAAAAAGACGGTCGTTTCCTCAAAGATGTTCCCCTCAATGTGGGTCTGAATAATATGGAGATTGAGGCTACGGACAAGGCTGGTAACCGGTCCACATTGTCACTGACGGTAAAAAGAGATACCGCGCCGAAAATCGCCGCAGCCCTGAGTGCAGAAGCGAAAAATGCAATGATAGAGCGGGGAAAAAGACTAGCGGCACAAAAAGAGAAACAGAAAAAGATCGAGGCTGAATTGGCTAAGCAGAAGGAAATGGAGGCCATAATTGCAAGGCAAAAAGAACGCGAAGCTCAACAGGCCAAACAGAAGGCCGAGCGGGTCCGTCGTAAAGAGCTTGAAACAAAACTAGCCCGTCAAAAAAAACAGAAGGAAGCGTTGGCCAGACAAAAAGCTCTCAAAGCTGAGAAAGCACGTTTAGAGGCCTTAGAGATCGAAAGGATAAAACAGGAAAAACTTGAAGCGGAACTGGCAAGAAAAAAGGCGGAAAAAACTCGTTTGGCAAAGAAGAAAGCCGAAGAGGCCGAGCGGGCCAGGCGGAAGACTTTGGCAGCGATCAAGGCCAGAAAAGAAGAACTTATGGCCGAATTGGCCAAACAGACCGCAGCAGCAATGGGGCCCATCGATGCCGGGCGACCCGGGACTGCCCGTGAATTTTATCGCAAGTCATTTGCCGTGGTCGTGGGCATTAATCAGTATGAGAAATGGCCCGTGCTCGAGTTTGGTGTTGCTGACGCCAGGGCTGTCAAGGCTCGACTGAAAGAAGAGGGTTTTGACGACATAATGGTCATACTGGGTCGTGAGGCGACGCAAAGAAGAATCCTGACCGCTCTCTATGATTACCTGCCCAAAAAGGTTCAGCGTAACGACCGGGTGGTCTTTTATTTCGCCGGTCATGGTCAGACGCACGATCTCCCGAACGGGGGAAAGGAAGGTTACATCATTCCGGTTGATGCCGGCGTGGACAATTACACGTCAACGGGCATTTCCATGGATCAAATCAGGGGTCTTTCCAGCCGTATTGCCGCCAAACATATTCTTTATATCATGGATTCCTGTTACTCCGGACTGGGATTCAGCCGGGGGATGATAACGGTCTCTCCTGAATTCGAAGGGTATTTGAGAAAAATATCCTCCATGCGTGCGGTCCAGATCATCACCGCCGGGGGCAAGGGCGAGCAGGTGCAGGAGAAAGAGGGACATGGTCTTTTTACCACTTATCTTCTAAAAGCCCTTGAAGGGAATGGGGATTTCAATAAAGACACTGTGGTAACCGGAACTGAGTTGGGAGCCTATCTCAGACCGGCGGTTTCAAATGCATCTAATCAAGCACAAACCCCATTATACGGCAGGTTGGAAGGGGAAGGTGAGTTTCTCTTTTTTATCGGGGAAAAATAATCCAAAAACGATAACGCTGACTGGAGGGGAATAAGATGAACCGTTTTCTACCAAATTATCTATCCCTGTTCCTTGCTATCTTTCTATTCTCCCTTTTTTCGACCCGGGGAGAGGTCATTGCGGAACAGAAGGGAAAAAATGCGGTTTCCTTCCGCTGGGCATTTGGTGCAATGGTCGGGGCAACAGATGACCGCAGGCTCGTCGCTATCACACGTGATACCGTTCTGAAAACCGGGGATCGTCTAAAGCTGCTGATCCAGCTTAAAAACAGATGTTTTGTGTACCTGTTTTACAGAACCGCAAAGGATCAGATAAACCTTTTGTTCCCTTACAAGCTTGAGCTGTTTGATACAGGCTATAAAACAGGTGAGAACTATTACATCCCCAAGGGGAAAACATGGTTTGAATTGGACAAGAATGTAGGGTTTGAAACCTTTTACCTTCTCGCGTCTGCCGAACGATTACACCAGCTTGAGGCACAGTACCTGAAATACGATTTTACCGCCGGTAAAGAAAAAAAGGAACTGGCCAAACAGCTCCTTGCGGAGATCAGAAATATAAAGCGGAAGAATCGAAAACTTGCGACCCCCGCGGAACGCCCTATTGCCATCGGGGGTAATGTTCGGGGGGATCTCAAAGGCGAGCAATACGATTTTCCCGATATCGATCCGATTGCGTCTGAGGTCTCGGCATCTAATTTTTACGGCAAGACGTTTACCATTGATCACAAATAAAAAACAACATATTCAAATTACAACCCTTTTGATTGCAGGCGCCTATTTGGCTGCCCACCTGTGTTTCTGGCTACTCCCAAATCTATTTGAGACCTGGGATGCAAAGGCCATTGACCGGCTTTTTCTATTCAGATCATCCTCATCCTATTTCCAGCCCAATTACGACGACACTATCGTCCACGTGGATATTTCCGATACAAGCCTTAAGAGGCTGAAAACCTTTTACCTCGATCGCTCTCATTTCGCGCGAGTGATACAAAACCTGGCCAAGATGAACGTATCAGCCCAAATGTACGACTTCATTTTTGCAGCACGTTCCAATCAAGTTGAAGATCGTGCGTTTATAAACGCCACAAAAGGGGCCGGTAACGTATACTTTGGAATGGCATTCAATTTAGAAAGAAAGGGGGGGCAAAGATCTCAGCAGCCTAAAAGAGATTTAAAAGATATTGGATACCTCGAACTGACAGAGTGGAATGTGGCCGTTGATGGAGATCATGATGATCTTTATAAGGGGATCAAACCACTTATTACCTTTCCAGAACTGGCATCAGTATCTAAGGGATTAGGCTATCTCAATCTCAAAACTGACCCAGATGGGGTCAATCGCAGGATACCGCTCCTGGTTCGGTTTGAGGAGGCATTTTATCCAGGCTTTGCCTTCAGGGGGATTTGCGACTATCTCAATGTCACCCCGAACAAAGTCGTCGTCAGACCAGGGAAATCGATTACACTCAAAGATGCCAAAAGACCCGGAGAATCATCAGGGCATAACATCGTGATCCCCATCGATCGACATGGAAACATGTTGATTAATTTCATAGGTCCATGGGAGCGTATGACGCACTATGATTTTGCCGATCTCTTTTACGCTTCAGACGATCGTGATGAAATGGAGATGTTGCGAGATGAATTGAGTGGGAAAATCATCATGGTATCGGAGATATTGACAGGTTCGTCGGATCTGGGTCCCGTACCCACTGATGCCAATTTCCTTTCGAGTGGGCTTCATGCCAATATCATGCATACCATCCTTCGGGAATCGTTTCTGAGGGAACTCTCGGGGCCGCAAAAGATGATGATGGAGGCCATATTACTGATCATACTCTTTGCGCTTTCCTTAAGATTTTCCTCTCTTTTTTTTACCTTCGGGACCATCGGTCTCGCTGCATCCTATCTGGCCATTGTGTGTGGGGGGTTTTTCTATGGTAACCTCATCTTTCCGATTTTCAGGCCCCTTATGATGCTCGTTTTTGCCACCATCTTTATCGTGGTTTATCGCTTCATCAGAGAAGAACGAGAGCGGCATTTTATTCATACCACTTTCGGTCGCTATTTAAGCAAAGAAGTGGTTGAGGAGCTGCTCGGTTCACCTGAGGGTCTCAAGATGAGCGGAGAGACCCGTCAGGTAACCTTCCTTGTATCCGATCTGAGAGGGTTCACTTCCCTTTCAACCAAACTCCCTGCCCATGAAATCATCAACATCCTCAACAACTACTTTGAGCGAATGATGGAAATTATTGCACGATACAGGGGAACCGTAGATGAACTGCAAGGTGATGGTATCTTAGTATTCTTTGGCGCGCCTCTTAGTGCAAGCGATGACACGGAGCGGGCCGTCGCGTGCGCCATCGAGATGCAAAATGAAATGCTCGGAGTAAATAGAGCCCAGCGGCAAGAAAATCTCCCTGAACTCTCAATGGGTATCGGCATTAATACAGGCGAGGTCGTTGTTGGCAACATCGGATCTGAAAAACGAACCAAATACGGCGCAGTGGGAAGCCCTATCAACACGACTTATAGGATCGAGGCCAACACCATCGGCAGACAAATCCTGATCAGCTCTGCCACTTATCAGAAGATACGATCCCTTTTGGTGATACAGGATACCATGGAGGTTTGTTTTAAGGGTATCGATCAGGCGGTGACACTTCATGATGTCAAAGGTATAAAGGGAAAATACGAAGTTACTTTACATGAGATGGCGCCTGAGGAATTCAGGGGTCTTAATGCACCACTGGCGATGATTTGTTTTGTTGTGGAAGGTAAAACGGTATCGGACAGGGGAATACCAGGCCGATTAACAGGGCTTTCTCCATTGGGTGCCGAGGTCACACTCGACGAGGCGGTGGCGTTGTTTTCGAACCTCAAGATTCTCTTGGTTTCCACCGGGACCTCGTCTCTCTCTGAGATTTACGCAAAAGTCACATCTATTGATCCGCCCACGACGACCTCTTCCCATGTCAGTGCCAGTTTAAGATTTACGTCTCTGCCAGAGGACACAAAACGATTCCTCGATAAAACATTTCGGCTCATGGTGGGTTAGTGCCAAAATCCGTCGATCCGCCAGGGATTGGGATTAAAATTTTTCCGGTTCAAAATTCCGCCTGGCGCTCAGAAAGCTGGGCAGATGCCGCACAAAATAGATCAGGCTCCGCCGGTGTTCCCACAGACGGCTCCTGAAGCGCCTTCGCCATGCCGGGTCCGTATAAAAACGTTTGACGTGCTGATTGTAGAGCTGTTCGAGGGTCTCCCTGGAATCAATGCTTCTGGGGATAAAAACAAAGTTCAGACAATTCATTTTGCGCCAGTCCTCGTCCAATGAACCTTGGTCCCGAATGGAAGCCCACAGGGGCGCTCCGTGAAACGGTGTAAATTTACTCATATTCATATCGTCGAGTCCCAGGGAGAGGGCAAACGCGGTGGTCTTTTGAATGGACTCGACGGTTTCTCCGGGCAAGCCCACCATGAACAATCCCTTGGCCCTCAGGCCCTTTTCCTGAATGCGCCGCACCGTATCGCGAACCGCTTCAAGACGAACCCCCGGCTTGTGCACAGCCATCTGGCTTTCATCTCCGGTCTCAATACCCAGGGAAAGCTGAAGAAAACCGGCTGATTTCAGCATCTCCAGGAGTTCATCATCACAATGTCCCACCCGAACGGCGCAATTAAACTGCATGTCCAACGGTTTTGAGACCAAGAGGCTGCAAAATTCCGTAATACGGTTCCGGTGGGCCGTGAACAGATCATCGTAAATATTGATATGACGAACCCCGAAACGGCGTTTCAGATAGGCCGCATGGGCATAAACATAGGCAGCCGAATTATAGCGGTATCCGCGGCTGAAAACGGAACGGTCGCAGAATGAACATTGGTAAGGACATCCACGGCTGGTGACCATGGTGGCCCCCGGGGTATTAATGTAACTGAAGAGGGGCAGGTTGTACCCTTTCGGGAACCCTTTCAGCTTTTCATAGGACGGAAAGGGAAGATCGTCCAGGTCAGGCATCTGCGACCGTGGCGGATTGCGTATCGCCTGCCCTTCATCCCTCCAGACCAGTCCGTTCACATGGGCCGGATTTTTTCCGGAGGCCAGTTCAGCCAGGGTTACTTCGCCTTCGCCCATGCAGAGATAATCAATCGCCTCATACCCATTCAGAAGGGTCGCGCCCAAGGCGGATATGTGCACGCCGCCGAAAACCGTTTTCACATGAGGGCGACGGGCCTTGATCCGGACCGCCAGATCATAACCGTCCAGAAATCCGGAAGTGGTGGCAGAAAAGCCCACCATATGAGGACCTTTCTGAAGGATGCGCTGAGCATGGGCGTCATTGTTTTTCGGCCCCCCCCCGGGTCCCAGGCAATCCACAACAGAGACCTCGTGGCCTTCCTGCTCCAGGTACGCCGCAATGGAGAGCAATCCCAGAGGGGCCATGCGATTGGCGACGGCCGTGACATCATTTTTTCCGGGGACCCAGTTGGATCCCGTCGGGTGAACCAGCACAATTCGCATATGAAACCAACGGAAATATTAGAAAAATTTGACTATTTTCAGAACCCGGGGGTCAAACGAGGCAAAGAGAAACCCCAGGGCCAACAGTAAAGGCAGTCCGGCTGCCGGCGAGAGAACATAATAAGATCTTCCCCCCCCGACGCGGTTCCAGTTTCCGGTAATCCCTGGCTTTCGCTCAAAATAAAGGATCGTTCTGCCGGTCACCGCGGAAATGCCCCCCGGCGGTATCTCTTCAGGCGGCGTGACCCTCAGGCGATCCGTTGCAATCAGAACCGAGACCATGGCAAAGGCAATAATGATCGTTTTAAACGCCCTGGTTTTGTGAATGGGGGAAAGAGGCCTTATGTTGGCTCCCTGCTCTCGAAAACCGTAAACCAGTAGAAGCCCAGCCACAATACCCAGTTGGTTCAATACAAAATCGTTAAAATCAAGGTAGTCCCCGTAGGACGGGCAGATAAAAAAATACTGCATCAACTCATCCGCGATTCCCAGGGCCGTTCCCCAGAAGATGAGATTACCGATGGGCCAATTTTCCCGGTGGGGATCCCGCCACATCACCAGCAACACCGCAAGAAGCGCATACTGGGGATAGTGAGCATATTCATTGGGTGTAAATACCAGCAAGCGGTTGGCACCATAAACAGCTGTTCCCCACACAATCCAGTAGACGGCGGTCCTTAGACGGGCTTTCCCGCTGATGGCCGTAAAAAGTATGAACAGAGCGCCCAGAATCAGAAGGCCCCACGAAAAATGGCGACTGTAATCCGCAGGGGTGAACGCTCCCAGGGGCGTTGAAACCGGGGATACAATGATCTTGGATATTTCAAGGTGAAGCAGGCTGGTCAGGAGCCAGTAAACCAGCGTCACAACGGGCCAGAATAATGGAAAAATACCATTTCCCCCAAACTCTTCGACCTTAACACCGTCACTCATCCAGAAAAATCTCCATATTCCCTTGAACAGAAAACCTGTTGTTTTTTCTCCTTTTCACGGCAAAAAAGTCCCTCTCACCGCCCAAATCCAGGAATATCCCCATGTTGCCGGCATTTCTGCCACCCCCGTATGAAAGACCGCCGCTGAACCCCAATGATCTTTCCGGACTCTCATACCGATCGTTCCCTTCTCCGTCAAAGAAAATCCCCATGCCGTTCTGGGCTCCGGCCCCCAGGGAAAAATCGCCCGCCCTGTAGACATCATTGCCCGAATAATCCACAAGAGAGGCCACGGAAAGATCCCAGGCCGCCCCCTGGTTTGCCGCGATTCTCCCCGAATAGACGTCATTTCCGCCAAGATCCAACAGCACCCCGGCGGCTTCATGGGCCGCGGCACCCTGGCAATACCGGCTCCCCCTGTAGACATCGTGCCCGGCATCATCCCTGAGTACCCCCAACCCGAGAAAATACCCGACCCCTTGGGAAAAATTACCCGCCTCATAGACATCGTTCCCGCCGGAATCATGGAGGATGCCGACACCACCGGCCGCGTGACCTCTGAAACCCCACCCCACTCCCTGAGAACAGCCCTGGTAGATACCTTTTGTACCGTAGCTGGATCCATGTTTCCAGCCGGCCCGGTAGTGATCTCTCCC
>JAERTK010000068.1 GCA_016844935.1 Desulfobacteraceae bacterium | reverse complement strand
AATGTGGTATCTAATTTTTTGGCCATAGCTATTCCTCATCATTTGGGTTTACTTTTTGGATAAGGTAATAGCTATGGCCATTTTATCAACTTCGCTAGTGTTTCATTTTTTGTTGTGCCCGCAGGGCATGGGGGTTATTTGCATAGGGTAGGATAACCCGGACAAAATTTGAAGTAAATTCCCCCACACTCTCCGCCACAGAAGAAGGAGGACAGTGAGATGGGAAAACGAGTCAACTGGGATAAAGTCAGTGAGTTTGAAGAGATGATAAGGGCTCAGGGTTTAAAACTTTCTGAAGGGTCAAGGAAATTTGGCATTCCGCTCTGGCAACTCTATGCCCTCAGTCGGCAAAAGAAAAACGAAGGAAACTCAGAGCCGGTTAAACAATCAATTCAAGACACAACGGCTGATGAGGCGGAGAACAGGAAGACTGATCTTGCAGTCACGCCTGATAAAAGCAGTCAAGAAGCTGAGCGATTCAGTGCTTCTCCCCTGCCGGAAGAGGTTCAGCAGCTGATTCTGCAGTACCGGCGAAAAAATCCGGAAGCGGGTTTTAAACGGATTGAAGACCGGCTCAAAAGTGAGCATTTGGTGGTTGTAAGCCGTAAGCAAATCCGCCATGTGCTTAAAATTCACGGCCTTCTTGAAGGTCATGATTCAAGCTTCGATGCTTCGGAAAAACCCGCCAAAGGGAGCCGACGGTTTGAGGCCGCCTATCCCGGTGAACTGTACCAGATGGACGTGACCTATGTGTATCTGACTGGGATTCCGGTTTTGTACCTGGCTGTGATCGTAGATGACTTCAGCCGATTCTGTGTGGGCGCACAGTTATGCCACGATCAAAAAGGTGAAACCCTCATCGGCGTTTTGCACAACGCGTGTATCAACCACGGACAGCCGGTTAAACTCCTGACGGACCAGGGAAGCGGTTTTTACAGCTGGAGCATGCGTCAGACTTTGTTTCAGCAGTACCTGGACGACCATAAAATCGAACACATCGTTTGTGAACCCCACAGCCCTCAAACTCAGGGAAAGGTGGAACGTCTGAATCAGACCATCAAACGGGAATGCCTGTCACGGGTACGATTCAACAGCTACAGTGAAGCGGTCACAGGAATTGCCGACTTCATTCGGGGCTACAATTTCGGACGGCCCCACCAGGGGATCAACGGTTTTCGACCGGCAGACCGGTTTTATGGGGTGATCGGCGAAAAAAGCCGGATCGAATCTGAGCTTATGGGCAAGGAGGTAGATTTTTCAAAAGGTTACTGCATATTAAAGGTTCAAGACCATTCCGTTAGTGTGGTAAACTCGGCAGAAGGGGTTGCAGTTCTTATGGATGGCAAATTACTGCAGGAGGTTGCCGATGAGCGTTTGCATTGAAACATACAAACAGGTGAATCTGGTTGAGTTTCTGGCTGAGCATTACGGACTGAAATTCAAAAAGAGTGGCTCGGGCTTCGTGACAGGAAGCCCTTTCGGTGTTGACAAAAAGCCGAGCTTATTTGTTCGACAACTGGGAAGTCATTGGCTTTTCAAGGATTTTTCGAGCGGACTTGGCGGAAGCATCATTGACATCGTGGGTCATTTGGAACAGTTGTCTGGCGTCGGCGAGATCCTTCGCCGCCTGGAACAGTTGGCGGGAGGTCATTGTACGTCTGTTGCGGTTGAAGAAAAGCCCTCGGAAACCCGTCGTGGTTATGACGTGGGTCAGCTTTACCATTCATTCCGCAGACAGGACCCCGATGTATGCCGTCGTTATCTGATGTCACGCGGGATCGATACCGACTTGGTGAAAGAGTTGATATCCGCTGGAGAAGTCGTCCATAACCGCTACCAGGGTAAATCCTACTGCTGCTTTGCAGTGCGTGACGATTCCGGGGGTCTTCAGTGCCTGGACAACCATGAAATCGACGGTTCGGGAAAGTTTGTTTTGGGGGCCAAGCATGTTTACAGTCGGGATTGGCAGGAACTCCCCCATGCACCAGAGGTTTTCATCACTGAAGGTATCATCGACTATTTGAGCATGAAAACCCTGGAAGAGGAAAAAATTCCGGGTATGGCCCTGCTTGGCAATCAGCTGATATTCGAACCGGACCTGCTTTCCAATTGCGCCCGGATTATCTCGGCGCTGGATGAAGACCTCGGCGGTACAGCGGCGTTTGTGGATCTGGTGAACGGGTATCCCGACAAAGAAGTAACCCAATATCCGCTTCGCGATTACAAGGATCCCAATGAACTGTTGCAGTCCAGAAGCCGCTTCAGACGTCTGTCTCCGGAAGAGAAACTCTCTCTTTACAGGACGTTCCAGCGCAGTGACAACAGAAGTGAACTGGCAAGAGAATGGGGCCTGGATCGGTCCCATATGTACGCGATCGTTCGTGATGTGGAAGAGATGGTGATCTCGGGGCTATCTTCCCGTCGGCCGGGCCGCAGACCCATGGACCAGCCACAAACCATGCCGGATGCCTGGCAGCAAATAGACGATTTGAAGGAACAAAACCGAAATCTGAGTCTGGAACGGGATGAAACCATTTGCCGGGAAGAATTTCTGAAACTGAGGTTGAAATGGTCTGAAATCGAAGCTGCCGAACTTCGCGGCGAACCCTTTGACGAGAAAACCGGTGTTTTGAAAAAGAAACAGATAAAAAAAAAGAGAAAGAGGAGACGGTAACCATGGTGGATTCTCTAAAGAACCGTTTCCATGACCTCTCGCTGCGCTGGATTTATAGCGCTTGCTGCCACAGCCGCAGTCAACTTTATAAATGGGAGAAAGCCACACTGGATCGTAAAGAGAGAACCCCAAAAGTGCTCGATGAGGAACTGGTCGAAAATACAGCCCGGGTTATTGGAGATTTTCCACATTTTGGCGGCGTCAAAGGTCAAGCGTACCTGCTTTATCATGGTATCGGTTTCATTGGTCAGAAAGCGTATGACGGCATCAAAAAGAAAGTCGGAAATGTGTTGATCCAAGAGGTAAGCCGGCGGGATTTGCCACGAACCTCTAATACCTACGAGCATATCCGCCCGGAGGGAATCGGTGAAATATGGGCTGAGGACTTTACCCACCTGGTTGTGGATCATGTTCGGTTCAAAGTGGCCATTTTGATAGATGTTTTTAATCAGTACATCCTCGGGTGGTCAATGAGCCGCCGTGCGACCGAAGGGCTTGTTGCCATTCCCGTTGGACAAGCCCTCAGGATCAACGGCGGCAAGCCCCCTGCAAAGTTTCTTCTGGAGGACAACGGGACTCAGTATATTTCTGAAAGCCATCAACAACTGCTGAAAGCCCATGAGATCGTCAGTCGTAACATTCCGGCATGCAGACCACAGTATAACGGATCCGTGGAGTGCGGGGGTAAGGAGCTCAAGAACCTGTTTTATAATGTATGGGAACGTCTTGAGAGAAACGGTACGGATAAAGAAAAAAGCCTTGATGAACGCGTCCACCTGGCATTAGGGGAAACGGTTCACTTGAGTAATTTCCAGGTTCCCCGGCCGGCACTGGGTGGGGTCACCCCTGCTGATGTTCACCTTGGATTGCAGGAGCAGCGTCAAAAAGAAATTGCACGGTATCGCGAAGAACAGGTGGTTAAAAAAACATCTAAACCTCTTTCACGTCCGATCTGGGATGTGATCAAACAGGGTGTTCAGGCGGAACTTATGAGCACAAAGGAGGTGGTCACCAAGCTTGCTTTTTTTGGAATGCGGCCCTTACGGAGGATCGCCAAAATCAACCAGGAGGTGTGGGGGAATTAGGATCTTTTTTTGTCCGTTTTTTCTTGCGCCAGTGCAGTT
>JAERTK010000067.1 GCA_016844935.1 Desulfobacteraceae bacterium | reverse complement strand
ATGTAGGATACATTAATAATTTACCCCTGCCGCTTTAACAAACTGCGCACTATGGGAATGACAGGGTGTTACCCCATATACCATTTTGCAGGACGGGCATTGTGATTCCATTGTTGCCATTTGAAACACCTTTTCACAATTTGTACATTTAATCTCAAGTTCTTTGCCAATGGGATTGGCATTAAAGCCCATGGTCCTGATTTTATCCACGATTTGTTTCCCCGATTGAAATGTCTGGCTACAGGCGTCGTGCATGATGAATTCCTCCGTTTTGTTTGATTTTGTATAAAAATTAGCCGAAGAGAAAATAAAATGAATTGACCTGAATCAAGAAAAACGAAAAAATTTGTCAAAGGTGGGTTTTTTGGGTGCCAGACTCAAATCTGATTTGAAGATTTTCACATTACGGGTGAAATCCCTCTTCCATATATTTTTCAAGCTCTGCCTTGGGTATGCCAAAGCAGTACAATACTTTCAGGATCTGATCGCCGGTTAAAATGCCGTCCGCGTCCATTTTTTGAGCATCGGGCCTGACGGCGATGGAGAGGCCCACGTTTTTGATGAAATGACTGTGCGTGGAACCATCGCCAACAGCGATTACCTGGTCCGGACTGATCTTTTCCAGGTTCATGATAAATTGGAGGATTTCGTCCTTGGTCTCAGAGGTAATAATGGGGTCTTCCAATTCCCCCGTGATGATGCCTTGTG
Organism: Desulfobacteraceae bacterium; assembly: GCA_016844935.1. Lineage (GTDB taxonomy): Bacteria > Desulfobacterota > DSM-4660 > Desulfatiglandales > Desulfatiglandaceae > NaphS2. The sequence goes on along the minus strand of JAERTK010000067.1, from coordinate 11,850 downwards.
GATCGCATTTGAGCGTGTTCGAAAAGGCGTAGTCCACACCCGCACCCTCGAATACTTTTTTTGTTAAAAAACTGAAACCTGAAGAGAGCAGTGCAATCTTAAATCCCATGGACTTCAAAATCCGTATGAGTTCGATGGTGCCTGGGTTCAGATGCAGGATATCACTGAACTTTTCGAGCTCCGACATGGGAATACCCGTCAGGCTCTGAGCGTTTTCGATCAGTTGCTGCATATGAATGGGTTCTCCGTTTTCCCATTTGCTGATTCCCACCGCCGAGCGCACCTCGCTTTCCACCTTTTTAAGAAAGTTCTTCAAGGAAGACGATTGTATCAGACACGACTCCACATCAAAAACCACCAACTTCTTTCTTCGCACGTAGGTATCTTCGCTCTGAATGACAACGCTCTGATTCAGATGTCTGCAAAGGTTTTTGAGTTCCCCTTTCATGTTCTCTACGGCCTCAAGATGCGAGAGTTCGGGGAGCGCTGACATGTGACCCGTGTCGATACCCATCTCCATGGAAAAGAACTCGCCCCGGGCAATCATGGTACAGTGCTCTATATTGACCTCATTCTTATGGAAAAATCTGGAAACACCCGCAATTATACCGGGACGGTCTTTCCCCAGAAGGGTTACGATGTGGGTTTCCTTTTTGCTCACATACGAGGATTCTTCCTCGTCGAAGATACCGACGATGACTTTTAACCCTGTCTCTTCCCCGACGGCATAGAGGGCTTCCGATACCACGTCCATGCCATGGGCCGATGATGAAAAATCGATGACCAGGAAGATGGAAAAGAGTCCTCTTCTGCAACTTTCTTCCACATCGATAATGTTCCCGCCCATCTCAAAAGCGGTTGATGTGATCCTGGAGACAAGGCCCGGTGAATCCTGGCCGATGGCCGACAACGTCAGAATATTTCCTTTTTCATGCATTTTTCAGCTCTTTTCCTTACCCCTGACGGATAGATTTATTATCGTAAAAAACGAACAACTCTTCCTCATAATATCGTCCGTGGACGATCTGCCCAGGTCCAAGATGCTGGATTTTTTTACCCCCCAAATGATCCACGAACCTCCGGTTTATTTCCTCCAGCGAAATATCCTCCATAAACCATTCGGTTGGCACATCAACATTCAGCGGTCTCGCCGGTATCAAATGGCGTGTTGCCTTGGGCGTAAATATTTTTTGCCGCCTTGCCGCATCTACCACCATTTCCTTGGTAATTCGGGGTGACCAGAGCACCACTTCGTCCTTGTTAAGTCCTGCACAGAAGTCTGGTTCATGGACAGAGTTGCACGGAATATATTCCACAGTCGATCCTTCTCCCACCAGTTTCTCCTGTATCTGATTGAAAATCCCGTACGCGCTCACCGCGTCATTGACCACATCATCATGGAAACGAACCCATGCGAAAAAATCACCCTGCTGGATCCCGCAACACAACCGGTCCTTTTCGAGGGCTTTCTGGAGGGAGTCCTTATCTTCAACATCACGCCAATCACCCTCCAGTTCCGCCACCGCACGCTTGATGCGGTTCAACCGGGGAGAGGTCCTTAGGTGCCTGTACCAGTAACGAAGCTTTGTCTTTTTATGAAAATAATTGATCCTGCAGGCCGCAATGTGCTTAAATTTCAATTCCTTGAAAGCGAAGGCCCTGTGGTTTCCGTCCAGGACAACATGGTTTTCATCTATGATGATGGGATTATGCAGATGTGCCTGGTTTTTCAGTGCCAGAATCAATTTTCTCATGGATCCGGAGATGGTTTCCTCGTGCTGCAGCAAAGAATCTACCGACACAACCTCCAACTCCAATTGAAAATTCTTGCTTTCAAGATAAAACATTAGGGCCTCGGAGATATTTCCTTATTGCTGAACGAACACCCGCTAAAAAATCTGACGCCGGTTTTCCCGATGGTCCACCAGATACAGATACTTTGCCTTTTCTCCCAGTTCTTTTTCAAGGGAGGAAAGTTTGTCCCGCGAAACCCCGTACATGCGAATAAACACCTTTCGATATCCTTTTGCCACATCATCGTAAGTGCTGAGGATGCTCACCATGCGGCCGCCGTATTTGCGTATTAAATCGGCCAGTTCACGGATTGACCCGGGACGGTCCTCCACCAAAAAGGCGAACTGTATGCCGCGCTTGCCCACCCCCGTTAACGCAATCAGCACCCGAAACAGATCGCCTTTGGTGATGGCGCCGATCACCTTCCCTTTCCCGTCCACCACGGGGGCGCCGGAGATTTTCTTCTCCAGCAGTATTTCGGCAGCTTCCTCCACCGTAAAATCAAACGGGAGGGTCACGGGATTTTCCGTCATGATTTCTTTAACCTTGATTTTTGATATGAGGAACAGCAGTTCATGGACTTCAAGGGTATTGGCATCTGATGGGGAGGCCCTTTTGAGGTCTCTATCCGTTACAATGCCCACGAGATTCCCTTTCTTCATCACCGGCAGCATGGAAATGTTGTTTTCTTTCAGGCGGTTCATGGCTTCCTGCATGCTGTCGTTCACATCTGCAGTAACCACCGTTTCGCTCATCCAGTCTTTGACCAGCATGATAATTTCTCCTGACTCCGGGGAAACCGGGTTGTGAATTTCGTTTTTTCCATCATGATACCAGGAAATGGAAAAGATCTTCAAGCATCAATCCCTGGATGATCTCCAAAAGTGTCATTTTCCGCGCGAATTCCGGGGACACAATACAAAATTATTCATTTCCCCTTTCTTCCCATGGACCTTTCGATCCGGCTTTTTTCTTCCGGAGTTGTTTTCTCAACAACACCTCAAGCTTATCGATGCACAGATCACTCCCAAGAGGTCTTTCAGATATTTTTTTCTGAAGTTCGCCTTGCAACAATTTATCGTGCCTCCCGAATTTCTTATTTCTCTTTTCTAAAAACATCTTTTTGAATCAAAATATGGTAGTTTACTACATTAACATAACAAATTTTCTCCGGGGAGGGCGTTATGAAAAACTGTTTTATATCACTTGATACAGCGATTATGGTTTTAATCTTGCTCGCGGGATTTACCGGATGTGATAACACAAGCAGTGATACTAATACTACTTATGCCAATCGGATAAGTGATGCTGCTCCGAGTGATACGGTCTCTGCACTTTGGACATTCAAGACAGATGAAGCCAGTCTTGAGGCGCTTCTTAAGGAGCAACATGCCGCTATTCTTAGAGGCGAACTTCCTCAATATTCCACTCCGGAAGAGCTTGCCAGGCAGTATGGTGTCGCTGATTCCGACAGGGAGATCATGGTGTCCTATCTCAAGAAACAGGGGATTAGCGGCAGCATTGATATTACCGGTTCATTCGCGGATACCACCATGACCGTCCAGCAGGTCGAGCAACTTCTGGGAACCACGGTCGGTCGCTATGTACTCAGGGGATGTAGTTTAACAGAGGCGTTCCTGATGGCTGATAAGGAACCCGTCATTCCGGCAGAGTTGCGGGAGACGGTACCAAGTATTGTGGGTCTTCAATCCATTCCTATCCGGTGTATGGAGAAGAGACTAGCCGTGCACGAAGATAACGAATCTATTAGAATGACCACGGACCAATCTACAACACCGTGTGCGTTTTGTGAACACTCAGGAACGGCCCAGGGGGGATGTGAAATTACCAAATCAGGCTTCTTTGCGCCGAATCAGCTCAACACAGCTTATGGAGTCGATATGCTTCACGCATTAGGTTTGAAAGGAGAAGGAACCCGTGCAGCAATAATTTCAGAACCTACGTATCCGGAAAATTTCCAGGCTTTTCTCAAGTGTTTTCCCGATCTCTTTGACCAACCAATCAATGTCGTCTATCACACCACTCACCGAAGTGGACTAGCTCGGCAGATTACTGAGGGAATAGTAGACCTTGAGGCAATGGTATGGGCTGCGCCCCATGTTGATCAGATTGATTACTATATAGGGGGATATAATGCTGCGAGTTCAGCCCAAGCAATGAGCCAAATGCTTGCCCAAAAACCATTACCGGATGTCCTATCCGTGAGCTGGGGGTTTTCGCAACAGCAGATTGCGAATACAAACGTCAACCTTCCCCCGATTGATCCGGCTGCATGGAAGACGTATCAGGGTTTGATATTTCGGGCGGCAGCTTCAGGCATTACCCCTTTTTTTGCTGCGGGTGACAATGGCAGTACTTTTGTGTCTGCCCCTGCCAGCTCTCCTTATGTGACAGCGGTAGGGGGAACCAATTTACTCCTTGACGAAACAAACCAAATTGTTTCACAAGGTGTGTGGAATTCTTATCTGGTATCCGGGGGCAATACAGGAGGAGGTGGTGGTGCAACAAATGTACCTGGTAGTCCAATGCCTGAGTACCAGTTTAATACTCCTGGGATTTCGGGTGCTGTTTTTGCTGATGGAAAGTACCGGCTGGCACCGGATATCAGTGCCTATGCTTCTGAAACACCGGGAATAGCCATTTTCGCCGGTGCTCAGCCTGTTGGGCAACAATGGCAGCTAGGAAACGGAACAAGCTTCGCGACACCTTATGCAGCCGGGGCTTCGTTGTTGTTGGCGCAAGCGGTGAAACAATTGGCAGGGTGGAAGCATCTCGGACACTTGAATCCATTTCTTTATTCAGCCGCAAGAGAAAATTATACTCAATATTTTTACGATGTAACAGAGGTCAGCAACAATCTGGGGCCTAACAATCCTAATCTGCCGCCAAATGGGCCGGACTGCTGCGTTGCAGGGACGTATTATGACAAGGCGAGTGGCCTGGGCTCCGTAAAACTTGATACCTTTTTTACGTATCTTATTAATTTTACGAATTAATCATGGGAAGGAGAACATATCATGAATACGGAATTGAAACAAAGCCTGTTAGCTTTCAGGATTATTGGAATTCAGTTACCTCCTGATGTCGCCTTCTTTGGACGCCGTCAGCTGAGTCAATGGGTTAAGATCAAAGTGCCCAATCCTCAACCTTCAATTCACGTATTCGATTAAACGCTTTCACATTATGAGTAACAACCGTTAACCTGTTCGCCATGGCAATGGCAGCTATCTGGGTGTCGCGTTCACTGATTGGCGTCCCTTCTCTTTCAAGCTGCGCCCTTACAACGGCATATTTCCCGGCTGCCGATTCACCAAAAGGATAGAGGTCCAGCAACAAGGATATCCGCTCAATTTTCAGCCGTCTCTCTTTCTTTTTCACAGGCGATTTTTCTATTCCATAGAGTATTTCAGCCAGTGTAATGGCGGATAATGCCAAATCGGCGGGAGAATGCCGTTTGATACGGCCAATGACCCCCTTATCGCCCCGCATCCAGTAACTGACAATATTTGTGTCCAGAAGGTACATTCCTACCCGCTCAATCCAGGGTCACTGACTTTGACGGCAATGGATCGGGTGTGCCAAACCCCGAATCCATGGAAAACCCATCCCAGAAACCTTCCGGCCAACGGCTTTCTTTAAATGGCTCAAGAATAACCTTATCGCCCTTTTTACTTATTTTCACTTTATTTCCCTTAAAACGAAATGCTTTTGGCAGCCTAACGGCTTGGGATCGGCCATTTTGAAATAATTTTGCTGTCGCTTCCATACTACGCTCCCAAATAGAAAAAATATCGACCAGTATATATCAAAATCCGCAAAAGTCAATCCAAAAGTGTTGGCGCCGGCGTGAAAATGTCGAAAAATAGGGGACAGACCACGTTTTTCAATCCACGCCCCCGCATGGGGGGCGACTGGACACTCTTGTTTTAGCTAAGTCTACACTCTTGTTTCAATCCACGCCCCCGCATGGGGGGCGACGTGGCGCGGTGTACGAGCAGGCTAAAGAGAACATGTTTCAATCCACGCCCCCGCATGGGGGGCGACTAGATGTGATACAAACCGTCCTTTTTGGTTGCGTGTTTCAATCCACGCCCCCGCATGGGGGGCGACAAACCCGAACTCCCCGGCGTTTAATGTCGGAAGAGTTTCAATCCACGCCCCCGCATGGGGGGCGACCGGGTGTACATGTTTCCCCAAGGGCGATGACGGATGTTTCAATCCACGCCCCCGCATGGGGGGCGACTGGAAATGATATTTGAAATTGGCAACCGATTTTGTTTCAATCCACGCCCCCGCATGGGGGGCGACCTGTGACGAATCCGGGAAAATGCCCAAACGAAAAGTTTCAATCCACGCCCCCGCATGGGGGGCGACCGCTGCGGTTAATCCGTCCGGAGTAACAGCCCTGGTTTCAATCCACGCCCCCGCATGGGGGGCGACCTGGGGGCTGCCCAACGAACAAAAACCGGACGGGTTTCAATCCACGCCCCCGCATGGGGGGCGACAGGAACGGATTCTGGAGGCGAATCTTGCGAATTTGTTTCAATCCACGCCCCCGCATGGGGGGCGACTGAATCCATCGACCTTACCACGGATTCAGGGCAAGTTTCAATCCACGCCCCCGCATGGGGGGCGACGGCAACGTAGGCATTGGGACTACGGCACCAAATGTTTCAATCCACGCCCCCGCATGGGGGGCGACCATAGTCACCTCCCCAACATTTGGAATCGTGGGTGTTTCAATCCACGCCCCCGCATGGGGGGCGACATATCGACTGCTGATCTGATCTAAAGGGCACAGGTTTCAATCCACGCCCCCGCATGGGGGGCGACTCCAGCGGCAGAAGTCGCTGGATTTAAAGCTTTTTCAGGGTTCTTTCCGCGAATCCCCGCTTCTCCTTCCTTATCAACGTGTTTCCCAAATTTTGCAATGGCATAACCTACTGAAATTAAAACTAAAATTTAAAATGCGAAACCAAATCGCTCAAACAGGCAAAAACATGTGTATTTACAATCACTTAATGTGGCCTTGAAAAATCTGAACATCAGGTTCGCGCCAAGCAATTAAACAATCAAGGGGCCTTCAGGATCATTGATTTTCTTTGCTCCGATATGTTCCACCCTACGCCGCCAATTCGCCCCAAGGAAATAGAAGCGAAGGCTGTCTTTTTCCGGATCAATCTCATCAATTAATTTCTGCCGAAACCTTGTCCATTGCGCAGGATCAACAGCGCATTCAAAAACCGAATATTGGACCCGCTGCCCATAGTCTTTACAAGTTTTCGCGACCCTCCGCAAGCGACGCTGCCCTTTCGGCGTAACCGTTGAAACATCGTAACTCACAACTACCAGCATACCATTCCCCTATTTCCAGATAAAGCAGGGGTAACCGTCCAGATCCCCCCTGAGATATCGGGCTAACAGCAAAGCCTGCATATGGAATAAAAGCCCAACGGTAACTTTCTCCTCGATAAAAGGATGAAAGATCTCATCCTGCTTTCGCTTCTGATAAGCAACAAGTACGGATTTTCGGGTCTCATCATCCATCAAAACGGCCCCGGCTTCACTTTCCGTGAAGCCACTCTCCTGGACCTGGTTCAGGTTTATCAATGAAAGAACCAGGCGATCCGCCAAGAAAGGCCGGAATTCTTCCATGATGTCAAGGGCTAATCCCGGCCGCCCGGGGCGATCCCGGTGCAGAAAACCTACCGCCGGGTCCAACCCAACCGTCTCAAGTGCGGACCGAACGTCATGCATTAAGAGGGTATAGATGAATGACAACAGGCAATTGACACGATCAAGCGGCGGCCGGCGATTCCGCTCAGTAAAAACAAACCCTTCTTTTTGTGAAACAATCAGATGATTAAAGACCCTGAAATATGTATGGGCCGCTTCGCCCTCAACACCACGAAGGCTATTCAGGGGTAAACCGGTCTGAAGATTGTCCAACGAGTTGCTCAGCCTCGTTACGGCCTCTTTAACTGCGCTGTTGTTCATTTTTGCAGCGTGATCTCTCAAACCCCTTCGCAGTACGGTTCGGCAATTGGCCACTTTCCCTATCAAAATCGCTCTGGCCATCCGAGCCGAAGCATCCATATCATCGGCCCGGCGATATTGTTCCCGCCTCAGCAGAACATTACCGGATACCGGCCCCTGCACCCTGGCTAAAAAACGCCCATACTCTGTCAGGAAACTGACGGCTACATCCTTTTCCGCGCAAAATCCCATTAAGAAGGGGCTGCAAAGGACATTCCCGAAGCACACAATTCCACCCAGTGTATGGATCGGGATACGCAGGCGGATTTCCTTTTTCACTCGCACCAGCACCGTTTCCCCTTCTTTTGAAAGGTAGGCGCCCTGGGTGGTGACAAACAGCGTGTTCAGGTGTTTTTTCATAAGTCACTCATCGCATTCATAAGATATCGATCTATCGACTTCCCCTTTTCAACGGTTTTAGGAAGGCAAAGGTGTTTCATGGAGCAGCTATTGCACTTTTTGCCATAGGCGGGTTTGGGCGTCTTGCCCCCTTCTACAAGAACGTGAAACCGTTCGGCCGTATCCTCTGTCTCAGATCTTAAATCGCCGTCAAAATCCACATCCTGCCGATGGCGGGTCTTGCCATAGAAAAGGGCACCCGAAGGAACTTCCACACCCAGCATCTCCTCCAGGCAGAGGGCCTGCGCACAGAGTTGCACTTTGTCCGAATTATCCTTCTTGGGCCTACCGCGTTTATATTCCACCGGAAAAGGCCGCCACTTGATGCCGGAGGGTTCCCTGTTTCGATGAAACTCCACCACGTCCGCTTTGGCGATCAATCCCAAGCGAAGCGAGCGCAGGGGCATGCTGTATTCAACCCGGATATCCCCCCTGGATTCCCGGTCCTCTTTATGGACCCGTTCATGCATAACCCTGCCTTCGGCTGTGAACAGGTTTTCGGCCCATGCCTGCTCAATATGGATCAGGGCACACTGCCGCTCACAAAACGCCAGGTGCTGGAGGCCGGATAGGGGAAGGAGATCGTCTTCGGGGTAGGTCATCTGTCACGACCCCTTCTTGTTCAACTGTTTCTGTTCCTTCTGAGGAATGTCTATATAGTTCCCGGAGGAAACAACCTTTTTCCGGGTCTTTTTTTCCAGATCTTTTCTAGCTGTCCCTGCAACCTCCCCACCCTTGTGAGCGGCACGCTTGTTTTCCTGGAAACCTTTTGCATCATCCACCCGCGTTATCTCCGTTGTAGCCGCCTCCCCCAGCATGGAGAAAATCAATTCAAGGTCCGTCATATGATCCCTTAGATTTTCCCGAATCAGCCCCTTAAGCTTTTTGTGTTCGCCGGGCGCAACGCCAAAGGCGGCTTTTGCGATCTCGGCGGTTAATATAGCGTATTCCTTCTCGCGTTTTACCTCCCTCTTCTTCCATTCGTCTGTAAGCTCCTCCCGGATGGCAATGCCGCGCATTCGTTTCTCAATCCAGTCGTCGGAGTAGCCTTTCGCTTTGTACAGGGCGCGGGTTCTTTTGGTTGCCAGCTCGGGATCATCTATTTCCTGCACACGTTCATAACCGACCTTTGCCAGCCATCGCTTGAACGGTTCCGCCTTCGGGGATGGGATGGACTGAATCATGCGAAAAATGCCCTCGGTGTTGGCGCAGTTTGTATTGCGCATCTTGCCGTCAAGGGCTTTTAGACGAAGGGGGGTACAAATTGTACCCCAGTAGGAATTCAATTCCGAATCACGTTGTCGCATTTTTTTTATATATTGGCGGGGATCGGCGCTATCCGTCAATACCTCAACCACATCGGCAATTGAAAACCACCACTCATTGTTGTGAATCGTCTTCCTGATTTCCTTACTTCTGAAAACAGCTATGCTTGTTTCCATCGCCTCTCCTGTCATTCAATAGTAAATATTTTCCAAACTCTGTCCGTCGCCGAAAGGCGAAGCCAGCACAACAACAGAGAGAGAAACCCTGATCCCAGACCCAAGCATAAGGCATGCCACCCCTCTTACCGGGATATGGGTGTGGATATCACTTTTATCCACCAGCACAAAGGCGTCGTCCAGCACATCCAGATTTCCTTTTTCTAAAAACAGTGTAGTGAGACGGTCATTTATCGTCATGGGTTTGAGTGGGAGAAGAATCGGGATGCTCATTTCTTCATCTCCTTTTTTCTATTAATTGCGCTCCTTCTGCTTTTTGTGGGCTTCATCCACATACTTGATCGACTCTGACCAGGATTCTGCACAGAATCGCTTAAACCTGTCCAGCTTATCAAGCTCGGGTAACAATTCACTCCTGGCTCTGACGGTTCCCACTGCGAGATGATATTCCGAAAGGGCATCTATGTATGCCTTGCGGCGCTCTTTCGGAATAATGATTGGAGGCAAACCGGCCCTGATAACAGGAATATTGGCGATGAGACGGGCTATCCGGCCATTACCGTCCCAAAAAGGATGAATCCTGACAAAAGAAACATGAAGACAGGCATATGCCGACAGCACAGCCTCTTTGTTTACCGCATTTTCCCTACAGATTTTTTGAAACATGCCAAGCCAGTCTTGCATAAGTTCCGGCACATCTTTTGGTGGAGCATATTCAAATATGATCTGATCATTGCCGGAAACAATAACCGTGGAATTCGGTTCCACCTTCCAGTCCCCAACAGGCTTATACACATCCATGATCCGTTCAGTCTGCACGGCCTTGTGCAGATCAAAAAGATCTTTTTCAGTTAAATCGGTTCCGCTTTTAATAAAATCATAAACAAGATCAATCGCCTTAGCGTGGCCGACAACCTCCTCATGATCCTTCAGCGGCTTGCCTGAAATCGTAAGACCTTCCTCAAGTACAAATGCAGTCTCCCCAAGTGTCAGAGTATTGCCTTCAATGGCCGTAGAGGTGTGTGTCCACAGATTGCGCAACTGGACTAACAGGGCATCACGGATATCATTATCCAAGTCTTTCAGAAAATCGAACATGGTTAAAGCTCCATTTTGCGTAATTATATCCGCTGGATGAGTTATACTCACCAAGGCCATAGAGAAAATTAAACATTTTAAATGCCTATGTTTAGGAGCCAAAGCTCTAGAAGGTCTTCAGTTCATGTAGGGCAACCTGTCTTGACTCTAACTTGGCTCCATGCCTATCCGGTTAACACAGAATCGTCGGATTTCCAAGGGTACGAGAGACCTCCGGCCTGAACATGGACAAGGCATTCGAACGTCTTCAATCCCACCGGATAGCCTCCAGACGCCTGCGCAAGGTTTTCTCAGCAAAAAATTGCCGAAGCCCCGATATACTCTGGGGTATTTGACATGCGAGGGTATCATGACCCAAAGTGCCATTCTGCGTCAACCGGATAGGCATGCTTGGCTCTAATCAAGCTTGTTAATGTCCTTAGGAAACTCAAGCAATTCAACTCCTTTGGGAATTGCTGAATCATCAACAACAACATCATAATCATCGAAATTTCTAGGAAATTGTTTTCCTTCTTTAAGATTAACCTTCACAACTTTTTCAAACAGGAGTTGAGCTGGACAACAACCCAGTTTGGCTTGACGGAGACGCTGTTCCTCCACATTATCAGTACCAACATGTTTGATACCGTAAACTGCACGCGTGGCCATCATTCCTTTGCTGGCAGAACGATCATGCTCGTACATGTTGAGGAGTGATTCCACAAACAGCTTGAGGTCATCAGGGGAAAAACCGGTTTGATCGGCGAGATGTGCACTCACAAATGCCTTACCAACAAACAAACCATACGGAATAATTGATTTGCGTCCGAAAGTCCTCATCGTGTCTTCAGATTGCTCGGCTTCCCAGTTTTTGTAATCTTTGCTGCTTTTAAGTTTTCCTTCCGCCGTATCCGTGACAGCCATACGAGTCATGGAAATATCCAATTGCATTATGGCGTCTTCAGACTTTGCAAAAGCAATTTGGACCGGCCCGCGAACCTGGCCAGCATTGGCTCCAGTGGACATTACAGCGCCAAAAGTCCGAACATCATAAAAATTCTCACACATCCATTCTTTTGCG
>JAERTK010000066.1 GCA_016844935.1 Desulfobacteraceae bacterium | reverse complement strand
GTAATAAACATTGTCTGCTGGTCAGAAGCAAAATAGGATGATAGATGCTATAGTATAGTTTGAAATTATCAGGACTTTTAATGATTTTTATCTGAGTTTTACTGATTTCATTAGAAATAAAGGCGCCATGACAGTTAAAGTTTTCTTTCAAGCATAAAAGACTAAAGGAATTAACCGTATTCAGATGGGGCCCTGCTACCCAGGGGATTCCCTCTTTACAGGCATAGTAACCGATTCCGGTATTATTGGTTACAATAAATTTGGGTTTCGTCTGTTTAAGAAACTTTAGAGAAACCTTATAATTCTCCCCTATTAAAATAGACGGGAACCAGGGGATTAGGTTTTTATATTTTGAAAAAAGGTTGATAAATTCAGCGTATTTATTTTTTAAACAATTGGGAAATTCAAAAAATATTTGTGAAGCAGTCTCATTATAAAGGTGCAAATCCTTTTGGGAGGATATCAATAGCGCAAGATCGGGTTTAGTGTTCAATACCCTTTGGTTTTTTAAGCGGGGAACATCAATTGGATCAATCATTTCTCGTGAATCATTTAGGACGAATGAAATTCTTTTTTTAATTGAGGTGAGCTCCTTAAACGGTATGAAAAGATCTTTTTGAAGATTTTCTAATTCTAATTTCTTAATGTAATATTCCGTATTATTTAAAGATTTAAGTCTTTTAAATATGGTATTAAAACCCAGGCATTGAACAGTGTTTTTTTTATTTTTTGTAACAGGATCTTTGCCGCCAGCTGCCATTGCTTCTGGATCATCTTTTTGGTTCCCATGGTGACCATTGGGTGTGTATGTTCTGGAATTAACAAGGTGAATTTCTGAAAGAACGGTAAATGAAGTGTCCGGGGTTTTTACGGATACTTTTAAGGGCCTATGCACTTTGCCTGAAACACTGATTGTTAAGGGAGATTTGGCGATGCGCAATTGTCTGATATGGTTTTTTACACGAGATGTGATGTCTTCTTTTTCTTCATAAAGCGCTGTTTGGTCCTTTACCATTTGGTCATTGGAAAAATATTGATTAATTTCTGAAAGATGTTGAATGGAATTATCCCGAGGATTATCAATAAACATGTCTTTATCAATATTCCCACTCAGATAAGCATTTGAAAAATCCCTGTTGAACACCTTATAGAGATCGCTGTTATCGTCATTGAGGGTTTCTTGATTATATAAACGCCTGATTTGTTCTCTCCAGCAAGTGACAACCGTATATACATAATCAAGATTTTTAATTCTTCCTTCAATCTTTAGAGAATCAACCCCCGCATGGGATATTTCTCTTAGATCAAAATATGCTGAATTATCTTTAAGATTCAGGGGGAAATTTTTTCCTTCAGGAGTGGTTAAATATCGGTCTCTACAGGGTTGACTACATCGGCCGCGGTTTCCCGATTTCCCTCTGAGAACAGAGCTCATATAACAAACGCCCGAAAAGGAAATGCAGTAGGAACCGTGGACAAATACTTCAGTTAAGACGTTGTTTTTATGTCCAATGGACGTTAAATATTTTATCTCATGAATATTCAATTCTCTTGACAGGTTAATTCGGGTAGCGTTCAGTTTTCTTAAAAAATTGATCTGCCCTTCGTTATGGGTCGTGATCTGAGTGGAGGCATGTATTTCAAGGCTTTTAAAATATTCCGACAATAGAAAAAACAATCCGATATCCTGAACAATTACACCATCGATACTCGTATTAACGAGCTTATTCAGTAAGCCAATGAGGGCCGGAATTTCATTTTGCACGATAATGATGTTGAGGGTCAGAAAGATCTTGCAATTATTCCTGTGAGCAAGATTTAAAACCCCGGCCAAATCTTCAAAATCTAAATTTGTCGCCCGGTTCCTGGCATTAAATTTATTAAGACCGCAGTAAACAGCATCCGCACCGGCTGCAATTGCCGCTTTTATGGAGTCCATATCTCCGCCTGGTGCCAGTAATTCAATTTGTCTTTTCATGGTGTTAAGTGGAATGTAATGGGGCAAGAGCGGATCTGGTCCCATTGTGGTTTGATGCCAGCATTCTTCATAGTCTCTGATTTTTTTGATTATGACAACAGTATTTTGATTACGCCTGGGGGTTATCAATTATTGAGAGGAGGGGGATGCTTTTCAAAAGCAGGAGATGAGAATTGTTTTCCGCAGCTTGACAAAAAACATGGCTTTGATTATAGGCCCGAAAGGGATGTTGGGCTGCGTAGCCATAAACAGGGCTGACTATCAAGCGGGGTGCCACCGCGAGTTTCAGGATCAGGGGTTATGAAAAAAAAATCAAAATTGGGGCTTTTTTTTCTTTTGACATTCCTGGGGATACTTTTGCAGGGAAGCAATGGACTCGGTTATATGCTCACCGAGCAATTATCCATCGGCGGGGTGGTTGCCGGTATATACCAGTATGAAAGCATTGCGGATGCTCCCGGGTTCGAAAACGAGGGCAGGGGATTTTTGATATTTGAACCGGAGATCGCCTATACGCCAACCGACAATGACGCGCTATTTGCCAAGTTCGGGATCGGTGCCGGAGATGGTTTGCAGGCAAAGGGCAGGTCCCCGTTTGTGATAGCCCCCTGGGGCGGCAATGTGGAGGACAGCTACAAGAACATTAACGGCAGAAACCGCGACTATCTGCTTACGGCCTGGTACAAACACACATTTACCTTCAACGAAAACAAAACCCTGGGGTTAACGGTCGGCATTATCGATTCCACGGATTACATGGATGAAAATGCCTTTGCCAACGATGAATTCACACAGTTCATGAACCAGGCGCTCATAAACGGCCCCAATATGTTCCTGCCTAGTTACGATCTGGGTGCGGCCTTTGAATGGCAGATGGGCAGGTTCTCAGTGAAAGGCGTGGGCATGGCGCTCGGGAGCAACGGTGAAGAAGGCCAATTTGATTCGCCTTACAATTTTTACGGCATCCAGTTGGGTTGCCAGGTGGATTTCGGGCTTGGGGAAGGGAATTATCGCCTGATTGTGGATACCACCAGCAGGGATTTCATCAATGTGGCCGGAACCGGAAAAGAACGGAAGGTCGCAGCATTGTTTTCTTTCGATCAGCAGCTGGGGGAAACCCTGGGGGCCTGGCTCCGTCTCGGCCAGCACAGCGACAAGGCTTCTGTTGACTTCAGCAATATTTACTCAGGGGGACTGAACATCAGCGGCAAGCTGTGGGGACGTGAAGGCGACAATGTGGGGATCGGTTGCGCCCGAATGGGGGGTGGCAATCGAGGGATTGATTACACGGACGTCTTTGAGGTTTACGCCAGGATGGTTTTCAACCATATCTTCGGGGTAACCGGGGATGTTCAGTATATGAAAGATTCAATGGCTTTGGGGGAGAGCCCCCGGGGTTGGATTTTCGGGCTGCGGTTGACCGCTGAGTTCTAGCGGTTTTCAGGTCTGGACCTCGTAATTTTTCAATTTCTTGCGGAGGGTTTTTCGCGTAATACCCAGTCTGCGGGCGGCCTCGCTCTTGTTGCCGGAGGTGGAAGCCAGTGTCTTCAGGATGGTTTCTTTTTCCATTTTTTCAAGGGAAATGCCCTCATCCGGTATGTGCAGGGAGGGATCAACGGCATTTTCCGGTTGAAAGTTCTGGACCTCCATGGGTAGATCATGGGGTTGAATATACTCCAGTCGACTCATGACGACGGCCCGCTCCACTGCATTCATCAATTCCCGGACATTCCCAGGCCAGCTGTACCGCAGCATCTGGTCCATGGCATGGGGGGAAAATCCTTTGAGCTTCTTGTGGTTTTTTTCGGAAAAACCGTCCAGGAAATGACGGGCCAGCAATGGGATATCCTCAGTCCTGTCGGTCAGGGAGGGGACCGCCAGCGCTACCACGTTCAGCCGGTAATAGAGATCCTCACGGAAACGGCCTGCCGTAACTTCCTTGTGCAGGTCCTTGTTGGTCGCCGCGATGACCCGCACATCCACTTTGAGCAGTTCTTCTCCGCCAACCCTGAAAAACTCCATTTCCTGCAGGGCCCGCAGCAGTTTCACCTGCATGGACAGGGACATCTCACCCACTTCATCCAGGAACAGACTTCCCCCGTCAGCCAGGCGGAATTTTCCTTCTTGTCGTTTGTGTGCCCCGGTGAAAGCCCCCTTTTCATGGCCGAACAGTTCCGACTCCAGAAGGGTTTCGGTGACGGCCGCGCAGTTCATCTTTATGAAGGATCCATCTTTTCGCGGGCTGTTGTAATGGACGGCCCCCGCAATTAATTCCTTGCCCGCCCCAGACTCCCCGGTCACCAGGACCGTCGCTTCCGAAGGGGCCACCTGGGCCACGGTTTCGAGAAGCGTGACCATGACGTGGCTGCGGCCAATGATGTTCTGGGTATTAAACTGATTTCCCAGTCGCTCTTTCAGGATGGCGTTTTCCTCTTTCAGGAGCCTGTGATCCATGGCCCGCGCCATGACCAGCTGCAATTCATCAAAGTCCAGGGGTTTGGTCAGATAATCGTAAGCCCCTTTTTTAAGGGCTGTAACAGCCGTTTCAACGGAGGAATAAGCGGTCATGATGATGATGGGAATGGAGGGGTTAAAGTCCCGAATTTCGGCCAGGGCCTCAAGCCCCGAGACTTTGACCATACGGATGTCCATCAATATGAGGTCGAATGATTTTCCGTGGACTTTTGAAATGGCCGTCCGGCCATCGTCCGCTTCTTCCACCCCGTAGCCCCACCCGGATAAAAGGGTACGCAACATGATCCTGTGGGCATGGTCATCGTCCACCACCAGGATCGTTTTTTCTTTGTTCGTCATGGATTTAATCCTCCAGGGCATGGGGGATGACCATGGTGATGGTAGTCCCTTCCCCGACCAGGCTTTCCACCTGAATTTCCCCTTCATGAGATTCTATGATCTTGTGGACAATGGCAAGCCCCAGGCCCGTTCCGGAGGGCTTTGTGGTAAAATAGGGATCAAACAAATTCGGAAGATCTTCCGGTTTGATCCCCGGACCCGTGTCCGACACGGTAATTTGAATGCTATGGTTTGTGGGCATTCCTAAAAACGCTACGGAAAGGTTGCCGCCTTCTTCCATGGCTTCCATGGCGTTCAAATATAAATTCAAGAGAACCTGCTTGATCCTGTCTGGGTCAATCTGAACCGTTTCCACATGGGGGTCGCTTTCCATGTCGAGGGTGACACCTTTTTGTTTTGCGTCCCCTTCCACCATTTTCAGGGAATGGCGAATCAGGTCACCCAGTTGGGTGGCCTTTCTTTGGATGGACATGGGCCGGGCGAATTCCAGGAGTTGTCCGATGACCCGGTTAAGCCGTTCAACCTCCTGGATCATGATTTCGGCGGTCTGGTGGTCCTTCGGTGTGTCGCGGTACCGCTCTTTGAAATAGGTGGCAAATCCCTTGATGGAACTTAAGGGATTCCTGATTTCGTGGGCCACCCCAGCCGCCAGCCTGCCGATGGATGCCAGACGCTGACTTCGGGCAACCTCCCTTTTGAGGTGCTGAATCTCGGTTAAGTCCCTGAAAAGGATCACCCAGCCCAGGGGTGCGCCGTCTTCCCCTGTCAATGCAGTACCAATGACCTCCAGGGGCAAAGTCCTTTCATGGTCCAGAGAAGCCTTCAGTTCCCTGTTGATGGGCCCTGATTCCCATTTCAACCCCTCGAAGAAATCCTGGAAAGAGCGGGGTAAAATTCCGGGGAGTCCCTTTCCAAGGGCCTCATGGCCGCTGATTCCGAGCATGAATTCAGCGGTCTGGTTGAAAGAGGCGATCCGTTCTTCCTGATCGATGGCAATAAGCCCCATGGGCATGTTTTCAACCAGGTTGTCTGAAAAGGCTTTGACTCTGGAAAAGGAGGTCCTGGCAGAACGATAGGCCTGCGCCATGAACAGGGTTACGATGCCGGCGAACCCGATGAGGAGAAAGATGAAGCCCAGAAAGATGCTGTGGCGGATGTCTTCCCCGGCGGCATCTTCAACCGACGTCATGTCCAATCCCACAAAGATCACCTGGGATCCGCGATCAGATGCGTTTCCAGGATTCATATGCCCCCGGCACCAGTCGCCCGATCTCATTTTAGAGCCCCTCCCCGCGCCATGTCCACCGCTTCTGCCCCGCATGGGAACGAACTGGCGGAACACTTCAAATACTTTTTTTCCGTCTCCGGTGTAAACCTCACGCCAGTGAAGGGAATGGGATTGGGAAATTTGTTTCAAATCAAGGTGTTTACCATAAGGGTTTCCGATATTGCCGGGATCGCTGTCCGCCAGGATGGTTCCCGCCGCATCGGTCACCAGGATGTAGGCAATATCCTTTTGCTGGGCGGTTTCCGAGAGCAACCGTTGTACCTGGGCGCCGCCCCATCGCATGCCCATCATGCCGGTTCGGGCGCCGGCTTCGAAGGATCGGATGAGTGCCGCCCCTTTTTCCTTTAAAAGGGCGATGGTGTTTCCCTTCTGGCGGTTGATGGAATCCACCGTCAGGAAGAAAAAAATCGGTGCCAGTACCAGTACGGCACCGATGACCACCCAGGGGGGAACCCAGAGCCACGGTTTCTTTTTTTGATGGTTACGGTTCATAACGGTTTTGTCGTGCAAAAATAATACCGAGATCGAAAAACCGGTTTTAAGCAGGAAACGTGCATACGAAAGTATCCCTCCTGATCACCCATGTGGATACTTTATACCCGTCCGGGGAAGAGAACCGGGTACAAAGTATCCTATTTTTAAACGGTCTTCACAAGAGTATATTGGGTTTTAAGAGCCGGAATCTGTAAAATATTGTATTTTAAGCATGTTAAGGGACGTCGCATGCTTTGGCACACCCTTTGCTCTAAACGGTTTGCAAATGAGAATGGTTTCAAACATCAAACCCTTTTTAAAACTTTGGAGGTGCAACATGAAAAAACTGGTAACCGTATTAGGCGTATTATTGTTGGTTAGTGTCATGGCTTATCCCGTATTCGCGAGGGGTCCCGGATGGGGACGAGGATGTTCCGGCGGTGGACAGAGCGGTGGCCCCGAGAATTGCTGGCGGAATCAGGGGAGTAATCCCGCTCTGGCCCCTGAGCAGCAAAAGGAACTCAATAGCCTGGACCAGAAATTTAATACTGAAACTTCAACCTTGAGAAACAATATCTGGCGTAAACAAAACGAGATGTCGCTCCTCTTGAACGGGGAAAATCCCGATACAGCAAAACTGCAGGCCTTACAGAAGGATATCAGCGAAATGAAGGGGCAGATGGCGGAAAAACGCCTGGCCTACAATCTGGAAGCCCGCAAGCTGGCACCCCAGGGCACCTATGGTGGTGCATATGGCGGCGGGTACGGTAGAGGCCGCGGCGGATCCCGAGGAAATTGGGGCGGCGGTTGCTGGAATTAACCTTCCTCCTTTCCAGAAAAAGCCGACCCCATGGGGGCTCTTCGAAGGAAGAGCCCCTTTATTCCGCCATGGTTTCGGTCAGATGCCCGATCCGGTTCATAAGACGTGAACAGATGAACCGGCTGATGGCATCGATTTCTTCCCCCCCCTGATGGTACTCAATATCCATGATGTCCATGTAAAGCCGGTTCACAGAGGGGTAAAGATCGTTTAGCGGGTTAAAAAATATGGCGCGGTAAATGTTCTTGCCCATAAGGATGACCGTGAAATCCGCTTCGGGACAGACCTCGCCGATGACCTGTGCCGCATTTTCCGGGTAAATGACCAGGGGTCTTTCGTTTTCAACATAAAAGGCGATGTCACGCTTTTTAAGCTGCTGCCACAGCTTGGCCCACCGGCGTTCCGTGAGTTTCGGGTACGGCGGTTTCGATAGTTTCCGCTTGAGGGTTTCCCGGGTGGTTTCAAGGATTTCCATTTTCAGTTTGTTGAAGATCCCATCCAGAAATTCGGTGGGTTTAAAGCCGTGCCGGGAAAGGGATGCCGCATCTTTTCCATAGACAAATTCCTTGGTCATGGAGGGCAAAAACGCAATCCTGATCGCATCATGGTTTTCCCCAAAGTCCATGGGCTTGCACCGGAAAGGGGTATAACGGGCGGCCTGAATGATGCTTTCTGTCAGTTCTCCGGAAACAAAAACACCTGTTTCCCCTAACGCTTTCAAGAGAAACGGGTAGGTCAAATAGCGGTATAGAGCCGGTTCACTCAAAAAAATATCGCGCAGGAACGCCATTTCCGTTTTTGACAGGCCTGTGGCGGCCAGGTCCTCTGAAGACGGTTGGTAGCCTTTGTCGTGCAGGTTCCTTTCCCGCTGCATAAACACGTCCAGATCCATCTTTTCCCCGGAATTGATTTTTTTGAGGAGGAACAGACGGAGCGCCAGAATTTCGGGTGCGGGATAAACGCTGGTGACCCCGTAGTCCCCTTTGTAAAGGCTTAATTTTTCGTCGTAATGGAAAAGGACCTGGCTCAGATCCAGGATGTCGGGATCCAATACCATGAAATCCAGCTGATTTTTTTCGGGGTTCCGCATGACCTTCACAATATGGTTGAAGTCAAGGGGTTCATCAGCGGCCCTCACCCGCCAGTCTTCTCTTGATTTGAGTTGGCCTGCCCGGCCCAGAACCACCTTCAAAAGATACGCCAGGAGTTCCCCGGAATGCTGTTGTGCGGGCGTCAACCGGTGTGATGAGGATGGGTGTTCTTCAGATGTGGGTCTAACGGTGGATGATGCGGCGATGTTGGGCCGGCAGGTGACAGCGGGGGGGAGAAGGATAGTCAAAAATCCCAGCAGGAAAATGAAATTTCGTTTATGGTTCATCTATGAAACGGCTCCTCACTGGGGAAGCGTCAGTTTCCATGCTCATGTTTTTAACCACTCTTTTATGGTTTCATACACTTTCGGATGGTTCAGAAGATCCATATGGTTCATGTTTTGGCCGACCCACTGATGGGCTTGTGGCATTAAGAGATGGAATTCAATTTTTTTATGGCGGCCCAAAGCGCTGCTTATGGTCACGAGACCGTCTCCTAAAAATGCATCCTTCAATCTTTTGGATTCTTTGCCGCTGCTTGCGGCGATTGAGTAACATGCGACACCTTCCGGAAGTGGTACGGGGATTCGCTGATCACTGCTAACATTGAATCGGTCGCAACTTTTCCAATCATCTTCCAGCACGTTGCCATAACGCAGATCCGTGATGCCGCAGCTCCTGATTTTCCCCAAACGGAAAAAGGGAGTGCTATAGGGGCTTATTTCCAGTAGTTTATCAATCCAGTTGCCGCATTTCTCCAGCGGTGCACCGTGATGGGGCGTGCCCAGGAATACGAGTTTTTTGAGATGATTCATCCAGGTATGGCCGGATGTCTTCCCATAATGGCAGGCGCTTCGGGAAACGAGCCCTCCCATACTGTGGGCAACCATGAAAAGCGTTATGGGTTTACCCGATGGCACAATGGTTCTTTCAAGAAGGTCTGAGAATTTTTTCCCGTTTTCAGAAATGTGGAGCCCGGTGTTGTAATGGATGTAAAGGGGTGTGAATCCCAGATCGCGGCCCAGGGCGGCGCCATGATCGTGCCCCTGCCTGTTCCATTGCAGATCATTCATGCATGAACCGTGCACCATGACCACAATTTTGCCGCCCGACTGCTGAATCGTTTCTGAAAGCGTTTCCTCGTTTAATGGTTTTCCATTCCGGCGAAATTGCATTGAGACGGCAAGGGGATTGTCAGTCGCCACAAGATGATCGCCGAGGACACCATTTAGTGCCGAAAGAAATGCTTCGCGACCGGGGGAGGGGACGGCGTCTTTTTTGCCGGGCATGGAACCGGGTCGGTCGAGAAGAGCATCGACTCCGCTGCCCACCCATTCGGTAACCGTGCGGATGTTCCGGTAAACCATTTTCGTGATACCTTTGGTCCGATTTTGTTCCGTTGGACCCAATATCCTTGATAAGCCGGTTATGGTGCCATGTAATGATTCCACCATGTGGGTAACGCCGATAATGGCGTCAATGGTTAAACGCCCTGCGCCGTGAAGGTCTGTTGAAAGGTTATTGGGATTTCGGGGCAAGATTTTCCCTCATGTTTTTTTGATGGCGGATCTGTGGATTGTGCTGTTCATGTGTGTTTAACACCATCGTATCCGACAATACGTTACTTTACCATGAAATTTACCCAATCCGTTTCCATTGGGGCGTTGGTGCCGGAAATCCATACTTTGGCCATGGCCCGGTGGGGCCCTTTTGAAAGGGACCACAGAAAATTTCGGGAGAGTGTTGTTGCGGCATGTTTGCCATCCACATACCAGTTTACCGTAGAATCTTCAGGCAAGTTGGCCATTTGGAACTGGAACGCTTCGTGATCATCCGGTATGCGGGGATCCATGGCCAGCTGCAGTCCGTGGGAAGGGCGTTGAAGATAGGGGCGCCTATGGAAGGGTTGAGGCGTTGGTCGGCTTTCAGGTTCGGTTCCCGGTGCAAACCATTCGCTGAAGGTGATGCATTGTCCGTCAGCGGAGAGACCGGTTTCCCGGCAGATATCCCGTTTTGTGAGCTGAGAGCTCACATAAAGGGGTCGGGTTTGCCGGTTACGGTTGAGTTCCGCAAAGACACTTCTCAAGATGAGAGCGGGCCCCGTTGCGCCGGTAACCCCGAGGGTGGCCCGGTGGTCCAGGTTCCCCACCCACACCCCCACGGTGAATCGATCATTATACCCAACGGCCCAGGCATCCCGGTAGTCACTGGAAGTCCCTGTTTTGATGGCGGTCTGAACCGGAAACCTCAGCAAGCTTCCCTGTCCGAATTCGAGCTTTCTGGCGCCTGGGTCCGACAGGATGTTGCCGATGATGGAAGTGGTTTCCGGGGTAAACACCGGGTCTGTTTTTTGCTTCCGGCGTTCTTCGTCTAGAATGGTTATTAATGGACGGTAAATGCCCTTGCTTGCCAGCACCGTATAAGCGCCCACCAGTTCCAGCAAGGTGATTTCGCCGTTCCCCAGGGCAAGACCTTCACCATAATGGTCCGGGTGTTGATGCAGACTGTGGATCCCCAACCGTCTGAGGCCGTTTAAAAAGCCATCCACCCCCACAAACTGGATGGTGCGCACAGCCGGTATGTTCAGGGAGTTCCCCAGGGCGAGACGAAGGGGCAGGGGACCGTAATGGATTCGGCTGTAGTTGTGATACGTGTGGAGCCCGCGACCCACCGGCGCGGCCAAAGGTAGGTCATCTACCCGGGTGGCGGCGGTCCATCCTTTTTCAAGGGCCATGGCGTAAAGAAAGGGTTTGAGGGTGGACCCGGGTTGACGCGGTGTGGTCACCGCATCAATCCAGCTTTCCATTACCCCGTTTTTTGATTTGCCGCCGTTAACCCAGGCCAGGACTTCGTTTTTTTCATGATCCACAACCAATATGGCACCGTTATGAACGTCTTTTCGCTTCAAATCCCCAAGCCTTTGATCCAGGATGGCCTGGAGTTTCTGCTGAAGGGGGGCGCTCAGAGTCGTGCGCACACGATTCAAAGGGGCCAGATGGTATGGCGGCGTGGTGCTGTAAATGTGGTGTACGAAATGCTCGGCCCTGATCGTAAGGGAGGCCTTTCTACTCTGAAGCGGCATGCTCTGGAGGTGGTTAAGCACTGCCTGGGGGATCCGTTTTTCCTTGAGCATTTTCCGGGCCAGATGGAGAATGGGCTTTTTAAGGCGGTCCGGGTTCTTGTGTGGATCGAGGCGGCCGGGGGCCCGCACCATGATCGCCAGGGCCAGAATCTCCTGATGGCTCAGGGTTTCCAGGTCCCGGTCAAAGTAATACCGGGCCGCCTGCACCACCCCCCGGCGTTGGGCAGCGTAAGGTACCTGGTTGAGGTAACATTCCAGAATCTGACCCTTTGAAAAATCCTTTTCGAGGCGGGCCGCCTCAAACCCTTCCAGCCAGCGGGACCACAGGGTGCGGGGTCTCGGGTTCCACATGCGCACCACCTGCTCGGTGATGGTGCTGGCCCCTCTCTCAGCCCGGAAGGATCTGATGTTCTGGAAAAGCGCCTTCAGGCGCGCCCGCCAGTCCACGCCATGGTGTTGGTAGAAACGTTTGTCTTCGGATGTCACAAACGCCTGTTGCAGAAGGGGCGGAATCTCATGAAGGGGCACATTGTCATGAATATTCCACCGGTTCTGGTAGGTCACCGTCAGGGGGATGTGGTTTCTGTCCAGGATTTGAACTTTTCGGATGTTGCCCGTTTCAAAATCAAGAGAGGTGGGGGGGGGCCTAAGGTCGTTAACGGTCTTCCAGGCAAGAACACCCGCGGCGGTGAGCAGAAGTCCTCCTGTTATGAGGACTGTAATGGCTGTTTTGCGTCTCACAACGGTAAAAAACTAAACGGTGAAACCGATATCGAAAATTTCGTGACATGACGGGCAGATAAAGAGCCATTGGGTGATATCGTCCTCCTTTCTGAACATGGAGTGAAAGCCATCTTCGTATCCACAGGACGGACAAACCTTAAACGTCTCTTTCATCTCAACCGTATTAACTTCGTAACCCATGGGATACCCCCTTTGGTGGCCCAAGGCACGCTGAATTCGTCCACGTCCCCCGGATTTTGGGTGCCGGTTATTTGTCGGCCTACAATTTTTTAAGGAAATTCCTTAGAATCACTTCCAATGCCAATGACCACATCATCTGAATTATACGCCAAAACGGTGAATTCATACATTCCATATCCGTGTGGTGATTTGGAAGGACAGGGGCCATAATATTCGCCTAAAGTCCCCAAGCCAATTTTCCCCTTGCCCCTGTTGTAAACGGTCCCTCCACCATGACTGAAATTATTGTTTTGTATATCAATTACATCAACCCTGAAATATTCGGTACCCGCTGGAATATCTGAAATCTTTAGTTCCGGATTTCTCAGATCAAAACATTTTGAATAATCGCTGGGCCATGTAAAGCTTACCGTCATTTCTTTTGCATTTGAATAGTCAGCCGAATCGTGGGCGTTATCGTCTGTGCATCCTGTAACTATCAGAACAATCAGTAAGCAGAAATAAATAGGCCTCATCATGGTTCATCTCCGTCTGCAATTTAAGGATCCCAATAAAAATCCAATGCCGGCCGGCTGGGTGACCGTGGTTTGTAATCGGATGATCCTCCAAAACACATGATCCGTCTCATATCGGTCGGGTTTTGTCAAGGATGGCCTGGGAAATTTTTCAGGTTTTACATGGAATATCAAAAAGATATTTTATTATGGTGAGGGATTTCCAAAAGCATATGATACGAAACCGGTTACCATCGGATCACCGAAATAGCCTCACTCAGTTTCGGGAAGCCTGATCCACCATGAGCAGATCCGGTACCCCGCGTCCGTAAATGTCCGGATCGTACATCTCCTCTGCACGGACGGGCAGAACCGTGAATTTCCCCGGCGCAATAACTTGGGCCGTGTAGGAGAGATGGTAATTTCCGGCGGGCAGGTATTCCGAGTAGAATCGGGCGGCGTTGTGGCGCAGTTCGGAATGGTAGAAACTCCATCGGGAGTTGCGGTAACCGGACCAGTCGGAGTGTTGGAACCACCAGGAGCCTTCGGCCGCCTTATAAACCCCCGGGTTCGCATCCACTGTGGAGGCGTTTGCCAGATCACGGTTCACCGGTTCCAGACCTCCCGGAACCGGATCATCCACCACCACAAAGTTGCGGGCCGCAGGCAGGGACAAGAAGAGGTCTACCCGTACCAGATCCCCCCGTTCAAGACGCATGGGGTTTTTGAGGAGTCGCCATGTGCTGCCCTGAAGAAAACTGTACTCCCGGTGAATTTCAATGCCCGCATTCACTGATTTTTTGCCTTCCCCCGTGGGTGCATAGGACAATCGGGTGGCGTAGTAAAGGCGCCCCTGGCCGTTTCGTTCCAGGTTGATGGTGGCGGTTTTCCCGGGGTCCTGTTCCCGGACGGGCCGTGTAAAGGTTTTTGCCCCGTCCCGCATGTGGGCAAATCGTACCTGGCCCATGATCTCTTGGTCAAAGAGGGCTCGGGCAGTAAAATCAGGGGCTTTGTCTTCATAACGTGCGGCGTAATCAATGAGCCCCTTTATGCAGAATATATTGTCTTGAGTGTTCTCCCAGTGATCCTTCTTTTTCCGGGTCTGGGTGATGAATCGCACCAGTTTGAAGGGGATGTCACCCACCGCGGTTTTTCCCGGGCCGGTTCCCGCATAGGCGACCAGTGCGCTCAATACAGCTCCGTTGGTCCGGAGAGGCGATGCCAATATGCGGGCGAAATCGTTGTCAATGGTTTCGCTATAAACCATCTTTCCAGCCGATTCATTGCCATGGTTCAGGATTTTCTCAGTCACCTTGGCGCGCAGTGCATCAGTACCGGGAACCGAAATAGCAGACAGCAGGAAATGGGCTTTCCCGAAGAGGCTCATCTCATCCACATGGGGAGCGTACCGTTCCAGATCCGAAGCGTTAATTTGACCTTCTTTCGCCAGGGCCGCCAGGGCCACTGCCCGCACCGTGGATGCCATTCCCCTGGAATAAAAGTCGGGAAGCGTGTTGCGGCGAAGCAGCGTTGATAGGTAAGCATAAAGCTTTTGCTTCACCATATGAGGGATTTTGTGGTCTGCGCCACGAAGCCACGCAAAAGCCAAGGCCGTGTAGGCGCTCAGGTAGGGGCTTACATACCGGTTTTCGGGTATATAGTAGGTCATCCCGCCATTGGGTGCTTGAAAATCCGAGGCCCTGTGGAGGGTTTTGTCGGGCAATTCTTGGCTTCCAGGCCATTTGAAATGGGAAGGAAGGTACCCTTTGAGAGAGGTGTAATGGCCAGCCATCACCCCTTTGGTGAGGATTTGTTCCCAGCAGGTGTAGGGGTAATTTTTCAAATACTGAAAAGCCCCTTCCAGGTTGCCCAGCACCGTAGGCGACACTTCGATGGTGACCTCGCCCACATCGGTTCGCATCTCTTTTGGAAACGCAACGGCTTCGCTGATGGACGGTTGTAAAGTGCTGCCGTACTGGGCGGCCGTTTCAAGGAAATAGCGTTTATTGACCGTGATAGCATGGGTGACCCCGTCTCCGTCCCGTTTGTCCCATGCCTTTGCTGTAAATTGAATTCGTCCCTCCCCAATGGTTTCAATGGGCAACCAGACCGTGTGTCGTTTAAAGGGTGAAAGAGAAATTTCAAATGTCTTTTCTTCACTGGTTTTATTCGTGGGGACCCGAATGGGCCCCCGGGCCGTGACGTCAATGGTCAGATGCCGCTTTTCCGAAGTGCGGTTCATAACGCTGAAACCGGCTTGAAATCGGTCCCCCTCAATGACCTGATTGGGCATGACGGGTCGGATTTCAGTGGGTTGGTTGACCTTGAATTTTCCCTGGCCCAGCCCCATGCGGTCTCCGGGGGTGACGGCCATGGCCAGGACCCGCCAGCCGGTGAGGTTGTCGGGGGCTTGAAATGTTATTTCGGCTTTACCCTGTTCATCGGCCATGACGGACGGGTTCCAGTAGCTGACGAATTTGAATATGGACCGAAGACTGATATCAGCCCCACCGCCGCCGCCTGTGTTGGCGCCTTTCTTTTCGAATTTCTGTCGTCCCACCAGCCCCATGAGAAGACTGAAGTTCTCAAGGTCCAGCCCGTCCAGGGTGTAAAAGCCTTTGTAGGGATCGAAATAGTCGCGTCCCCTGGCGATAAGATCAAATACCGCTTCGTCCAGGACCACCACCGCCAGTTCAACGGGTCCCGGGTTTGATTTTTCGGCCACGGTGGCCGTCAATTTTACGGTGACGCGGTCTTGGGGTTTGTAGGTTTCATGCTCCGGCTTCACATCTACCGCAATTTCTTTACGGGGGTCAGAAACAGCGGTCTTCACGTAACCCATGCGAAACCCGGGTTTCCCCAGGTCCACCTGGCCGGTTTTAAGCGGCGGGTTCTCAACCCTCGGGGACATGACCACCACGGATAGATAAAATCCCGGGGTTTCATCCTGTTTCACTTCAAACTCAATCATGGGAGTGCTGCCTGGAAGGGTCTGCACCCAATGCCTTAAAATGCCGTATCGCTCTATGGTGACGAGCGCTTTTGCACCGGGGAAGGGGTTCTTAACCAGGTATCGGGCCCGGTCGCCCGCAGCATAACGGTTCTTTTCGGGAATGATTTCCAGGCGGTTGTCAGGACGTTCATTCCACACCACCTGTCCTTTTCCGATGACCCACTGAACCATTCGTGTTTCGTGGGACCGCCCTTTGGCGTCTTTGATGACGGCCGTAATGCGGTGGGAACCGGGGGCCAGAGGGGTGAGGGAACAGGGAACGGTTTTTGAACCGGATATGACTTCCTTTTGTTCCACATCCACCCATTGATGGGTGTAATGGGTGATATAGGCATTTCCGGCCCCTTTGACACGCGCCGCTTTGGTCTCCCTTCGGGCAAGGGTTACTGTAATGGGGACACCCTTGAGGGGCTTTTCCCTGCCGTCCACCACCAGCAGTTCAACCGAGGCTGGCTGATCCTCTTCCATCACCCACATAAGACGTCGAAGTCCCACGTAGCGGTCACGGGCGGCATAAGCCGCGTGGACTCTTCCGGCGATGGATTTCCCCCGGTCATCCCGAACGGCGCTTTCCACCATCAATTGGCCGTACAGGATTTTTCCGTCTGCCAGGGTAAAGCCGGATTTTGCGTTTCCCTGGTTGTCCAACCGGTTATCCGTTTGATAAACGGTCGCTTCCGGGGGAGCTTTGGGCAGGGTGGTGTCAAACTGAAAGTTCTGAAAAGCCTGGCTTTTCAGGGTCAGCGGCCGGCTTTTTATGATGGCGGTGACGCGGTTATGGGCATCCGTGTAGGGTCCGCCCGCATGTAGCCGGGCGTGTGTGGCGATATCCACCCGGTCCCCGGTTTTAAAGAACCGTCCGTTCAAATCGGTGGTGACCTTGAAGGGGGACGGGGTGAAATCGCTCACCAGCACCCGCATGGGTTCCCGGGTCCACTTGGCAAAGGATGCTGAGAGTTCGAAACGATACCATCCCACGGCACCGGTTCTGGGAACCTGAAATTGGCCGCTGGCGGCGCCGAACTCATTGAGGGTCAAGTCAGGCACCTGGTACACCTTTTTCCCCATGGGGTCCATCACCTTGAGCGCGTATCCGGATTGGGGTGATGGCACGAAGGTCTCATTATCCTGGTTCCGCACGTACAGCTTATATTGCACCGTATCACCCGCCCGGTACACCCCCTGGGCCGTGGTTCCCCAGGCGTGCATATGCCCGAAATTTTTTCGCATGTCCGGCCAGAGGGTGTTCCCGCTTGCCCGGTAGACGTCCACTCTGAAAGGTCCGTCCAGGGGAAGGATCGCCATGTTTTCCTCTTTTTGAATCCGCGCGAAAAGGTGGGGCTTTTTCAGGCCATAGGATTCCAAAGTGGTCAGCAGCGGGTCGATGGTTTTTGTTCCCGCCAGCATGACAATGCCGTCGGTATTCGTTGTGCCGTGTGTCAGCCGGGTGGGGGTTTTGGGAAGGGCGCCGTAGGTATTCCGGTAAAGGCTCACTCGGGCCCCTTCAACCGGTTCGCCCGTGGCAAAATCTGTGACCCAGATAAGGGTATTGTAATGCCCGATTTTCACATGCACTTGAAAAGAGGTCACCTGGGCCATGAACCAGCGTTCCCAGGGGCTTTTCTTTATGTGGGGTCGGGATTGTACCGTTCCCTGGATTACCCCCGATGCGCCATCGAGCATGTGGCGGGCTTCCATGGGGATTTTGAAAGCGATGTCCGGGACCTTTGGAATTCGGATCTCATGCGTTAACCCGGTCTTTTTTCCATGAACCGTTAGCCGGTCATAGGTGATATTGACTTTGTTAAGGTTGGTCACCACCAGTGGAACCTCTGAATTCACCCCGTTTTCAAGAACCGCCTCCCGGTGTGTGAGAACGAAATCGGGCAGGCGGTGATCTGTCATGAAGCGCATATCCATGGGGATCTTCAGAGGACGTCCGAATTCATCTCTGAGGGTGTTTTTCTGACTCTCCAACCGGTATTCCAGAAAAGCTTTGAGCAGTTCCGGAATCCAGACCCGGTAGGTCTGTCCCCTTTTGTGAGGATAGCTGAGGCTTGAATGCCCGGACCGGTTGGCCCAGGGGTCATAGTCGGTACGCCCCCCTGCCAGATCCGGTGTAAAGGTGACGTTTTCTTTAACTTCTTCAGCGATGACCGGCGATGAGAAGACCAGGGCCGCCTGTCTCAGGGGGTTGCACCGATTTTTAAAGGGATGGGGGTCGTTTGGGGCCATGTGAATGGTTTTTCCGGTGTTATCGGTGCATTCTATCCCCTCAAAAGCAAATGGGGGAAAGGTGGAAAAGGAGACCAGAATCCGTTTTTCGATCCCTTTTTCCGGGCCCTCGAATGAAGCGATACCGGGTTCCACAAGGAGCGCTACCTTCAAATCCGGAGGCAACTCTTTTTGTGGCGACACCAGCCAGAACCGCCGGGCTTCCCTTTGTGAGCCCTTTTTGGCACTGGTGAGGGGTTTTTCCTTGATGTCCGGGTCCGGTGAAACCGTGACTCCCGTGAGACTTTCCGTCCCGGGGTAGGACGCGAAAAAGAGGTGTTCCCGCACGGAATCCCTGAAAACCGGTTGGTTGAATGTCAGTCGAATGACCGGCGTTCCAGGGGCTCTCCATGTCTTGAACCACACGTTCCGAACTTTGGGACGGATGGTTGTGAAGCTTCGGTGTACCGATTTTTCAAGTGTGGCGCCATCTATGGTTTTGATTCCCGGATTGACCACAATGGCATAACGGGTGGCGGGTGTAAGGGCTGATTTTTCATCCAGTTGGCAGGACAGGGCCTGGCTGTTGAGCCAGCGCCACTGGCATTTGAGAGAAGGGGTGATGACAATGGAGCCCAAGAAATTAGAGCAGGTCGATGCCTTTCGCGTCATGCGCCCCATGGGTACAACGGGTCTGTCAAATTGGAACACGATCTGCCTGCCGGTCGGGACATCCGTTCCGGAAGGGGTGATACGGCTGAGGTGAAGGGAAGGGGAGGCGGCTGCAAAACTTTGGCAGATGAAGACGACCGTGATCAAAAAGCCAAGGACGGCTGCAAAACAGGCTTTTACGGCGATATTGTTGTGCACCATGGTATTCCTCCCAGGGTTTTTGCTGTGAACAATGAAGGTTCATGCAACACTGAAAGCCCGTTCATTCCGTGTCATGATCACCCGGCGATATTTCCTCCACTTTGGAAAGCTTGCGGGAAATAGCCCGGCTGCGTACCTCCGCCTGGTCAATGGTATTGCCGGCTTCCTGCAGCTTTTTCTTTGTCTTGGCCAGGGAATCTCCGAAACGGCCGAATTCGGTTTTAAGGGCTTCCAGCAGTTCCCATACTTCGCTCGTGCGTTTTTCAATGGCCAGGGTACGAAAACCGATCTGAAGGCTGTTGAGGAGGGCGGAAAGGGTGGTGGGGCCGGTCACCACAACGCGGTGTTCCCGCTGAAGCGCGTCGCACAAGCCGGGTCTGCGCAACACCTCCGCATACAGGCCTTCCACCGGTAGGAACATCACGGCAAAATCTGTTGTTTGGGGCGGTGCCACATACTTTTCGTGAATGGCTTTTGCCTCTGCCCTGATCCTCATCTCCAACTGTTTCAGGTGGTGGTCCGCGGCTTCCTTGTCGGCATTCTCCAGAGCGTCCAGCAGTCTCTGATAGTCCTCCCGGGGGAATTTGGCATCCATGGGAAGCCATACCACCTGGTCCGAATCTTTTCCCCGGCCGGGAAGCCGGAGAGCGAATTCCACCCGCTCGCGGCTGTTCTTTTTGGTGGCCACATTGGTGTCGTACTGGTCCGGTGTGAGGATCTGCTCCAGGATGGCTCCCAGTTGGACTTCTCCCCAGGTACCCCGTGTTCGCACATTGGTGAGCACCCGTTTTAAATCCCCCACGCCGTTTGCCAGGTGCTGCATTTCCCCGAGACCCCGGTATACCTGTTCCAGCCGTTCGCTCACCTGTTTGAAAGATTCCCCGACCCTTCTTTCAAGATTTATATGAAGCTGTTCATCCACTGTTGTTCGTATCTGTTCGAGTATTCTATTGTTTTCCTCTCTTATGGTTCTCAGTTGGACGTCTACGGATTTCCGAATGGCCTCGGACTTTTCCTCGTTGATCTGGGTTAGCGCCACCAGTTGCCGGGCAAAGGAATCGAGCTGGCCTTTCTGCATCCCCGCATTTTCATTGATCCGTTGAAGGAGGCCGTCCGTCATCTCATGGATGTTTTTTCCAATTTCATCCCGATTCAGGTGCGCCTGACGGGCCGATTCAGTCCGGTTTTGAGCACTTTCCTCTTTCAAAGCCGTTAATACCGCCTGAAGGCGGTCATCAAAACGGTTCAACTGCTCCTGAAGACGGAGGATATGATCTGAAGTCTGTTTCCTGGATACCCTTAGGAAAATAAAAAACAAAAGCAGCAGGATAAGGCACAGCATAAAGAGCGATAATTCCCTCTGGTGCTCAAGAACCATTTGGGTGATGCTGTGAAGGTGTTGGGACATATCCGGATGAACCGCATGTTTGTAGGGTTTGATTTTCAGGCAGTGAAGAAAGCCCGGGTAATGTTACGGGGAGTGTAGGAGAAATCAGTATTCGGTGTCAAGGTTGATGGGAACGAATTGTGTGGCCCCGCGAGTGGATGAGCATTATGGCTTTAAAGGCAGGAATTTATTTTGTTCCGCGAGGTTGTTTTTTGCATGGAATATGATATCCTCTTTACTCTGACGAACCAGAGGAGTGATGCAATGGGCGGCTGTATGTTGGTGTTCAGGACGTTTGGTGTGGTGTTATGGAAGATGCGGAATCAGGTTTTTACCGGAAACCGGGGGGCTGTCTCGTTAATGGTACTGGTCTTTCTTTGGTTTGTGGGTATTGGCCAGGTAAGTGGCGGGGAAAAACAATCTTTTCAGGAGTGGCTGAAGGGGGTCCGTCAGGAAGCACGGGCCGAGGGTGTTTCCAGTGAAATCCTTGACCGGGCCTTTCGCGGCGTAAAACCCATCCCCAGAGTCGTCAAGCTGGACCGTTCTCAACCTGAATTTAAACTGACGTTCAAACAATACCTGGACCGGGTGGTTTCTGAAAAGACCGTTTGGGACGGGCGGCGTTTGTATCGTGATCGCCGAAGTCTTCTGGAAAAGATCGGAGCCCGATACGGGGTTGAGCCCCAGTACATTGTGGCCCTCTGGGGCATCGAAACCCGATACGGCAGAATTACGGGCGGGTATCCGGTCATTGCCGCTTTGGCGACGCTGGCCTACGATGGCCGTCGCAGTGCATTTTTCAGGAAAGAACTCTTAAGGGCCCTCAGAATCCTTGAGGAGGGCCATATTGCCGTGGAAAATATGGATGGATCATGGGCCGGGGCCATGGGCCAGGTTCAGTTCATGCCGTCATCCTTTGTGACCTATGCCGTGGATTATGACGGGGACGGCCGAAGGGATATCTGGGACAATGTACCCGATGCCCTGGCTTCCGCCGCCAATTATCTGTCCAGGTCCGGATGGAAGAAAAATCAGGGGTGGGGCGGCAGAGCCTCACTGCCTTCGGGATTCAGTAAAGCACAGGTGGGTGCCGAAAACCGAAAAACCCTCAAAGAATGGCGGGAATTGGGTGTTACCGGGGAAGGTGTTGACGGGCCGCAGAGCCTGCGGGCATATCTTGTGCAGCCCAACAAAAGCGGTGGTCCATTCTATCTGGCGTATCCCAATTACCGCGTGATCCTGAAATGGAACCGGTCCAATTATTTTGCCATCGCGGTGGGCAAACTGGCGGATCGAATTGCCGCACCGTAAGGGCGGTTGCCTCAATTATACTCCCGCGTCTTCTTAAATTCCACCTCAGGCCATTGCGCCATCACATGCTCCAGCCGCCACTGACTGGGGCCCAGAAAGGTTAGTTGTTGTTCCGCGTCAAGGGCCAGATAAACGGAATTTTCCTGCTGAAATTCCTTGAGGCGTTTTGGATCGTCGCAACTCACCCATCGTGCCACGGCCATATCCATGGGTTCGTAAACCGTATCTGCGCCGTATTCCTGTTTCAGGCGATTGGCTGTAACGTCGAACTGAAGAGTGCCCACCGCCCCCAGAATGTAGTCGCTGGTTCCCAGGGGTCGGAATACCTGGGTCGCGCCCTCTTCGGCCAGTTGATGCAACCCCTTCTGCAATTGCTTGGTCTTCATGGGATTCTTCAATCGGATCCGCCTGAAGTGTTCCGGTGCGAAGTTGGGAATTCCCGTAAACTTGAGAGGTTCTTTCTCCGTAAAGGTATCTCCGATCTTGATGGTGCCGTGGTTGTGGATGCCGATGATATCCCCAGGGTAGGCTTCCTGAACATTCTCCCGACTCTGGGCCATGAATATGGTAGCATTGGCAATGGCAATTTCTTTGCCGATGCGGTGATGAAGTACCTTCATTCCCCGCTTGAACGTTCCCGAGCAGACCCTCAGAAATGCGATGCGGTCCCGATGGGCCATGTCCATGTTGGCCTGAATTTTAAATACAAATCCTGAAAAGGCGGGTTCGTAAGGGGATACCTCCCGTGTCACGGTGGGTCGGGGCGCGGGCCGCGGAGACATCTCAACGAATGCATCCAGCAATTCCTTTACGCCGAAGTTGTTGATGGCGCTGCCGAAAAAAACGGGTGTCTGGTTCCCCGCCAGATAATGGTCCAGGTCAAAGGGATTGGCGGCGCCATCCAGCAATTCCACATCTTCACGCAGATCCTCGGCCTGATTGCCGAGCAATTCATCGAGTCGGGGATCGGCCAGGTCTTCTATCATGTGGCCTTCTCCGGATACGGAGGATCGACTCGGCGTAAAGAGATGCAGGCCCCGGTGATGCCGGTTGTATACCCCTTTGAATCGTTTTCCCATCCCGATGGGCCATGACAGGGGAACGCACTCGATTTGAAGCTTTTCCTCAATGTCGCTCAGAAGATCCAGGGGGGGAAGCCCTTCCCGGTCCAGTTTGTTAATGAAGGTGATAATGGGGGTATTGCGCATGCGGCACACTTCCATGAGCTTTTCCGTCTGGGTTTCCACGCCTTTGGCGCTGTCGATGACCATGAGAGCGCTGTCCACAGCCGTCAGCACGCGGTAGGTGTCCTCGGAAAAATCCTGGTGCCCCGGGGTGTCCAGGAGGTTCACCTCGTAGTCCCGATAATTGAACTTCATGGCGCTGGTGGTAACGGATATGCCGCGCTCCTGTTCGATGCGCATCCAGTCGCTGGTGGCATGGCGTGCGGCCTTACGGGCCTTGATGGCGCCGGCCTGCTGGATGGCGCCGCCAAAAAGCAGCAGTTTTTCTGTCAGGGTGGTTTTGCCGGCGTCGGGGTGGCTGATAATGCCGAAATTGCGCCGCCGATCCACTTCCCGTTGGTGTTTTTTGTTCATCATATGCCTCGATCACAACGTAAAAAAACGGGCTCTGGGAGAGCCCGGTGTAGCGTTAATATAATGCGTCACCACGAAAGGTCAATGAGCATAATGGACGAGGTTTTCCCTCATCCTTGACACTTTATCACCAGCCTGCTATCGATGGCGCAATTGCCTGTTGACTGATGGAGAGAAGCTCATGACTTTTTTATCAACTGCCAAACCGCCCCTCAAGCCACCCGAAAATGCTTTCTGGTTCCTGTTCCGAAAACAACGTTTCATGGTTATTCAGGAAGGCGGCAAAACCCGTATCCCTGAAGCGGCTGATTTAAAAAAAACCGACCTTTCCGCCGCCGGGCAGCACTTTTTCGGTATGTTGAATGATCATCCCTGCTATGTGGCGGAAATGCGGCGCGACGAGGTTGTCCCTGATATCTTCACGGCCGTTGAACTTCGTCAGGTGTTTCGGCGTTTCGAAACGGACGGGGTTCAGGCGGCGGGGTTGGCGGGTCATTTGCTGGCATGGCACCGGAACCATCAATACTGCAGCCGGTGCGGAAAGGCCAACGAAGACAAGGAAGACGAAAGGGCCAAAATCTGTCCGGCATGCGGGTTGGTCAATTACCCGCGGCTTTCTCCGGCCATTATCGTCGCTGTGGTCAGGGACGGCAAAATTCTCCTGGCCCACTCCCCCCGGTTCCCTGAGGATTTTTACAGCGTTCTAGCAGGGTTCGTGGAGCCGGGTGAAACCCTTGAAGAATGTGTCAGGAGGGAAGTGCTGGAAGAGGTGGGTATATCGGTTAAAAATATCCGCTATTTCGGAAGCCAGCCCTGGCCGTTTCCCGATTCTCTTATGGTGGGATTCATTACCGAATACGCGGGTGGTGAAATCAAGGAAGACGAGGTTGAAATCTCCCATGCAGACTGGTTTTCCAAAGACAATCTCCCCCGTATCCCGCCCAAAATCAGCATTTCACGGGAGTTGATCGATTGGTTCGTGGATAAGGGTTAGGGCTTAGGGCAACGCCGGCCGAACTTTCAACGTGATTTCTTTTCGGATTTGAACCAGGCCCGGCTTTCCGCCGCGGGGCTTGGTGACGTATCGGGCTTCTGTGCACGAAACCGGCACAACGCCGCCGTGCCGCGCCTTGCTGTACCAGGCGGCTACGGCCGCGGCCTGCTTGAGGATCGCACGGGTGGGCGTCTCCTTGGTATCGGCCCTCAGCACCACGTGACTACCGGGCATTCCCCGCACATGGAACCAGTAATCATTGGGTTTTGCCAGTTTGAGGCTGAGATAGTCGTTGTCCACATCTGTTTTTCCCGCAAGCACTTTCCACCCGCCCGGCAGTTCATGCTCGATGATGTTGTGTTGCGCGACCAAAAAGCCTACCTGCCGGGGGTAATTATCCGGGATTCATTTTCCTTTTGGGCAGCCTGCTGTTGTGCCTGCATCTGCTTCGCTCTTTCCATCATCTCTTGTAGGGCTATTTTCATTGCGCCGGGAAACTCGTTCATGGCTTCTTCCAGGGTGGTTGCCTTTAAAGGCGCTTGAAGGGGGACGAGCCCTTGAGGGGAATGGAGTTGGGTGTGTCCCATGAAGAGCGTTTGGCGGTCCGGGTCTTTGCTCCCGTCCGCTTTGATGGGCCTGAGGCATCTGATGGATCCTACCTTGAGATCCGTAACGGACTCCTCGATGCAGAGGTTCTGTTTGTTGAATGTGAAGTCGATCTGGTCCGGGTTGCTGGTGTTCATTTTTTTTCTCCCTGGGGTTTTGCCAAAACGCGATTGTTTTTGGCATTTTACATGATTGCCAGGCCCCAACTATCACGATGTGGAACAAATAGCAACCCTCAGGCCTTTCTCTGAGGGTCCATTACAATTTTTTCAACGGATGGGATGTTCTGATTCAGGAATTTTTCACCAAAAATCCTGAATCGATCGGGATCATCCGTGGTACAATACGTGACGGTTTTGTTTTGGGGGATTCGGACCTCTATTTCAGGGTGTCTGATTAAGTA
Source organism: Desulfobacteraceae bacterium (assembly GCA_016844935.1). GTDB lineage: Bacteria > Desulfobacterota > DSM-4660 > Desulfatiglandales > Desulfatiglandaceae > NaphS2. The sequence continues at coordinate 61,080 of JAERTK010000066.1, read as the reverse complement.
ATCCGCCAGCTTGCGTGAGATGGTTTCGGGCCCGTTCAATACACGACAGTTTTTTCCCATGATCCTGGCGATATCTTTTGAAAGAAAACCGTAATGGGTGCACCCCAGAATGAGGGTGTCGATCATTTTCCGTTTTACGCGGAACAGGTATTTTTTTAAAATCATGTTGGATTCCGGTTTCCCCACCCAGCCTTCTTCCACCAGGGGGACCAGAAGGGGGCAGGCCTGTCCGTGGACCTTGAGCCCCGCTCCAAGCTTCCCGAGTTCCTCCTCGTAGACCCTTGAGTCAATGGTGGCCTGGGTTCCGATGACGCCGATCCGGCCATAGCGGGTCGATTCAACGGCGGCTTCAGCCAGAGGAATGACGACCCCCAGAACGCGACCGTTGGGATAGTTCACGGGGAGCCACTCCTGTTGGATTTTGCGAAGTGCTTTGGTGGAGGCCGTATTACAGGCAAGGATGATGAGAACACATCCCTTATTGAACAGAAAATTCACTGCCTGGCGGGTATAGGTATAGATGACCTCCTGGCTCTTGTTGCCGTAGGGTGTCCGGGCGCTGTCACCCAGGTAAAAATAATCATAGTTCGGAAGGGTTTTTAAAAATTCGCCCAAAATGGTGAGCCCGCCAAATCCTGAGTCAAAGACGCCGATCATGTTGAAATAACCTCCCTGGTTGAGAATTAATGGGACTTTCTCTGCTGATCTCACCCTGATGACCCGAGTCTGTCAAGGAAAAAATCCATCCGCTGCAAGACCTCAGGCACGCTCAGTTCCATAATGGCTTCCTGGAGGTCTTGACATCTGAAAATTCGCGCCCATTTTATTAGGGTAATTTTTTCAAGAACACATAAACCGGAAGTGAGGAGATAATATGGCAGGAAAACAGGAGACCCACCAATTTAAGACGGAAATCCAGCAGATACTCAATCTCATTATCAATTCTTTGTATTCCAACCGGGATATCTTTTTGAGGGAATTGATTTCCAATTCATCGGATGCCATTGACCGGCTGCGCTTCAAAGCCCAGACCGATGCGGACATCCTGGGAAATGACACGGAATTTTTTATCCGGATCACCCCCCATAAGGAAAAAAAGACCCTCGAAGTGATGGACAACGGCGTCGGTATGACCTACGAAGAAGTCATGGAGAATATCGGTACCATCGCCAAGAGCGGGACTTCCGCGTTTCTGGAAGCCCTTGAAAATTCAAAAAAAGCGGATGCACTGGCCCCGGATCTCATCGGAAAGTTCGGGGTCGGGTTTTACAGCGCCTTCATCGTGGCCGATAAAGTGACCCTTACCACCAAAGCGGCCGGTTCGGATACGGCAGTGCGGTGGATCTCAAAGGGGGATGGTTCCTATACCATTGAAGAGGTCGAAAAAGAGGGCCGCGGCACCACCATCCTGCTCGAATTGAAGGACCCGGAGGAGAAGGACGACGGTAATTACACCGATGAATGGGTGATTCGCCAAACGGTAAAGAAACATTCGGATTTCGTTCGGTATCCCATTTTGATGGAAGTGGACAAAACAGAAGATATTCCCGAAGCGGAACAGGTGAAGGACAAGGACGGCAAAGCCGTTGCCACCACCAGGGCTGTGCGCGGAGATGAAACCCTCAACTCCATGAAGGCTATCTGGACCCGCTCTAAAAGCGAAATCAAGGAAGAAGAGTACAACGAGTTTTATAAACATATCAGCCACGACTGGAATGATCCCCTTTCCCATATCCACGTGAAACTGGAAGGGGTGGTCGAATACACCATGTTGTTGTTTGTACCTGAAAAGGCACCTTTTGATTTTTTCAACGTGGAACGGAAGCACGGCATCAGGTTGTTTTCCCGCAGGGTTTTCATCATGGACAACTGCAAAGACCTGATCCCCGATTACCTGCGGTTCATCAAGGGTGTGGTGGACGCCATGGACCTGAACTTAAATGTGAGCCGTGAAATCCTCCAGCAGGACAAGATGGTGCGCAATATCCGCAAAAATATCATCAAAAACGTCCTGAATCATCTGGCGGATATGGACAAGGAAAAGTATGAAAAATTCTTCGATGCCTTCGGTATGGTGATTAAAGAGGGCATCCATTCTGATTTTGAAAACAAGGACAAGATTGCGGATCTGGCACGGTACAAGACCACCCAGTCGGACGGAAAATATGTTTCCCTCAAGGATTACGTGATCCGCATGAAACCGGATCAGAAAGAGATCTACTATATTACCGGGGAAAACATGGCTACCCTCATCAACAGCCCGCACCTGGAGAAGCTCAAAGACAAGGATTACGAAGTACTTCTCATGAGCGACCCCATCGACGAATGGGTGGTACAGGCGCTCACGGAATACGAGAAAAAATCGCTGGTGAGCGCTGAAAAAGGGGATTTGAAGATTGATGACGAAAAGGAAAAGAAAGAAACAAAAGACCTGGGTTCTCTTTTTGAATTCATCAAAACCGAACTGACGGACAAGATCAAAGAGGTCCGCCCGTCAACGCACCTCAAGGATTCGGTGGCATGTCTTTCCAGTGATGAAGGGGAGATGAGTGCCTACATGGAAAAAATCATGAAAGCCACCGGCCAAGACGCTCCCGACACCAAACGGGTCCTGGAACTGAATGCGGATCATCCCGCTGTTTTAAAGATGAAGGAGCTTTTTGAAAAGGACAGAAGAGATATTCGATTGAAAGACTACAGTCAGCTCCTCTTTGATATGGCGGTCATCGGCGAAGGCGGAAAAATAGACAACCCGTCCCGTTTCAACAAACAGGTGGGCGAACTGCTGACCGGCGCCATCTAACCTCCCAACCTTTATTTCCCTTTATCAAACGGCCGTCTTTCTCACGAAGGACGGCCGTTTTCAGTATTATCTCAAAATTCGGTAAGATTTTCCCTGAAAATTACCGGGGTTGTTTTTGTCTAGCGATGCAAGTTAACCATCTGAAAATGGATTGACAGCTCCTGGAACGGGTGTTAGGCTTCGAACCATGGACCAACACACTTACCAGGTACTTCTCCGGCTCAACCCCTGGATCACGGATTCAGGGAAATGGCCTGAATGTACGGAAAAATTCATCCCTGAATCCTTTATTCCACGCCTTCAAACCCCATCTTTAAAAGCCGATCGGGTTACGTTGCTCATCGGGCCACGCCAGAGCGGGAAATCCACACTGATCTGGAGACTCATAAACCAACTGCCAGACCCGTATTTCTACATCAACTGTGAAGAGCCTTCCCTGCGGGAACTCGCTGCATCTCCAGCTCTTTTTCTCCATGAGGTGGAAAAAATTGCACCGGTTGCCGCCGGCTTTTTTCTGGACGAGGTTCAACATCTTGAGGAGGCGGGGTTATTTCTGAAAGGGCTTGCGGATCTGAGGATCCATAAGCCCATCGTGGCAACCGGTTCGTCCAGCTTCCATCTTCGTGCAAAAACACGGGAGTCTCTGGCGGGAAGGGCGGAACGTCACCTGATTCTTCCATTTTCTTTTGAAGAGGTTCGGCCCGAACATCTTGCGCCTGCAGTTCAAGCTGTAAAAGAAGGGCGTATCTGGGAAGAACTGCTGCTGTGGGGGGGATACCCGGAAGTTTATCTGTCCCGGGAGAAACAGTCTGTCTTGAACCGGTTGGTAGAGGCTTTTATCTTGCGGGATGCTTCGGATCTGTACCGTATCAAAAACCCGCAGGCCTTTCGCCGGCTCTTGGGCTTGGCGGCTTCTCAAATTGGAGATCTGGCCAATTTTTCCAACCTGGCGGAAGTCCTCGGCATCAGCGTGAACACGGTTGCGCAGTATTTGAGCATTTTGGAGGAGAGTCATATTATCCAACTGGTGCGACCATATGTGGGTGGGAAACGGGCTGAAATTACATCGAGGCCCAAAATTTTTTTCATGGACAACGGCTTACGGAACGCTCTTTTCGGAGGTTTCATACCTCCCGAGGATCGATCCGACATGGGAAAACTGATGGAAAATCTTGTTTTTACGGAACTTTGTAAATATACGAACCCTTTGCTGGATGCCATCTATTTCTGGCGCAGTTCTTCTCAGGCCGAGGTCGATTTTGTGGTGGTCAGTGAGGGTCGGCTGATGGCGGTGGAAGTCAAGGCTGCGCAAATGAAAAAGCCCAAGGTGAGCCGGTCATTGCGGAGCTTTATTGACGCTTATAGGCCCCACCGGGTGCTGGTGGTGAACACCGGTTTAGAAGAAGATTTGATGGTCGGTGAAACACCGGTTCACTTCATTTTGGGAACCCAATTGAGAGGTCGGCTTTTTTGAACCTGGGGTTGAAACCCCAGGCTATTATCTGCCGTCCCGATGGGACTGCATGAGCCCCATTGGGGCGATAGAAAATAGCCCGGCAATTCATTGCCGGGCTTTGATGTGCCCGCGAATGTTTTAGTCCCATCGGGACGATAGATAATAGTCTGACAATTTATCGTTGGAAAAGGAATCACCAGTGGGAAACACCTATACCAGCCTTTACATTCATTATATTTTCAGCACGAAAGAACGCCTTCCCTTGATCGTTCCTGAAATACAAGATCGTTTATGGTCCTATATGGGCGGTGTTGTAAGGCAAAACAATATGAAGGCTCTGGTGGTAGGGGGTATGCCGGATCATGTTCACGTTCTCTTATCCTTGCCTGCCACCCTATCCATATCCAAAGCGATTCAAAGCATTAAGGGGAATTCCTCAAAATGGATCAATGACACTTTTAAGACCTCGAACCCTTTTTCATGGCAAAAGGGTTATGGCGCGTTCAGCGTCAGTATTTCAATTTTACAGGATACCATCCGCTATATCCAAAACCAGCCTGTTCATCATCGACATAAATCGTTTAAAAATGAATTCATTGGTTTTTTGAAGAAAAACGAGGTTGTTTATGATGAACGATATATGTGGGTTTGAAATAATCCGTGTGGTGAATGGGTTGAAATTCCGGCGGTGGTTTCAGGTAGAGAATCAGTTCCGTAGGGACGGGAGATAATAGCCCGGCAATTCATTGCCGGGATAAACGCAAGCAAAGGACATTAGTCCCGTAGGGACGGCAGAGATCTTGAAAATAGCGGGTCTGAAACCGGGTCATGGAAAATTTGATGGCCAGATTCGAGTCCAATGTTTCCTTCTGTCGCTCCGATGGGATTTTCAAAACCGCATTTAACAATTTCGACAATGAATTGCAAACCCGGGTCAATAAATTGACCAAAACCCGGCAATAAATTGCCGGGCTATTATCGGTTGTCCCTACAGGACAACCAGGAAACCGGACATTATAAGAGCAGGGTGACAGATGTCGCAATTATCAGATTTTTCTAGGGTTGGTACATTATACGAAGGAACAAACACCCATGTTTTTCGCGCTGTAAGAAAACATGACAATCAGCCGGTAGTTTTCAAAACCACCGCAACCGCCCACCCATCCCCCAATGAGGTGGCCCGATACCGGCATGAATACCATGTTCTGAATTCCCTGAAACAGGAGACGGCAAAGCATGTGATCCAAGCGCTGGATCTGTTTTCATACGACCATCGGCCGTACCTGGTGATGGAAGATGTGGGCGGTGTGGATCTCAGAAACCTGCTCAGCTCCGGCCCCTTCGATTTGAAACAGCTTTTGGATATCGCCGTCAAGACTGCTTCTGCCCTTGGGGAAATCTATCAGGAAAATATCATCCACAAAGATATCAAACCCGCCAACATTTTGGTTAACCCCGAAAACGGCGACTTGAGGCTCATCGATTTCAGTTCGGCAAGCATCATCTCCCGCGAAACCCCTACCGTTGAAACCGCCATGCTCATGACCGCTACCCTCCCTTACATGTCCCCCGAGCAGACCGGCCGCATGAACCGCATGGTGGACTGGCGCACGGACTTCTATTCCCTTGGGGTCACCCTGTATGAGCTGTTTACCGGCCGGCTTCCTTTTGACGCTAGCGATCCCCTGGAACTGGTCCATGCCCACATGGCGTTGATGCCGGAACCGCCCCATGAAAGAAACGAAGATATCCCCCCCGTTTTGTCGGACATCATTTTCAAACTCATGGCCAAAGATGCCGAGGGCCGGTATCAGAGTGCTTTGGGGATTATGCGGGATCTCAAAGAGTGTTCAGATCGGTTTTCGGCATCCGGTCGCATCGGTTCATTTGAAATCGCACAAAAGGATATTTCGGACCGCCTCCAAATTCCCCAGAAACTCTATGGCCGGGAAACGGAGATTGAAACGCTGCTCAAGGGTTTTGAACAGGCGAGTGTCGGCGCCTGCAAAATGGTGTTGGTAACGGGTCCGGCGGGCATCGGAAAATCGGCCCTGGTGCGTGAAGTGCAAAGCGCCATTCTGAAAAGCCCCGTGACAGATCAAAAACGATATTTCATCTCGGGAAAATTCGACCAACTCAAAAAAAGTGTCCCTTACGTCCCCTTGATTCACGCCTTTCAGGAATTGATTCGGCAGATTCTGGCGGAAAGTGATGCGGAAGTATCCATTTGGAAGGAAAAGCTGTTAAAGGCCCTGGGCCCCAACGGCCGAGTGATGATCGAGGTTATCCCCGAGCTGGAACTGATCATCGGCCCCCAGCCCGCAATCCCCACCGTGGGACCGATGGAGAACATCAACCGCTTCAACTATGTTTTTGAAAATTTCATCAAGACCTTTGCCGCCCAAGATCACCCCCTGGTTATTTTTCTGGATGATCTTCAGTGGGCGGATGCCGCATCTCTTAAACTGATTGAGATGTTCATCACTGTTCAGACCGAGTATCTCTTCTTGATCGGCGCTTACCGGGATAATGAAGTGGATGCGGCACATCCGTTGACCTTTGCAATGGAAGAAATTCATAAAAGCGGAGCGGAAGTAGAAACCGTTCAACTGGAACAGCTGAAAGAAAACCATGTGAACCAGATCCTGTCTGAGACCCTTTCCTGCGACCCGGAACGGTCCAAGCTCTTGGCCCGGATGTGTTTTGAAAAGACCCTCGGCAATCCCTTCTTTTTGAACCAGTTCATCCATTCTCTTCACCGAGATGGTTTGATTGAATTCAGCGCGGAAAAAGGCATCTGGCAGTGGGATGAGTTGAAAATCAGACAAGCTGATATTACGGACAATGTGGTTGATCTGATGATCGGTAGAATTCGCGGATTATCAGAAAATACCAGCCATCTTTTAAGCCTTGCCGCCTGTATCGGAAATCAATTCGATCTGAATATCCTCTCCACTGTTTATGGTAAAACGGTTCAAAAGACAGCAGATGACTTGTTCGAGGCCTTGCAGGCGGAACTGGTGCTGCCCATGGATGATGCCTACAAATATGTTACTAAGCCGTTACAACCGGTTACATCTGAAAGCGATGCCGGTCATGGTGAACCATTTCCCTTGTACGGTTTCCTGCACGACCGGGTGCAGCAGGCCGCCTATTCGCTGATTGAAGAAAAAGAGAAATCGGAAGTGCATCTCAGGATCGGCCGGGAGATGCTGAAAACCATTTCGGAAGATCAACTTGAGGAGCAAATTTTTGCCATTGTTGATCAGCTCAATCTGGGTTCTGAACTGATGACGGTGAAAATGGAAAAAGAAAAGCTGGCGGAACTGAATCTGGTTGCCGGTAAAAAGGCCAAGTTGTCCGCGGCGTTTGAACCGGCTTTTGATTACCTGAAATCCGGCATCAGTCTGTTTCAGGAAAATGGATGGGAGATGCAGTATGAACTAACTTTATCTCTTCATGAGGAAGCTGTAGAATCTGCCTATCTCTGCGGAAGTTTCAAGGAGATGGAGAAGCGGATTGAAGCAGTTTTACGGAATTCTAAAACAATACTGGACAAGATAAATGTTTATGAAACGAAGATTCGCGCCTTTATGTCCCAACATAAACTAATGGATTCTGTGCAATGTGGTCTCCATGTCTTAAGGCTTTTGGGCGTTAGCTTTCCACAAAAACCGAAGAAATTACATGTTCTAGTTGCATATCTCCGAACAAAATTCGCTTTAATTGGAAAAAGCTCGGATGATTTAATAAACCTACCGGAAATGACTGATCCTTATCATCTTGCTCAAATGCGTATTCTCACGAGTATGAGCATCTCTGTATATTTTGCAGCCCCCCAGATGCTACCGTTGATTATTTTTAAAGGTTTAAATGTATCAATTAAACACGGTAATATTCCAAATTCAATTCTTTTCTATAACGGATATGGATTGATTCTCTGTGGAGTCACCGGGGATATAAAATCCGGTTTCGAATTTGGGAAACTGGCATTTCGCTTATCAGGGAAACACAATGCTAAATCTTGTGAAGCGAAGACGCTATATGTTTTCAATGCTTGCATTAAACACTGGAAAAAACACTTAAGGGAAACATTAGAACCGTTCGAGATAGGATTTCAGAAAGGGCTTGAAACCGGAGATTTCGAATATGGTACCCTTAGCAAATATTTCTACTCATATTTTTCCTTTTTTGCTGGTGAAGAATTATCACAAGTAGAACAACGGATAATAAATTGCTTCAATGTAAACAAAGCGTTAAAACAAAAAACATGTTTTAACTATAGTCAAGAAACCTGGCAAAAAATATCAAACTTGAGAGGCTACAGCGAAAATCCTGTAAATGTAACGGGTGATGTTAGCAATGAAAAAAAATTGCTTGAAACTTATCAAAATGAAAATGATACAGGTGGAATATTTGGACTGCACTTAGATAAACTTATCCTTTGTTATTTATTTCAAGAATACGCTAAAGCAATCGAAAATGTAGCGAGTGCAGAAAAGGTATCGCATGGCCACATTTCTATAATAACGATCCCTATTTTCCATTTCTACGATTCGTTGGCCCAATTGGCGTTTTTTTCCGAAATACCAAGAACCAAGCGAAAGTCTGGCCTTCGAAAAGTCGCTAAAAACCAGAAAAAAATGAAAAAATGGGCGCATCACGCGCCTATGAACCATCTCCACAAATGGCAGCTGGTGGAAGCCGAAAAGGCGAGGGTACTGGGCAAAGATGAAGAAGCGAAAGGCCTGTACGACCAGGCCATCGCTGGTGCCAAAGAAAACCTGTACATCCAGGAGGAAGCTCTGGCCAATGAACTGGCAGCGAAATTTTATCAGACAAAGGGGGAGACCGAAACAGCGCGAAAATACATGAGACAAGCCCGGTACTGCTATGACCACTGGGGCGCCAAAGCAAAAGTGGATCATCTGGATCAAAACTATCCGGAACTTCTGGCGGATGCCCTGGACCAACCACTGGAGGATGACATGATGGAAAAGCACGCGAAAGCCGACCCCTCAAAAACTTCCACCAGCACCGGTCCGGTCAAAAGCGAACAGCTCGATCTGGCTTCCGTCATGAAAGCCTCGCAGGTGATATCAGGAGAAATCGAGATTGAAAAACTCCTCTCCCGCATGATGCGGATCATCCTTGAAAATGCGGGCGCTGAAAAGGGATGCCTGATCCTGAAATCAACCGGGAATTTCCGGATTGAGGCCGAAGGGCATATCCATGAGGAGAAGGTTCAGGTGCTTCAGTCCATCCCCATCGAAACCGCTCCCCAGGTGCCTGGGAACATCATCCAGTATGTGGCCCGGACGAAGGAAAATCTTGTTTTTGACGACGCAACCCACCAGGGGGAGTTCACAACGGATCCTTATATCACTCAACACCAGCCCAAATCGGTGTTATGTGCCCCATTGATCCACCAGAAGAATTTAAGCGGTATCATCTATCTTGAAAACAACTTGGCAACCGGGACTTTCACCGAAGAACGCTTGGAGGTCCTGGCGCTCCTCTGCTCCCAGGCTGCCATCTCCCTTGAAAACGCAAACCTTTACAAACAGCAACAGGATTATGCCGGAACCCTTGAAGAAACGGTCGAAGAAAGAACATCCGAACTGAAGCAATCCCTTGAAACCATTCAAGAGACCCAGGATCAGCTGGTCCAGTCCGAGAAGATGGCCGCCATCGGTGGACTGGTGGCAGGGGTGGCCCATGAAATCAATACCCCCATCGGCATCGCCGTGAGCGCCGCATCCCACCTGGAAGATAAAACTGGGGAATTCGTGAAAAAAGTGGAGAGCAAAAAGCTCAAACGTTCCGAGCTGGACAGCTACGCAAAGACCGCCGCCGATTCCTCCAACCTGATTCTCAAGAACCTGAGCGGCGCGGTCAAAATTGTTCAGGGTTTCAAGCAGGTGGCCGTGGATCAAACCAGCGGGGAACGTCGGGAGTTCAAACTCAAGGCCTATATTGAAGATGTGCTGTTGAGCCTGAAGCCGAAGCTCAAAAAGACCCGACACGAAATCACCGTCAACTGTCCGGATGATCTGACATTGAACAGCTTCCCCGGCGCCCTTTCCCAGATTATCACAAACCTGGTCATGAATTCATTGATTCACGGATTTGAGGAGACGGAAAAAGGGGAAATCCTCTTTGATGCGACCCGGGAAAATGGATTTGTTAACCTCTCCTACCGGGACAATGGCAAGGGGATGAATCAAAAAGATCTGACAAAAATTTTTGATCCTTTCTTTACCACCAAACGTTCTCAAGGTGGGAGTGGCCTGGGGATGCACATTGTGCATAACCTGGTCACTCAGACCCTGGGAGGCACGATTTCCAGTGAGAGCAAGCCGGGGGAGGGGATAATGGTTACGATGAGAATTCCCCTGTGAGAACGAGGACATGTAGCGATGGTCGATGCTGGAAGCTTTTCTCACATGAAAAGACGTCCATGAAAGTCATGCTGCCTGTCCCGTAGGGACAACCGAAAATAGCCCGGCAATTTATTGCTGGGATGGATTCAAACAAACGCAATCAGTCCTGTAGGGACGGCAGAGTTGAAAAACAATGGGTGGGAGGAATCGTTTGATGTAAATGCGGATATGGGAATTTCGAACGCGGCGTTCTTTTTTCTGTCGTCCCGATGGGACTGAAGAAATCGCATGGTCATCTAATCCCGGCAATAAATTGCCGGGCTATTATCAATCGTCTCTACGAGACATAAACAGAAAACCATGGTTGTATCCGTTGCGGTTTATAGGTTTTTAACTTAACCTTAAGAAAATTTTGTATTATTTCCTGCTTTTTTACCGGAAATCGGCAACTGTAAACTGTGAACTGTTACGAATTGTTATGTCAAATGATGTATTGAATACGCCTGAATTTACAGGTTTTGACATTTTCCCAGTGAATACATTGAGGTGACTTCCATGAGATTTTTCAACACTGCCGGACCGGTCAACTGTGAGGACCATTACTGCCTGCCGCCGCTTGAGCGCTTTGACCTAGCAGAAATGGAAATGCTTCTGGTACAGAAAAAGTATTTTGTTCTGCACGCGCCCAGGCAGACGGGAAAGACGTCGTCTATGCTGGCCTTGATGGAACATCTGAATCGTGAAGGTCAATACAAAGCGGTGTACTGCAATGTGGAGGCGGCGCAGGCGGCTCGAGAGAATGTGGAACAGGCCATGAACGATATTGTTCGTGAACTGGGAGCCATGGCCCGTATTTACCTGAAAGATAAATTTCTTGAGGAACAACGTGATCAATTTCTGGCGCCGGGCGGTTATGGTACAGCTATCGCCATGTCGCTTCGAGCATGGGCGGAAAAATGTGATAAACCGCTTGTGGTGATGTTTGATGAAGTGGATAGCCTGGTAGGGGATACCCTGATTTCTTTTCTACGGCAAATCAGATCAGGCTATAACCAGCGACCGGCCTCATTTCCCCAATCCATAATCCTGTGTGGTATTCGGGATGTTCGGGACTACCGCATCCACGCAAGCAGTGAAAAAGAGATCATCACCGGAGGCAGCGCTTTTAATATAAAAGCGGAATCCCTTCGGATGGGTGATTTCATAAAGCCTGAAGTGTACACGTTGCTGGAGCAGCATACGCTGGATACGGAGCAGAAATTTACTTCAGAAGCCAAAGCGTGTATCTGGCATCTCACCCGTGGCCAGCCCTGGTTGGTGAATGCCCTGGCCTATGAAACCTGTTTCAGGATAAAGGAAGGCCGGGATCGTTCGCGGGCCATCGACAAGGATATGGTGGATCGAGCAAAGGATAATCTCATCGCCAGGCGTGATACACACCTGGACCAACTGGCGGATAAACTTCAGGAAGAGCGGGTGCGGCGGGTCATCAGCCCCATGCTTCAGGGGCGGGATTTGAATGTGCGCCTGGATGACATTCAGTACGTGGAGGATCTGGGGTTGATTCGGAGAACGAAACAGGGTCCGGTCATTGCCAACCCCATCTACGCCGAGGTTATCCCAAGGGAACTGACGGTCAGTGAGCAGATGAACCTGGAAGCCCGGTATGATCAAGCCTGGTATGTTCAGGAAAACGGCCGCCTGGATGTGGACAAGCTGTTATCCGCTTTCCAGGAGTTCTTCCGGGAACATTCTGAGATCTGGTTGGAGCGGTTCCAATACAAAGAAGCTGGCCCCCAACTCCTGATGCAGGCCTTTTTGCAGCGGGTTGTCAATTCAGGCGGTCGCATTGAACGTGAATACGGTCTCGGGAAAATGCGCACCGATCTTCTGCTGCTCTGGCCCCTTGAACAGGCCCCTGAAGGTCGACCTCCCTGGACCCGCTGGCAGGGAACGGTTCAAAAAATTGTTATTGAACTTAAAATTTTGTACAAGAGCCTTGATCGCACCATTGATGAGGGCCTGAAGCAGACCCATGCGTATATGGACCGGTGCGGCACTTCAGACGGCCATCTGGTGGTCTTTGACCGTCGTTCAGACGTTTCGTGGGACGAGAAGATTTTTCAGGAGAAAAAGCGCTTTGAAGGCCGGGAAATAAGGGTTTGGGGGATGTAGGCGGTGTGTGAAGTCCCGCGGGGACGAAAGGCAATAGCCCGGCAATTCATTGCCGGGATAGATTCAAGCCAGAGACGTAGTCCCGTAGGGACGGCAGAGATATTGACGAAAGGGGATTTGTTAATTGTTTTATTTTGAAAAGGGTTCATGTGGACCCATTGAAAAAGCGGCTACGCTTTGTGTCGTCCCGATGGGACTTTGAAAATGGTGTGATAACGTGACCTCGGCAATGAATTGCCGGGCTATTTTCGATTGTCCCTACAGGACAACCAGGAAAACAGACATTCTAGAAACAGGGTGGCAGATGTTGCAATTATCAGGTTTTGATTGGAGCAGTACGATTCAGGTAGGATCAAACACGCATGTTTTTCGTGCTGTGAGGAAACATGACAACCGGCCGGTCATCCTCAAAACCACGGCCACCAGGCACCCGACCCCCGGTCAGGTCGCCCGCTACCGACATGAATACCGGATATTGCAATCCATTAAGACCGAGCAGGCCCCGCACGTGGTTCATGTTCTGGATTTGGTGGAACACGACCACCGGCCGTATCTGGTATTGGAAGAGATGGGCGGCGTTGACCTCAGGAGTCTGATCAACTCCGATTCTTTGGATTTGCTCCAGGCCCTGGATATTGCGGTGAAGACCGCGTCAGCCCTTAAGCAGATATATCAAATGCGTATTGTCCACAAAGACATCAAGCCCGCCAACATCCTTTTTAACCCTGAAACCGGAATGCTAAAACTCATCGATTTCAGCTCAGCCGGCATTATCTCCCGTGAAAACCCCACCGTTGAAACAGCCATGCTTATGACCGCAACCCTCCCCTACATGTCCCCTGAGCAGACGGGCCGCATGAACCGCATGGTGGACTGGCGAACGGACTTCTATTCCCTGGGGGTCACCCTTTATGAACTCTTCACCGGAAGGCTCCCCTTTGAGGCCACGGAACCCCTTGAACTGGTCCATGCCCATATGGCGTTGATGCCGGAACCGCCCCATGAAATCAACGAAGATATCCCACCCGTTCTATCGGACATCATTTTGAAGCTCATGGCAAAAGATGCCGAAGGCCGGTATCAGAGTGCTTTGGGGATTTTGCAGGATCTCAAAGAGTGTTCGGACCGGTTTTCGGCATCCGGCCGCATCGATTCATTTGAAATCGCACAAAAGGATATTTCAGACCGCCTCCAAATTCCCCAAAAGCTTTATGGCCGGGAAGCGGAGATTGAAACGCTGCTCAAGGGTTTTGAACAGGTGAGTGTCGGCGCCTGCAAAACGGTGTTGGTAACGGGTCCCGCGGGGATTGGCAAATCGGCCCTGGTGCGTGAAGTGCAAAGCGCCATTCTGAAAAGCCCCTTGACAGATCAGAAACGGTATTTCATCTCGGGAAAGTTTGACCAACTCAAAAAAAATGTCCCTTACGCCCCCTTGATTCACGCCTTTCAGGAATTGATTCGGCAGATTCTGGCGGAAAGTGATGCGGAAGTATTCATTTGGAAGGAAAAACTGTTAAAGGCCCTGGGCCCCAACGGCCGAGTGATGATCGAGGTTATCCCGGAGCTGGAACTGATTATCGGCACCCAGCCCGAAATCCCCACCGTGGGTCCGGTGGAGAACATCAACCGCTTCAACTATGTGTTTGAGAATTTTATTCGAATCTTTGCCGCAAAAGAACATTCGCTGATTATCTTCCTGGATGATCTCCAATGGGCCGATGCCGCATCCCTCAAACTCATTGAGATGTTCATCACCGCTCAAACGGAATATCTCTTTCTGATCGGAGCTTATCGGGACAATGAAGTGGATTCAGCTCACCCGCTTACCTTTGCGCTGGAGGAAATTCAAAAAGGCGGTGCGGAGATTGAAACCGTTTTGCTGGATCAGCTGAAAGAAGACCATGTGAACCAGCTTCTGACACAGACTCTTTCCTGTGATACGGAACAAACCAAAGGTCTAGCCAGGTTGTGCTTTGAAAAGACTCTCGGCAATCCCTTCTTTTTGAACCAGTTTATTCATTCTCTGTATCGCGATGGATTGCTGGCTTTTAGCCATGAGAAAGGTGCCTGGCGGTGGGATGAAGAAAAAATTCGTCAGGCTGATACTACCGATAATGTTGTCGATCTAATGATAACCCGTATAAAGGGATTGCCTGAAAAAGCCACCCATCTGTTGAGCCTGGCCGCCTGTATCGGCAACCGATTTGATTTGAACTTGCTTTCGACCGTCTATGGGAAAACGGTTTCAGAAACTGCCCGAGACCTCTTCGAAGCCCTGCGTGAGGAACTAGTGTTGCCGCTGGATGATTCGTACAAGTATGTTATTGGAATTCCTAAGGTTATTCCATCGGAAGAAGAACACGAACCAGGCACTCAATCCCCTACATATGCATTTCTCCATGACCGGGTTCAGCAGGTCGCCTATTCCTTGCTTAAAGATGAAAAGAAACCCGAAGTGCATCTCAAGATCGGCCGGGAGATGCTGAAAAGCATTTCCGAAGAGAAATTTGAAGAACACATTTTTGTGGTGCTTGATCAGCTCAATTTGGGAGCTGATTTGATGATGGATGAAGCTGAACGGGAGGAACTTGTCCGCCTCAACCTAATTGCTGGAAAAAAAGCGAAGTTGTCTGCGGCGTTTTTGCCGGCGTTTGAATACCTGAAGTTTGGAATTTATTTGCTCTACGAAAACAGCTGGAAGGAACAATACGGTTTAACTTTGGCTCTTCATGAGGAGGCAGCTGAAGCAGCTTATCTATGCGGCAGCCATAAAGAGATGGATGATTTGGCGGAGACGGTTTTGCAGAAAGCCAAAACCGTTCTGGATAAGATAAAGATTTATGAGATAAGAATTCAAGCCTACACGTCGCAATATAGGCTGCTCGATGCGGTGAAGACAGGTCTTCATGTTTTGAAGCTATTAGGTGTGAGGTTCCCTGAAAAACCAAACAAATTTCATATTATGTTTGCCTATCTACGGACAAAGCTCGTTTTGGGCGGAAAAGAAGTGGCTTTATTGGTCAATCTGCAAAAAATGACTAATTCTTATAAACTTGCCGAGATGGGTATTCTTGCAATTATGGGCCATCCTGTTTATTTCGCTGCTCCTGAACTTTTACCATTTCTTCCTTTTCAAGCAGTAACTTTATCAATCAAAAATGGTAATTCGACAAAATCAATTATTGCCTATAATGGGTATGGATTACTCCTGTGTGGAGGCATTGGAGATATAAGAACAGGTTTCGAATTTGGAAAGCTGGCATTACGATTATCAAAAACACTCAATGTAAAGTCATTCGAAGCAGGCACGTTATTCGTGTTTAATTGTTTCATTGCACATTGGAAAAAACACATTAGGGAAACATTAAAACCATTTGAAACAGGATTCAAAAAAGGACTTGAAACTGGAGATTTTGAAAATGGAGGGGCTTGTGCATTTGTGTACTCATATTATTCCTATTTTGCTGGAATAGAGCTATCAAAATTAAAGCGAAAAATATCCAAATATAATGAAAGCATCAAGAAATTGAAACATCAAACATGGCTTTATCACAACGAACGGCTCTGGCAAATGATATTGAATTTGATGGGTCGCAGCGAGAATACTACAACAATTACTGGTGATATTTGTGATGAAAAAGAGATGTATAAACGTTACTTAAATGCAAACGACAGGTCAGGAATTTGTGCTTTATATTTAGAAAAATTACTCCTATGCTATTTATTCAGAGAATATGGTGAAGCTGTCGAAAATGCCGCAATCGCAGAAAAGCATCTGAACAGTCTAATATCCCAAATTGAAGTTCCCGTTTTTCATTTCTACAACTCCCTAGCCCATTTAGCTCTGTTTCCTGAAAGCCCAAAGATTAAAAAAAGGTACATTCTCCGAAAAGTGACAAAGAGCCAGAAAAAAATGAAAAAATGGGCGTATCACGCTCCCATGAACTACCTCCATAAATGGCAATTGGTGGAAGCCGAAAAGGCGAGGGTGCTGGGCAAGGGCGAAAAAGCCAAAGGCCTTTACGACCAGGCCATTGTCGGTGCCAAGGAAAACCTCTATATTCAGGAAGAAGCCCTGGCCAATGAACTGGCCGCGAAATTTTGTCAGACAAAGGGGGAAATTGAGACAGCCCGAAAATACATGAAGCAGGCCCGGTATTGCTACGACCATTGGGGCGCCAAGGCAAAGGTGGACCATCTGGATCAGAACTACCCGGAACTGCTGGCAGAGGATTTGAAACAGCCGAGGGAGGATGAAGTGATGGAAAAGACCGCGAAAGCCGACCCCTTAAAAACTTCCACCAGCACAGGCCCGGTCAAAAGCGAACAGCTGGACCTGGCATCCGTCATGAAAGCCTCCCAGGTGATATCCGGCGAAATCGAAATTGAAAAGCTACTATCCCGCATGATGAGGATCATCCTGGAGAATGCCGGTGCCGAAAAAGGAAGCCTGATTTTGAAATCAGAAGAGGATTTTTTCATTGAAGCCGAAGGGGATATTCACCAGGACAAAATCCAGGTGCTTCAATCCATCCCCGTTGAGGATGCGCAGCAGGTGCCGGGGGCCATCATTCAGTATGTGGCACGAACAAAGGAAAACCTGGTGTTGGAGGACGCAGCCCAAAAGGGCGATTTCACCACCGATCCCTACATCATCAACCATCAGCCCAAATCTACCCTCTGCGCCCCCCTGATCCATCAAAAGAATGTGAGCGGTATCATCTATCTCGAAAACAACCTGGCCACCGGCGCTTTTACCCAAGAGCGACTGGAAGTCCTGAATCTCCTCTGCTCCCAGGCAGCCATCTCTCTGGAGAACGCCAACCTCTACAAGCAGCAGCAGGACTATGCGGAAAAACTGGAGGAAACTGTCCAGGAGCGAACCCGGGAGCTGAAACAGTCCCTCGACACCATTGAAAAGACCCAGGAGCAGCTGGTCCAGTCCGAGAAAATGGCGGCCATTGGCGGCCTGGTGGCGGGCGTGGCCCACGAGATCAACACCCCCATCGGGATAGCGGTGAGCGCCGCCTCCCACCTGGGAGACAAAACAGGGGGATTCGTAAAAAAGGTGGAATCCAAAAAGCTCAAACGTTCGGAGCTGGACAGCTACGCCAAAACCGCCGCCGATTCCTCTAGCCTGATTTTGAAGAATCTGAGCGGGGCGGTCAAAATTGTTCAGGGTTTCAAGCAGGTGGCTGTGGACCAGACCAGCGGGGAACGCCGGGAGTTCAAGCTCAAACCCTACATCGAAGACGTGCTGCTGAGCCTGAAGCCCAAACTCAAAAAGACGCAACACCGGGTGACTGTCAATTGCCCCGATGATCTTACACTCAACAGCTTCCCCGGGGCGCTGTCCCAGATCATCTCCAACCTGGTGATGAATTCCCTGATTCACGGGTTTGAGGGAATAGGGGAGGGTGAGATCATCTTTGATGCGGTCGAGGAAAACGGTTCCGTCATTCTCACCTACCGGGACAATGGTAACGGAATGGACGAAAAGACCCTGTCCAAAATCTTCGATCCCTTTTTCACCACCAAGCGCTCCCAGGGGGGTAGCGGACTGGGCATGCATATTGTGCACAACCTGGTGACTCAAACCCTTGAAGGGAAGATTTCATGTGAGAGTCAGCCTGGAAATGGTATGATGATTCAAATGAGTATCCCGATGAGCTAACAAGCAGAGCGCCTTTAAAAACAAGCGAGGTCAGTGCCATGAGATTTTTCAATACCGCCGGACCGGTCAACTGTGAGAAGCATTATTGTGTTCCGCCGCTGGAAAGGTTTGAACTTTCTGAGATTGAAACCCTCATTGCTCAGGAAAAATATTTTGTTTTGCATGCGCCACGACAGACCGGAAAGACGTCTTCCATGCTGGCCCTGATGAAACATTTGAACCGAAAGGGTCAGTTCAAAACGGTGTACTGCAACGTGGAAGCCGCACAGGCGGCCCGGGAGAATGTGGATCAGGGTATGAAAGACATTGTTCGCGAACTGGCGGCCATGGCCCGGATGTATCTCGATGACGATTTTCTCGAAAATGAAAAAGGCCGATTTCTGGAGCCGGGTGCTTCCGGGACGGCCATTGCCATGTCGCTTCGGGCCTGGGCCAAAGAATGCGACAAACCGCTGGTGGTCATTTTTGACGAGGTTGACAGCCTTATCGGGGATACTTTGATCTCTTTTCTGCGCCAGATCAGGTCCGGTTATACCGGACGACCCGCCAATTTTCCCCAATCCATCATTCTTTGCGGTGTTCGGGATGTGCGGGATTATCGGATTCACTCGAACCGTCAAAAAGAGATCATAACCGGGGGCAGTGCGTTTAACATTAAGGCGGAATCTCTCCGCATGGGGGATTTTATCGACATGGAGGTGTATTCGCTCCTGGAACAGCATACCCATGATACCGGTCAGGAATTTACCGCCGAAGCTGGGGCTTGTATCTGGTATTTGACCCGCGGGCAACCGTGGCTGGTGAACGCGCTGGCCTATGAATGTTGTTTCAAAATGAAGGAAGGCCGGGACCGGTCACGGACCATCGACAAGGATACGGTGGATCAGGCCAAAGACAATCTCATTTCCCGCCGTGAAACCCACCTGGACCAGTTGGCGGATAAGCTGCGGGAAAAACGGGTGCAGGGGGTTATTGAACCGGTTCTGGTCGGAAAGGTCGATCCGCGGGAATTGCCCCTGGACGACGTGGAATATGCGGAGGATTTGGGACTGATTACAACCAGGGGACAGATCGCCATCGCTAACCCCATCTACAAGGAAGTGATTCCGAGAAACCTGACCTACACCACACAGCACGGATTAAGTCAGCAGACCTCCTGGTATGTGAACGCCGATGGCCGGTTGAATTCGAAGAAGCTGTTATCCTCCTTCCAGGCGTTTTTCCGGGAACACTCAGAAAGCTGGGTCGAGCGTTTTCAGTACAAGGAAGCTGGTCCTCAGCTTCTCATGCAGGCCTTTTTGCAGCGGATCGTTAATTCGGGCGGTCGCATTGAACGGGAATATGGGTTGGGGAAGATGCGCACCGATCTGCAGTTGCTCTGGCCCCTTCAAAAGGCCCTTGAAGGGCAGCCTTCATGGACACGCTGGCAGGGACCGGTACAGAAGGTGGTCATTGAACTGAAAATTCTGTACAAGAGCCTTGAGCGCACCATTGATGAGGGCCTGAAGCAGACCCATGCGTACATGGAACGGTGTGGGACGAGAGACGGGCATCTGGTGGTTTTTGACCGCCGTTCGGATGTTTCGTGGGATGAGAAGGTCTTTCAAGTGAAGAAGGTATTTGAAAACCGGGAAATATGGGTATGGGGAATGTAGGCAATATTAGAAGTCCCATGGGGACGGCAGGTAATAGCCCGGCAATTCATTGCCGGGTTAAAAATGGTTAATGGAGCAACCGGAATGACAATAATCGATAACGGTGATGAACTGATTTTTGAAGAGGATGTTGTTGAAGAGGAAACCGAAACCATAGCGCCGTGGAAAATGATGATCGTTGATGATGTGGAAGATATTCATCATGTGACCCGCATGATTTTTGATGACTATGAGTTTGACGGCAGAACCATTGAATTTTTGAGCGCCTATTCCGGAAAGGAGGCCAGAGAGTTGATGGTGGAACATCCGGATACCGCGGTGATTCTGTTGGATGTGGTTATGGAAACGGATCACGCGGGGCTGGAGGTGGTGCAGCATATACGGGAGGAACTGAAAAACAAAATTGTCCGTATCATCCTGCGTACGGGGCAGCCCGGGGAAGCACCTGAAAAAAAGGTCATTATCGCTTATGACATCAACGATTACAAAACCAAGGAAGAACTGACCAGCAACCGGCTTTTTTCTACGGTCACTTCGGCCCTGCGCTCTTATCGGGATATGACGGTGATCGAAAAGAATCGCAGGGGGCTTGAGATGATCATTCATGCCTCTTCAAGCCTGCTGAAACTCACGTCGCTCAAACAGTTTACTGCTGGGGTCCTGACCCAGTTGACCGCCATGCTCGGCTTTGAAGAAAATTCACTGCTGTTGCAGGCGTCAAACGGGACTTGCGGGTTTGCGGCAACCCAGGAACATGGAAACTACAAAATTATCGCGGGAACGGGCCAATATGAGCAGTATCTGGATCAGTGTGTAAAGGATCTTGGTGATGAAAATGTCAATGAGAGTATCACTCAGGTTCTTTTACAGAAACAGAGCATTTTCAACGAAAGAAATGTGGCTTGCTATTTCAAGACCCATAACAATATCGAAAATATTCTCTACCTTCAGAGCCAGCAGCCCGTGAACACCACAGACCGGAACCTCGTTGAAATTTTTCTTTCAAATGTGGCCATCGCTTTTGACAACCTGTACCACCGGGAAAATTTAACCAGGCTGGTGGAAGAGCGGACGTTTGCCCTTGAACAGGAAAAAGAAACCGTGGCCAGAGCCCACAAGCTACTGGCCAAATATGTACCGCCCCAGTTGACGGAGAGGATCCTGGCTGATGAGATCGATGATGTCTGGGATTATTCGCGCCGGCGACTGACACTCTTTTTTTCGGATATCAAGGATTTCACCACCATCACCGAGCAGATGGAGCCGGAGGACATGGCAAACCTGTTGAACGAATACCTGTCGGAGATGTACGAGATCGCAAATGAATACGGCGGGGTCGTGGCCAATGTGAAAGGGGATGAACTCTTTATCTTTTTTGGCGCCCCGGAAAAAAGAAAGGATCCGGACAATGCTCTGCGCTGTGTTCAAATGGCTGTGGCCATGCAGAAACGAATGAGGGCGCTGAAAGAAAAATGGTACGATGAAGGGATTGCCCAAGCTTTGCAGGTTCGGTGCGGCATTAACACGGGCATGGTTAACGTGGGCGGCTTCGGGTCTAAAAACAGAAAAGATTATACGGCCTTCGGAATGCACGTAAACCTGGCCTCTCGCCTGGAAAGCATCTGCGACCCCGAAGGCATTCTGGTGAGCCATTCAACCTGGGCACTTGTAAAAGGGGATTTCCAGTTTGAAACCAAAGGGGAGGTTGAGATCAAGGGTTTTTCGCATCCGGTTCTGGCTCACAATCTGATCCTGAGCGATTTGCCGGCAAATACCTGAAAATATATAGAAAAGCGGAATTACAGATTTTTGGAAAATATCTTAATTGGAGAAAAAAGCGAAATGTTCGAACTGACGGAATCTTTTATTAAGCGCCAAATCGCAGATACACCCATCATTTACCACAGGGGCCGGTACCTTTATCAGCACGGCTCTTTTGCCCTGTCGGATGCGGACCCGGAAGGCGGTCTGTTTTCCTATGATGTGGACGGAAATTATGGCGATTACGTGACTCGGGTTATCCTGAACGATGAGGGGGTTGAGACCGCTTGTGATTGTCCGTATCCTGAAAAGGGGTGCAAACACACGGTGGGTGTCCTGCTGGATGTTCGGGATCAACTGGAACGTCGGAAATTAACGGCGCCCCTGGAGCCTTCGGAAGAACCGTATCTGAATCCCGATGAAATCCGAAAACAGGCTATCGCGGATCGGGAAAGCCGTGCCCGGACTGAAAATTTTGAGATCACCGAAGGGGAGATGCTGAAAGGGATTCATCTCATTGAAACCAACCTGGGTCGCCAGTACGAGGTGACCCTTCATGATCCGGAAAAAGGGGAGGGGCACTGCACCTGCCCTGATTTTTTAAGTAACCGGCTGGGAACCTGCAAACATCTGATCCATCTGAAAAAGCATCTTAAAAAAAAGAAGGGCTTCAAAGAGAAACTCGCCAGGGAGCACTTTCCCTTTGTGGATATCTTCTGGGATTCAGTCAGCCAGCAGCCGAAACTGTTTTCCGAGCGGCCGAAAGCTGAAACAGCCGATTTAAACCCGCCATTGAGCGACTACTTTGACAGTAACGGCGTATACACGCGCAAAATTCTTCAAGAGATGATGCCGCTCTTGAAAGGTCTGGATCAAAACAAGCGGATTCGGGTCCAGCCCGCAGTACTGGCCCGGATGGATGCGGCCCTTGAAGCGGAACAGATTGAGGAATTGAGCCGGTCCACCCCGGTGGATAGCTGTGAACTGAAAACGTCCCTTTACCCCTATCAGGAGGAAGGGGTCAGTTTTGCGCTCTTTAAAAAGGCGGCCCTCATCGGCGACGAAATGGGGCTCGGAAAGACCCTTCAGGCCATCGCCCTGGCGGTCATGAAAAAGGAAATTTTCGGCTTTGAACGGGTACTGGTGGTGACGCTGGCCTCTCTCAAGGACCAGTGGAAACGGGAGATCGACCGGTTTTCAAATGAATCGTCCATCGTGGTGGCAGGTTCGGCCCAAAAGCGCCGTGCCATCTACCGGGGCGGGGAGTACTTTTTTGCCATTACCAACTATGAAGCGGTTCTCCGGGATGTGACGGTGATCTCCGATTTTAAGCCGGATCTGGTTATTCTGGATGAGGCCCAGCGCATCAAGAATTTTTCCACCAAGACCGCTGATGCGGTTAAAAGACTTTTCCGGAAGCACGCCCTGGTGCTGACCGGAACTCCTTTGGAAAACAAGTTGGAGGACGTGTACTCCATCGTTCAGTTTCTAAACCCGCATCTCCTGGCGCCCCTGTGGCAGTTTGCCGCGGAACATTTCATGATCAGCCGAAAGAAAAAAGGGCACATTCTCGGTTACAAAAACCTGGGAAACCTTCACGAAAAACTCAAACCCCTGGTGATCAGAAGAAAAAAAGAAGAGGTGCTCAAGGACCTCCCTGATGAGGTGGTGAATAACTATTATGTGGATTTCCACCAGGAACAGCGGGAAATCTATGCCGGTTATGCCAGGGTGCTGCTGCCCCTCATCAACAAGAAGTTTCCCACCCCCATGGATCTCAGACGCATACAGGAACTCCTGATGCGCATGCGCATGGTGTGCAATTCCACCTATTTGATCGACCGCACGACCCATATCTCTCCCAAACTGACGGAACTGGCATTGGTCATTGAGGAGTTGGTGATCCAGAGCAAACGCAAAATGGTCATTTTCAGTGAATGGACCACCATGACCTTCTTGATTGCCCGACATCTGTCCGAGGTGGGCATCCCCTTTGTGGAATTGTCGGGGAAAATTCCCGTGAAAAAGCGACAGTCATTGATTGATGAGTTTACCCATAACCCGGAATGCCGGGTTTTCCTCTCCACCGATGCCGGTGGTACGGGACTGAACCTTCAGGCGGCTGACTGCGTGGTCAATTTTGAACTGCCGTGGAATCCAGCCAAGCTCAATCAGCGCATCGGCCGGGTCAGCCGTATCGGCCAGAAGAGCCAGTGTATTAATGTGGTTAATTTCATCTGCAAGGGAAGCATCGAGGAGAGGATTTTCGCCGGTATCCAGCTGAAAACCGATCTTTTCAAGGGAGTCTTTGAGGGCGGTGAGGATATGGTGGAGTTCACCCAGGAAAAGAAGAACCGGTTGCTCAATGAGCTTCGTGAGATGATGGGTGAAGAACCGGCACCGGCTCCCCGGGAAGGAACCTCCTCTGAAGAAATTCCGGAGGATACCCCTCACTTTTTAAATCCGGAGGTATTAAAAGACGAAAAGGCACTGGACGTGACCGGCGAAGAAACGGATGAACCCGGGGATCCGGTCCCAGCCGATTCGGAAGAGCAGGCAGAGAAAGCCTCAGCCGGTGAGCCAGCGCCGGAAAAAATGGAAGAAGTCTTAAACTCCGGCATGGCATTCATTGGGGGGCTTTTGGAGGTGGCCACTGGAAAGAAGATCTCCGCATCCGGGAATGACGGCCGCATGGTGAAAATCGATAAAGGAACGGGGGAGGTGACGCTTAAATTTAAACTACCGGGGTTTTGATTTTTTTGGCGGAAACATTTGAAATCAGGGAGGATGGTGATGTTTAGAGGAATAATACTTTCCATGTTTCTAATGTTTTTTGTTGCGTGCAGTTCATCATCATCCGATCACGTAGCGGAAAAACAGGGTGATCTTGATCCCACCTTTGGTGCACCGGACGGATATGTCCTTTATGAGGGCTGGAACCGGGATTCTTATGTGGGGCTGGCCATCCAGGCAAATGGCAAAATTGTGGTTTCAACGGGCATATTGGATGGGGATAACGCAAATGTGGGGGTTTTGAGATACACCCCTGAGGGCCGTTTGGATGGCAGCTTTGGAAACGGCGGTCTGGTAACCTGGGACGGGGGAAATGGAAAGGACTGTGGACGGTCGCTTGTGATGGATGGAAATGAAAAAATCGTTCTCACAGGATATGCCCACAATGGAAATGATGATGATCTCCTATTGGTGCGGTTGAACCGTGATGGGTCCCTGGATGACAGCTTCGGTACTGACGGTGTTGTTTTTTATGACAACGGGGATCGAAATGACTATGGCCGGGGAATTGCCCTTCAGAAGGACGGAAAAATCGTCGTGACCGCCAGAAGCACGGGAGGTGGTACATCTCAGGCCTTGATGTTGCGATATGAAAACGACGGGACTCCGGACGCTCTGTTCGGGGTGAATGGCGTTGTGGTCTATGAAAGCGGTGGCGGCAATGACGGGTTTCGTGATCTGGCCCTTCAGCCTGATGGAAAAATCGTTGTTTCAGGCTACACCCGGACCGCTCTGGGTTTTGAAATCCTGACTGCAAGATTCAGTGCCAATGGCATCCCCGATAATTCCTTTGGCAAAAGCGGAATTGTCAAGTACGATGGCGGCAACGGCAATGCGGGTGCGCGGGGTATCGCCATTATGCCCCAGGGGAAGATTGTTGTGTCCGGTAGCAACGACAATGGCAGTGATCTGGATGTTGTGGTGTTGATGTACGATGAAAACGGATTTCCCGACAGTGGCTTTGGATCGGACGGTGTGGTGGTGTATGATGGTGGCATGGGAAACGACAACGGCCGAAGGCTGACCCTGCAAAGGGAGGATCGAATTGTTGTGGTTGGAAACACTCTCAACGGCAATGATTATGATGCCCTTGTGTTGAGGTACCATGCCGATGGATCTGTTGACCGTTCCTTCGGTAGTGGCGGAGTGGCCATTATCCCTTTGAGCGAAGGAAACGATTGGGGAGAAATCGTGGCCATTCAGACCGATGAGAATATGGTTGTTGCCGGCGGCATCGATGGTGAAACCGGTGAAGTCGTGACCATGAGACTGATTGGATTTTCTTTTTTCAATTGAAAAACCGATTGCCCTCTTGTTGATATTTTAGGAGAAATGAAATGCTTTTAAACCCCAGAACCGAAAAATACAAACACCTGGATGAAAGAAGCCGGGAGATCATGTTGAAAACCGTTTCCTTTTTTGAAAACATGGGCAAGCAAAAGTTAAAGGAAGACTATCATGGTCAGGTTTGGTACGCAGATTTTATTGAATTTTTAAAAGAGAATGAGATCTTCAGCACACTTCTAACCCCCCCCAAATACGCCATAGATGATCCCGATGCCCGCTGGGATACGTTCCGCAATTGCGACTTTAACGAGGTGCTGGGGTTTTACGGCCTGCCGTACTGGTACGCCTGGCAGGTGACCATCCTGGGATTGGGGCCCATCTGGATGGGAAACAATGAAGCGGTGAAACACAAAACCGCAAGGCTGCTCAAAGATGGCGGTATTTTTGCCTTTGGCCTCTCTGAAAAAACCCACGGGGCGGATCTCTATTCCTCCGAAATGTCTTTAACGGATCTGGGGGAAGGGCGGTATGTGGCCGACGGCGGAAAATACTACATCGGCAACGGGAATGATGCCGCAATGGTTTCCACCTTTGCCAAGGATTCTGAAACCGATGAGTATGTTTTTTTCGTGGTGGATTCACAGCATGAGAATTACGATTGCGTTCAGAATGTGGTGGCCTGGCAGGGATATGTGGCGGAGTATGCCTTAAACAGCTATCCCATTACTGAGGAAGACATTCTTACCAAGGGAAGGGATGCGTGGGATTCGGGCCTCAACACCATCAACGTGGGAAAATTCAACCTGGGCTGGGGCAGCATCGGCATTTGCACCCATGCGTTTTACGAGGCCATCACCCATGCGGCCCATCGTAACCTGTATGGGAAGTGGGTCACGGATTTTCCCCATATCCAACAGTTTTTTGTGGATGCCTACGCCCGCCTTGCGGCCATGAAAATGTTTGCCTCCCGGGCCAGCGACTATATGCGCTCAGCATCGTCCGAGGACCGGCGCTATCTGCTCTATAACCCCATGGTCAAGATGAAGGTGACCACCGAAGGGGAGCAGGTGATCAACCTCCTCTGGGATGTGATTGCGGCCAGGGGGTTCGAAAAGGACACCTATTTTGAAATGGCTGCACGCGAAATCAGGTCCCTGCCCAAGCTGGAAGGGACTGTCCATGTGAACATGGCGCTGGTTATTAAATTCATGGCCAACTATTTTTTCAACCCGGATGAATTTCCGCTTATTCCCAACCGGGACGATCCCATAAACGACGATTTTATGTTTAACCAGGGGCCCACCCGGGGATTGGGTAAGATCCGATTTCACGATTACAACCTGGCTTATGACAGTGTGGACCTGCCCAATGTCAGCCGTTTCAAGGAGCAGATCTCGGTGCTTAAGGAATTTCTCATGACGGCCGCCCCGGATAAAGAACAGACCCGGGATATCGACTTTCTGTTGAACCTGGGAGAACTCTTCACACTGGTGGTCTACGGTCAGCTCATCATCGAAAAAGCGAAAATGGACGTTGTCGAAGAGGACCTTGTGGATCAGATTTTTGATGTCATGATCCGGGATTTTTCCAAATTTGCACTGCAGATCTATACTAAACCCGGCACCACGGAAAAACAGATGGCCCTTTGCCTGAAGATGATTAAAAAGCCCGTTGCACAGAGGGAACGCTTTTTGAATATCTGGGAGAATCATGTGTACTGCTTGAAAGACACCTTTGAAATGAATCCGTAATTGAGAATCAGGGAGCCAGTTTCAAAATGTTCAATTTTGTTCGATATCAAGGAAGAGGAAAATTTTAACCACAGGAATATGTTTATTATTTCGAGGATTAAAATTTGAGACTGACGCAGAGATCGAGCAAAAGGGGGCGTTTTGAAACCGGCTCCAGGGAAAGGGGAAAACAATGGCTTATCGATACGACAAACCGGACAACCTGGTGGACCTCATTGAAGACAGCGTCAAAGCATATGGGGAAAGGCCCGTCTTCGGCACGAAGAACACTCAAGGTGACTATGAGTGGGTCACTTACCGGGAGTTGGGCGATCGCATAGACAACCTGCGCGGTGGTCTGGCCGGTGCGGGCGTTCAAAAAAATGATGCGGTGGGCATTATTGCCAACAACCGAACAGAATGGGCTATTTGCGCCTTTGCCACCTATGGCTTGGGCGCCCGATATATTCCCATGTACGAAAACGAACTGGAAAAAATATGGAAATATATCATCAACGACAGCGGCATCAAATGGCTGCTGGTATCATCGGCGGAAATTTACGAAAAAGTGATGGCATTCAAGGATGAAACCCCGGCGCTCGAAAAGGTGTTCATTATCGATGCGACAGGTGAAAACAGCATGGCCGAACTGGAACGGCAGGGGAAAGCCAATCCCGTGAAATCCATAAAACCGGAACCCTCCGATATCGCTGTTCTGATCTACACCTCCGGCACCACCGGCAGCCCTAAAGGGGTACTCCTTTCCCACGGCAATTTTACAACCAATGTGGCGGCTGCGAAAAAGAATTATCCTGAATTGGGCACTGATGACCGGGCACTGTCCATCCTGCCGTGGGCCCACTCTTTTGGGCAAACCGGTGAATTGTACTGTTTTACCCATGTGGGGGGATCCGTGGGTTTCGTGGAAAATGTGACGACCATTGCGGAGGATATGGGAAAAGTAAAGCCCACTTTCCTCATTGCCGTGCCCAAGGTGTTCAACAAGATATACGCCGGGCTAGGGGCCAAGATGAATGAGACCGGGGGCCTGGCGAAGATGCTTTTCACCATGGGTGTTGAAAGTGGTAAAAAACGCAGGGAACTGGCCGCAGAAGGCAAATCCTGCTTTCTGACAGACCTGAAATTCAAAATGGCTGACGCCATCGTTTTTAAAAAGATTCGAGAACGTTTCGGTGGAAGGCTCACGGGCTCCATCAGCGGCAGCGCGACGATGAATGTGGGGATTAGTCATTTCTTTTCCGATATCGGTGTGAAGGTTTATGATTGCTACGGGTTGACCGAGACCACGCCTGCGGTCACCATGAACTGCCCTATAGCGCACAGGCCCGGTACCGTGGGGCGAGCCATCGACCAGGTGCGGGTGGAGATTGATCCGGTTTTATCAGAAGAGGGGAGTGACGACGGGGAAATTATCGTTCATGGCCCCAACGTCATGCAGGGGTACCACAACAACCCCGAGGCCACCAAAGAAGTGATGACCGAAGACGGGGGATTCCGGACCGGTGACCGGGGGCGGCTGGACGAGGATGGCTATCTCTACATCACGGGGCGCATCAAGGAACAATACAAGCTGGTAAACGGAAAATATGTTTTCCCCGCGGCCCTGGAAGAGGAGATCAAACTGCTCCCGGAGGTGGAAACGGTCATGATTTACGGCGATGGGCGGGACTACAATGTTGCCCTGGTGGTGCCGGATTTTGAGGTGCTTGAAAAATATGCCAGGGAAAACAATCTGCCCGATGATCCGGAAGCCCTGGCAGGGAATCCGGATGTGCAGGAAATGATCTCTAACGCCGTTTCAGATGGGCTCAAGGGTAAATTCGGTGGATATGAAATCCCCAGGAAATTTCTGTTCATGTCTGAAACTTTTTCTTCTGAAAACGGCATGCTGACCCAGACCATGAAACTGAAACGGCGCAATGTGCTGGAACGGTACATGCCGGAGATCGAATCTCTTTATGTGAAATGACAAACACCCGATCCGCCATATCAACCGTGAAGTTTAATGCCTGCTCCGAAACAATAATGGCCAGGTTTTTTGTTTTCTTGATTTCATTCAGTAATCTAGCAATATCCTCGATAATAGAAGGTTGAATACCCCATAAGCTGGAGGAAAGAATGGACAGTTGGAAGACATTTTGGGCGGTTGTTGTGAATGTGTGGGAAAACGGCCTTTACGGGATCGATATTGGACGAATTACAGTGGCGGTCTTTATTTTCCTGGGATTCCTGATTATTCGTCGTCTGTTTTCCCGAATTGTTATCCATCGAATCAGTCTGCTCACCCAAAAGACTTCTACACCTTTGGACGATAAGGCCCTGGAGGTCCTTCAGAAACCGGCGAGTTTCATCCCTGTGGTGCTGGGCGTCTATTTTGCAATAGAGCATCTCAATCTTTCGGGGAAGTTGGAAGCCTTCTCAGATCGCGTGCTCCGTTCTCTCATCGTTTTCGTTATTTTTTGGGCCCTGGTCAGTCTGGTTCGGCCTCTGTCCGCGTTAATGCGGGGCTTGGAAAAGGTCTTTACAACCCCCATGGTGGATTGGCTCATCAAAGCCGTCAACATTGCTTTCATCTTCATCGGTGGGGCAACGATCCTGGAGATCTGGGGTATCAGGATCGGACCGATCATCGCGGGACTCGGACTCTTCGGGGTCGCTGTGGCCCTGGGGGCCCAGGATCTTTTCAAGAATCTCATATCAGGGATTCTCGTAATCGTTGAAAAAAGGTTCCATCCGGGGGACTGGATCCGGGTCAAGGGTGTGGTGGAGGGAACCGTGGAGACCATCGGGTTTCGATCTACCGTGGTGCGCCGGTTCGACAAGGCCCCGGTTTATGTGCCCAATTCCAAGCTTTCGGACAATTCAGCCATAAATTTTTCTGCCATGACCCACCGACGGATTTACTGGATTATCGGGGTGGAGTACCGAGCCACCGTTGAGCAGCTCCGGATCATCAGGGACCGGATCGAGGCCTATATTCTTGGTTCAGAGGCTTTCGCCCATCCCCCTGAAGTCTCCACCTTCGTACGCATCGACCGTTTCAGCGATTCCTCAATCGACATGATGCTCTACTGCTTTACCCGCACCACGGAGTGGGGGGAATGGCTTGAGCTCAAGGAACAGCTCGCCTACCGGATCAAGGAGATTGTGGAAGAGGCCGGGGTCGGTTTTGCTTTCCCCAGTCAGTCTCTGTATGTGGAAAGCCTTCCGAACGAAAGTCCTGAAGTTTTTGTCCCCCCCGAGGAGCGCAAGCCGATTTCGTAATTCCATGCATGGGATTTCATCATTCCCGGGACCAGAATGCGTTAAAATACCGATCGATTTCGTCATAGCTCGTATTAAAGTTTAGATCTTTATTCATTGCCGCAATGGAGTTGCCGTAATAAAGGGGTACCCAAAAGGCTTCCTCCGAAATGATTTTTTGAGCCCTTGCGAGCAGGCCATGGCGATGGCCAACATCCGTTGTTTGATCTGCCTGCTTAAGGATTCGGTCTACTTCCCAAGTAGAGCCGAGGCACCGTGGGGAATTCATCAGGAAATAAAGATTCAACACGGCACCGGCATCAAAAATGGAATATCCCCCTGTGGGCAGAAAAATCAAGGGGGCATTTCCTCCCACAATTTCTCCGTAAAGATCTCTCCATCGTTTTTTTATAACAAGATTGGTTTTGATTCCCACCCGTCTGAGATATTCGGCAATTTCTTCGACCACGCTTTCATCCCGAATAAAATAGAGATCCACCTCGAAACCGTTAGGATATCCAGCCTCTTTAAGCAACTCTTTTGCCTTGGCAGGATCATAAGGGTAGTTCACCACATCTTTTGTGTAACCAAAATGAAGCGGTGTCACCACTGAATGGGCGGTTTTGGCGTAACCTTTGAGGACCTTCTTCACAAGGGTCTGCTTGTCGATTGCGTGATTCATGGCCTTCCGAACCCGTTTGTCTTTAAAAAAGGGTGTTTTGGTTTTACCGGTGGCGTCCATGATCAGGAAGAAGATGCGCATGGTTTCCGCTTTGGATATTTTGATGCCTGGATTTGCCTTCAGGAAATGGATCTGATCCGGTGCTACGGAGCCGCCTCGAACCAGATCGACCTGACCCGTCAGCAACGCCTCCATTCGAACCAATTCTTCGGGAATCATCACGATCCTGAGATTGGGAATCATTGGCTTACCTTTGGGCCCTCCGAAATATTGGGGATTTGCCTCGAACACGATTTCCGAAGGGTTAGACCAGTCTTTGAAACGATAGGGTCCTGTGCCCACAGGGTGCTTCCCGAAAGCCTCCCATCCAACCTCTTTAAGGTATTTTGGAGGGTAGATGAGGAGGATATTGGCGATGACTTCAAGGGCGATTGAATAGGGGACAGCGGTATTGATGCGAACCGTGTATTCATCCAGGATATCAACCCCTTTCAGAAACCCGTAGGGCAGGGAGGACATCAGCTCTACATCCCTCAGATAGTCAAAGGAGGCTTTAACCGCGTCGGCATTGAACGGTTCCCCATTGTGGAATTGAATCCCTTTTCGGAGTCGAAATTGAATGCAGTTCGTTCCCACGGATCGGTAGGATTCAGCAAGACAGGGAACCAGGGCCATTTTTTCAGGATCGCGGTAAACCAGGGTATCGGCCCAGTTATGTGCCAGAACAAAGGCTTTCCTGGTGGTGGGGTTGGAAAACCCCAAGGTCTTAATGTGGGATTTATAGGCAACGATCAGGGTATCATTTTTGGCGCAGCACACCCCCATCGCCTGGAACACCAGCCAGAGGACAAGGCTCATGATAAACAAGGGCTTAAAAAGCCAGATGACCAGCGTAAAAGACCTTTGGGTGAGCCACAACCTTTTCATCAGTATGTCCACTCGATAACCCGACCTGTTTACAATAATCAGAAATTACATGAAAATTAGACTGCCATAGTCAAAGACCATGGTCAACAGGAAAAAGGTTTTCAATTTGGATCGTCTGGCCCCATCCTTGGGTCGTGCTGAATACGCTATCGATTGCCGTTGACACAAAACAAGGGATTGGGTAGCTTTGAAGAATGTCATTCGTTATTTCGATCATAATTTGGAATCAGAAAGGATCAGAATGGAATATAAAGCCGTCATTTTCGACATGGACGGGACGTTGCTTGACACATTGGCGGATCTTGCAGACGCCATGAATCGGACCCTGGCGGATAGGGGGTTTCCAACGCACCCGGTGGCGTCATTTCGTTATTTCGTGGGTAATGGGGCCGCCATGATTGTGACTCGGACACTTCCGCCCGAAAAGCGCAATGATAATAAATTGATATCGGAATGCTTGAAGGTGTTTCTCGAAGAATATCATCGGAACTGGAACCGAAAGACCAGGATCTATGACGGTGTACCGGAACTGTTGGATGTGCTGACCGAGAAAGGGATTCCAATGGCCGTGTTTACCAACAAGCCCCAGGAATTCGCTGAACTCTGCATCCAGGAATTTCTTTCCAGGTGGCGGTTTGAGGCAGTGTTTGGCCAGAGGGAAGGACATCCCATAAAGCCCGATCCCACGGTGCCGCGGGAGATTGCCGGGAGTTTGGGTATTTCGCCTCAGGAATGTCTCTATCTCGGCGACAGTGGCACTGACATGAAAACAGCGGTTAACGCTCGCATGCTACCGGTTGGAGCGCTCTGGGGGTTTCGCCCCGAGAATGAATTGCGGGAGTCAGGGGCTGTTCAAATCATCAGTCGACCCATGGAATTACCGAATTTGTTAAGCTGATGTATTCGCCCGTTGGGTCTTAATGAAGTGCTTGAGCCGTTCCATCCCCTCGATGATGTTATCGTTGCTGGTGGCGTAGGAAAACCGCAGGTGCTGCCCTTCCCCGGGGACCCTTTCTCCAAAGTGGATATCCGCCAATACGGCTATTCCCGCTTCGTGCAGGAGCCTTTTCCGAAGTATCTCCGAGTTCTCTGACCCGACCATTTTGCAGAGTTCGGTGACGTTGGGCCAGACATAAAACGCACCCCCGGGAGAGAGACAGGTAACCCCGTCGAGCCCGTTGAGGGCGTCTACGATCAGATCCCTTCTTTTTTTGAAGATGCCCATCATATGATCCGGTTGTTCCTGGGGACCGTTTAAGGCCTCAACTATGGCCCACTGGGTCACGTGGCTGGCGCATGAATCCGTATTGGTCATCCAGGTGGCGAAATAGGGGGCGAGCGTTTCGTTAACGGCATACCCGAGTCGCCAGCCGGTCATGGCGTAGGTCTTGGATGCGCCGTCGCAGATGATGGTCCTTTCCATCATCCCGGGGATGCTGGCGATGCTCTCAAATTTTTCGTCATGGACCATTCGGGAATAGACCTCATCCGAATAGACCCAGAGGTTGTGCCTGAGAGCCACTTCGGCGACTTTTTCCAGCGTCTCCCTCGTGAGAACCCCGCCGGTGGGGTTATGGGGGGAGCAGAGGATGAGGAGCTTGGTGTCCGGGGTGATTCGCGATTCCATCTCGTCCACGTCAAAGGCAAAGTTCCTGCTTTCGAGAAGATGAAGGGGGACCGGTACGGCACCATGTGCCAGGGTCTGGGAGGCATAGATGGGAAACCCCGGATTGGGGTAGAGCACCTCGTGCCCTTTTCCGTAATCGGTGACCGATAGAAGGGTAAAGCCGATGAAAGGTTTTGCACCGTTGGCGATGACGACCCAGTCGGGTTCCACCTGGATGTCCCGTGTCCTGGATAAATAGGCGGCAACCGCTTCCCTGAGTTCGGGGATGCCGGCGCTGGGGGTGTAACCGTGTTTTCCCTCCTCGATTGCTTTTTGGGCGGCCTGGCAGATGTTGGATGGCGTGTTGAAATCGGGCTGTCCGATGCAGAAACTGAGGATGTCCCGGCCCTGGGCGGCCAGTTCGTTGACTTCCTCTAGAACAACAAAGGCGTTTTCCGTTCCCAGATTGGATGTTCTGGATGAAATATTCGGCATGTGCGCTGTCCTTTCTGAAATACGTTCCGTTTGTTAGGGGAATGTCCCGTGACCTTGCATGCCAGTTCGGCATCCCCTTTTCTTGACACATAAGATCAGGTTTTCTATCCTCCATCCATTAAAATGTAATTTTTGTCAATTTATTTCACGCTTCCACAAAGAAATCTTTGGATCCGATGCCTTTTTTCCATTGATCCAAATTTCCCTGTTGACACAATATCTACAATGTGACACAAGATATACCACATTGTAGGATTTATACCAAGCGCTTTTGAATATTTCCCTGGAGGAGATGGTGGACAGGAAAGAATTTGTGGGTTTCCGAAAGAGGTTGAACAAGACGCAGAAACAGATGGCGCAGTTGCTTGGGACTTCGGTTAAAGCGATTCATAGTTACGAACAGGGATGGCGGTCCATTCCGATTCATGCAGAGCGGCATCTCTATTTTTTGCTCTCAAGGATCCATGGAAGCCCTGAAAATCAAGAGCCATGTTGGGACAGGAAAAAATGCCCCTTTGAACTGAGGAGTCAATGTCCGGCGTGGGAGTTCCAGGTGGGCGACCTGTGCTGGTTTATCAACGGCACCATCTGCATGGGCAAGGCTCATAAAGACTGGCGGGAAAAAATCAAGATCTGCAAACTGTGCGATTGCTTCCCTCAGCATTTTGATTTCGTCAAAGAAGACGGCGAAACTGTGCAGCAAATAAGTCCAAAAAAAACTGTAAAATCGGGAGGATAGCATATGTCAAACAAATACGGGTTCAACACGCTGGCCTTACATGCGGGCGCCGAGATTGATGAGACAAATTCAAGAGGCGTTCCTCTCCACAGAACCAGTTCGTATGTTTTCAACAGTACCTCACATGCTGCGGATCTATTTGCGTTGAAAGAACCGGGAAATATATACACACGCCTCATGAATCCCACACATGAAGTGCTCGAAGAGCGCATGGCCGCCCTTGAGGGCGGCGCTGCGGCCCTTGCCCTCGCGTCTGGGACGGCGGCTATATTTTACGCCGTGATCAATGTGTGCGGTCATGGCGATGAAGTGGTATCAGCCAATAATCTATATGGCGGGACCTATACCATGTTTGATTCCATTCTGCCGGAACTGGGGATCAAGACGAAATTTGGAAACCCGCTGGAACCTGAACACCTGGAGGAATTGATTGGTGAACGCACCAAGATGTTGTTTACCGAGGTCATCGGCAACCCGGTCCTCGACGTATCCAACATCAAAGCCCTTTCAGAAATGGCGCATCAGCATCATATCCCTCTGGTGGTGGATTCAACCTTTACCACGCCATATCTCTTCAGACCCCTGGAACACGGTGCGGATGTGGTCATACATTCCCTGACCAAATGGCTGGGGGGGCACGGCACGGGAATTGGCGGCATAGTCGTGGACAGCGGCAAGTTTGATTGGACGGACCGAAAATTCCGCCTCTTTAATGAGCCGGACGAATCATATCATGGGTTGCGATATGCACATGATCTTGGGGATTTGAATCCTTTGGCATTTATTACGCGCATGAGACTGGTGCCCCTCAGAAATCTTGGGGCCTGCATAAGCCCCGACAACGCCTGGATGTTTTTGCAGGGAATTGAAACACTCCCCTTGAGGATGCAGCGGCACTGCGATAATGCCATGGCGACAGCACAATACCTGGCGGACCACCCGGCGGTAAAATGGGTAAGGTACCCGGGCCTGAAGCAAGACCCAGCCCATGAAATGGCATCGCAGCAATTTGAAAACGGCTTCGGAGGCATGGTGGTTTTTGGCATTGAAGGGGGAATGGAGGCCGGCGAATCCTTCATAAACAAATTAGAGCTCATAAGCCACCTGGCAAATGTGGGCGATGCAAAAAGCCTGGCCATTCACCCTGCAAGCACCACCCATTCTCAGCTTTCCGAGGATCAACAGCGAGAAGGAGGGGTTACACCTGATCTCATCCGGCTATCCGTGGGAATAGAATCCGTTGAGGATATCCATGGGGATCTCGGCCAAGCCCTGGCGAATATCAAATGAGTGAATATGTAGAACATGAGGGAAACGGTTTGTCGGTGGGGGTTGTGGAGAAAAAGTCATTCACATTTGCCCACCCGCCCAGTGAAATGACCCTCGAAAACGGTTCCGCATTGGGTCCGGTAACACTGGCCTATGAGACCTATGGAGAACTGAACCCTGACAGGAGCAATGCCGTTCTGATCACGCACGCCCTGTCGGGGGATTCTCACGCGGCTGGTTATTACCATGATGATGATGACGCAAAACCGGGTTGGTGGGAGATTATGGTGGGGCCCGGCAAGGGCATCGACACCCGTAAATATTTCGTTGTTTGTTCCAATATATTGGGTAGTTGCATGGGGTCCACCGGCCCCGGCGCCAGCGACCCGAAGACCGGCAGACCTTTTGGGCTTGACTTCCCGGTGGTTACCATCGGGGATATGGTCATGGCTCAAAAGGCGTTGATTGACCACCTTGGTATCGAGAGGATCCTCTCGGTTGTGGGCGGTTCCATCGGGGGACTGCAAGCCCTGGAGTGGTGTCTGAGATTCCCTGATGTGGTTATCTCCGCCATTCCGCTGGCAACCACACCAAAGCATTCAGCCCTGACCATCGCCTTTAACGAGGTGGCCAGGCAGGCCATCATGGCGGATCCCAATTGGAACAACGGTCACTATTATGCCGGCGCGAAGCCTGACTTGGGTCTGGCAGTCGCCCGCATGATCGGTCACATAACCTATTTGTCGGATGAGTCCATGCGACAAAAATTCGGACGCCGCCTCCAGGACAGGAGCGATTTCTCATTCAACTTCGATGCCGACTTCCAGGTGGAAAGTTATCTCAGGTACCAGGGTGCAAAATTTGTGGAGCGTTTTGATGCCAATTCGTTCCTTTATGTCACAAAAGCCGCTGACTACTTTGACATAACAAGACAATATGGCTCAGGCTCCCTTGTTAAGGCTTTTTCAAGGGCAAAGGCAAAATTCCTGGTGGTTTCCTTTACCTCTGACTGGTTGTATCCCACCTATCAGTCCAGGGCCATGGTGAAAGCCATGAAGAAAAATGGGCTCGATATAAGTTTTTGCGAGATCAATGCCGATTGGGGACATGATGCCTTTCTGCTGCCCAGTGAACGGTTAACTGTTTTGATAAAAAGTTTTTTGGAACGTGTCTACAATGAAATCAAAAGATAGCCAGATCCGATTTGACCTTCAGGTAATCGCATCCTTGATCGCGCCTGGCTCTAAAGTCCTGGGCCTCGGTTGCGGGGAGGGAGAACTGTTGCACTTCCTAAAAAAAAACAAACGTGCGACCTGCACGGGGATAGAGCGCAACGAGGACAGGGTGGCCAAGTGTATTGAAAAAGGCTTGACGGTCCTTCAAGGGGATATCAACGAAGAGGTGCTTGACTACCCGGATAACGCATTTGATTACGTTATTCTGAGCCAAACCCTTCAGCAGATATATGAGCCCGGGGAACTTGTCCGCACCATGCTGCGCATCGGACGACAAGGCGTTGTCAGCTTTCCCAATTTCAGCCACTGGAACGTGCGCCTGCAGCTGCTTATAACCGGTCGTGCCCCCCTTACCAAACAACTCCCTTATGAGTGGTACAACACGCCGAACATTCGTGTCATTTCCATAGAAGACTTCCGGAGGTTTTCAAGGAAAACGGGTTTCTCCATACTGAGAGAAGTGGCCATGAATACGGATCATCATGAAAAAACCGGGAATATCATAAAATTTTTTGCAAACCTCAGAGCAACTTATGGCGTTTTTCTGATCGGAAGACGTAACGGATAATCCCTCAAAGGAACGCTTGAGGGTGATTTTAAAAACATCCCAGGATAAATACTTGCTTCCCTCCCAACGGGCGTTTTCGGAGGGAGCGGGAAAAACAACCATGATCTTCCATATCAGTCTCTATCTGTCACTGATCATCTTTACCCTGGGTCTTATTTTCAAGATAAGCACCTGGTTGCGCTATAACTTTGAGTCAGGAACAAAACCGTTTACGGCAAGGGAACGCTTTTTCGCCGCCATGGGCGGTATTGTGAAGACCCTTCTTAGCGGCAAAGTCATCACCCTCTTTAAGAGTCTTTTGCTGGATGTTTTCTGCCAGCGAAGAGTCATGCGGGAAAGCCCACTTCGATGGGTCATGCACATGTGCATGTTCTGGGGCTTTACGCTGCTGTTGCTGATGCATGCCCTGGAAGGGATGCTTACCTCAAATCTCTTTAGGGATTATGCCGCCACGCTGAACCCATTTCTTTTTCTGAGGAATTTCTTTGCACTTCTGGTATTTGTAGGCGTCGGGATTGCCTTTTACCGCAGGTTTATCCAAAAGACCCCCCGTTTTTCCACCAATGCCATGGATCGATATGCCCTAATCCTCCTCGCCGTAATCATGATATCGGGACTCTTTCTTGAAGCCGCAAAAATCGTTTCCTTTGAGCGATATTCCCAGATGGTGACGGATTATGCGGATTTTGACGAGGAACAGGACCTGAAGGCTCTGGAAGCCTTGTGGGTGAACGATTTCGGCGTGGTTCCCCCGAATCTCACCCCCCCCTTTGATAAAGACCTGCTCACCCGAGGCCGTGAATTGCACGAAATGAACTGTGCCGCCTGCCACTCCCGCCCCCAGTGGGCTTTCATAAGCTATGGAGCCGCCACCATCCTTCGGCCCGTAGCCCTTCCCCTGGATCGGTCGGGGCTTGTCACCTTATTGTGGACCATCCATTTTCTCACCTGTTTTGTGGGCCTTGCCTATCTCCCTTTCAGCAGACTGTTTCACATTCTGGCAACCCCCTTGAACCTGGTTATAAACAGCGTCATGGAGAAGGGGAAATCCCACCCGGCAAATATCATCACCCTGCAGATGATGGCCCTGGATGCCTGCACCCACTGCGGGAGCTGTACCTCCCGATGCTCCCTGGCGGTCGTTTTTGAAGAAATCCCAAACCCGAACATCCTACCGTCGGAGAAGATCACCTCCCTCAAAGCCCTTGCCTCGGGAAAACCACTGAATGAATACCAGATAATTGTCATTCAGGAAGGCCTCTATCTATGTACCAACTGTTATCGTTGCACAATGGTTTGCCCCGCGGGCATCAACCTCCAGGAGCTGTGGTTTGATGTGAGAGAGGCGGTGCTGAAACGGGGATATCCCGAACTGCTGGTCCTCACACCGTTTTCCATGTACAGGGGGCTCTTGAGTCCCACCGTGCCGAGGGCCGATTATCGCCAAGCCCAAAAACAACCCATGGTCGGCATTGAAGCGGTTTGCTCCGCTTTGTCCAACCCGGACGACTCCATCAAGCCGGCCCAGATGGACAGGGATTTCAAGAAACAAATGCTCTCTTCGGCCAAGGGATCGACCTTTTCCTACTGTT
Organism: Desulfobacteraceae bacterium; assembly: GCA_016844935.1. Lineage (GTDB taxonomy): Bacteria > Desulfobacterota > DSM-4660 > Desulfatiglandales > Desulfatiglandaceae > NaphS2. Next base: position 20,986 of record JAERTK010000066.1, on the reverse strand, counting down.
TCACCTGTATCACCTGCACGTCGGTCTGTCCCGTGGTTCGGAACTACGAGAACCCTCGCGAGGCCCTGGGCATGACACCCCATCAGATCATACGCACAATAGCCCTGGGTGTGCCCGATCTGGCTTTCAGGTCCCGGATGCTCTGGTACTGTCTTGGCTGCTACCAGTGCCAGGATGCCTGCCCGCAGGAGGTTCAGGTGACGGATGTGCTGACCGAGCTGAAAAACCTTGCGGTGGCACGCATGAAAAACCAAAACCGCCGGACAGGAGAAAGATCATGAAACTGGCACTTCAACGCTGTTGCACCACCCCCATCTTTCTCAAACAATATGAGACCTCAACCGATGCGATCCTTGGGCGGCTCGGGGTGCAGTTGACCGACGAGGCCCTCAACTGCTGCGGCTATCCTCTAAAAAACTACGACTACAAAGCCCACGTGCTTGCCTCGGCAAGGAACCTTTCCATTGCTGAGGAGAAAAAGATCAACATTATGACCTTCTGCAACTGCTGCTATGGCACCCTGAAGGAGGTGAATCAACGACTCAGAGCGGACAGACCCCTCAGTGCCGAAATCAACGGCAAACTTGAAAAGGAAGCGCTGAAATATGAAGGGGGTGTTGAGATCCGACACATCATGGAAGTGTTTCACGACGACCTGGGGCCTGTGCGCATAAGAGAGAATATCGTCAAAAAGTTCAGGGGATTAAAAGTTGCCGTCCACTACGGGTGCCACATCCTCCGCCCGAGAGACCTGGTTCAGTTCACCGGGCCGGGAACCGCCGCTGTTTTTGACGAGCTGGTGGGCATGACCGGGGCGGACCTTGTGCCCTGGCATCTGCAGCCGGAGTGTTGCGGTTCCGCCATGTGGGGCATCGATGACGGTCTCTCGGCAGCACTGACCATAAAAAAGATCGAAAATGCCAGAGCATCCGGCGCAGACTATCTTTGTCTTGCCTGTTCCTATTGTCATGTGCAGTTCGACAGGGTGCAGAAGCGTCTCCTGGACGAGGGAAGTATCACCGAACCCATGCCGACCATACTTTTCACCCAGCTCCTGGGGCTCTCAATGGGTATAGACCCCAATATCCTGGGCATCTGGAAAAACCAGATAGACATCTCACCCATCCTTGATTGCATCGACTGATGGGAATCTTCCGCACCGTCACAGGTATTACTGCCGGGATAAGCACACCACATGGATGCAAGCCAAAAGTACAAATTACGGAAGGGGAGGCCGCCCCATCCCCAACCCGGGGTTTCAGGATCAGGGTGGAACATGCATATTCGTAATCGGCTATAAAATGGTTGACAAAGTAATATTTTGGCAAGTATGTTCACCAAGAGAAGTATTCCGTCTCTTTCAAAGTAACCATTCCAATCCCTAAACCTTTCCCGAAGGAGCCGTCTGTTATGAGCGAAAAATCCGATATCAGAGTCCTACTCATTGATGATGAAGAAACCCTTGTTGAATACCTCTCAAAACGTCTTTTGAGGGAAGGATACATTGTTAAGGCCACGTTTTCTGGCGAGGAAGCCATTGAGGCGGCCAATAGTGATGATTTTGATGTGGCCGTTGTGGACTTGAAAATGCCGGGTATGGACGGGGTCGAGACCCAGAAGCGGCTCAAGAAAATCCAACCCTTTCTCCAATGCATTGTTCTCACCGGTCATGGGACCATCGAAACGGCCCTTGAAAGTGGAAAGGAGGAAGCCTTTAAGTATCTGCTCAAGCCCATTGAATATGATAATCTGGTTGAGACCATCAGTGAGGCTTATGAGCGAAAAGTGCAGTTGCAGAACGCCAGATTCAAAGACGAAGTGGAAGAAATCTACAATTCAGGTCTCGGGGCCAGGGGTATTAAAAAGGCCATGAATAAATTACGAAAGATTTATGGAATCTCGTGAGACACCCCAGGCAGACTGAAAAATGCAACCTGGACCGTTTCTGAGCAATAGGAGACCCTTCATCGGACCCGGGACGTCACAATCCCGGCCACCGCAATTCTGGATGTCCACGAAATTCTCATCGGTGCGATTTTTCCCCTTGACATTGGACATGTATTTATCTATAGATTGGCGCCGCACAGAGATAATCGGTTGACACCGGTATTATGGCCAGATTGTTTTTCTGGATCAAGCGGGTGGAATTGGAAATCTCCTTTCGGGTGCGGGAAAAGATAGGCTCTGTCTTTCTTTGAGTAACCGATAGAAGTGTTCGTCGCCAGTTTGCCTTTCTTTCAAATCTGCTGTCCGAACACAATGCAAGTGGCTAAAATATTAAATTTTAAAAAGCACATCAAATTGACTGAAGATATTGTCATTGTATCGCAGCTCGGTCTGACAATGGCGGGGTCGATTCTGTTTTGCTTTGCCATCGGTTATTACCTGGATAAATGGCTTAACACGAAAGGCCTTTTTATCACCCTGTTTATTTTGCTGGGGATTATAGGCGGAGGTTATACTGTCTACCGGCAGATAATGGAGATAACCCAGAAGGATGGAGACGGCAAACCAGAAAGAGGGAGTTGATCGATTTCAAAGGAGAATCTGTTTCTGGGCCATGACATGTGCCATTGTCTTGGCCTTTGTTTTCCTCTTTTTTCACGAAAGATCTATTGCTAAAGGGATTGTGTTAGGCACATGTTTCAGTATCGTTAACTTTTTCCTTATGGGGCAGTCCATTCCCAGGATATTAGGGAGGTCCCGGACAAAAGCGAATGCGATGGGGTTTATGTCAATTCTTCTGAGATATTTCTTTCTGGCAATACCCCTGGTAATAGGGATTAAGTATAATACTTCATTTAATTTTGTTGCGGTGGTGGTGGGAATTTTTGCCGTACAGATTGTGATAATGGTTGATCACCTGGCCATCAAGCTCATTCTGGAAAAAAGGTAAACAGGAAATGGAAGATCTTACAAACATACCCCAGTTCACGCTGAGTCTTCTGGGTGTTGATCTGGTTTTTAACACAACTACAATCTTAATGACTTGGATTGCCATGGCGGTTTTAATCGGGTTTGGTTTCCTGGCGACGCGTAAGATTGCTTTTGTGCCCAACCCGTTTCAGGTCGTCGGGGAATTATTTGTGACTGCTTTTTATGATCTGACAAGGGACGCCTTGGACGAAAAAATGGCCAAGAAATACTTTCCCCTGATCTGCTGCCTCTTCATGTTCCTTCTTGTGAGCAACTGGCTGGGTATTTTCCCGAAGCTCTCCGAACCGACAAAAGATCTAAACACACCGCTTGGGCTGGGCCTTTTGGGTTTCGTCATTGCACACTACTCCGGCATAAAAGCGAAAGGGTTAAAAAAATATCTCAAGGAGTATTGTGAACCGATCTTTTTCATGGCCCCTTTGAACATTATTGGTGAAATAGCGAAAGTTGTATCGATTTCATTCCGTTTGTACGGTAATATATTGGGCGGGGCAATCATTATTCTTGTTGTCTCTCACCTGATTTACAGCTTGATTCTTCCCCCTTTGCTGATTTGTTTTTTCAGTCTGTTTATTGGGACAATTCAAGCGTTTGTTTTTACGATGTTAACCCTTGTATATGTATCTGTTCAGGTTAAATGATGAATTTTGAGATTGCTTCAATGATAGAGCTGGCATCCTTCGTAGGGGCTGGTTTGTGTATCGGTTTGGGGGCTATTGGTGCCGCATTAGGTGAAGGATATACGGCGGGTCTGGCCAACGAGGCCCTGTCGAGCAAACCTGAGAAATCAGGAGACATATTGAAAAACATGCTCGTAGGGCAGGCAGTTGCGGAATCTGCCGCTATTTTCGCTCTGGTTATCGCCATTCTTCTGATTTTTCTGGAAGCACCTAAAGAGAGTGTCCTAACCGCTTCGGCGCTTCTCGGAGCTGGATTATGCATGGGCTTCGGGGCCATCGGTTCGGGTATAGGATCCGGTTATCCTGGTGGTGAGGCGTGTCTCGGAATAGCGAGGCAACCAGCGGTTGCTTCCCGTTTGACCACCAATATGCTGATCGGTTCAGCAGTATGTCAGACACCGGCTATCTTTTCCATGGTCGTTGCGCTGATGCTGATGTTTATGGATTTTGGCTCTTTGCCTGTTTCGCCCACTTGGGCGGCATTTCTGGGCGCAGGTTTAAGCACGGGTCTGGCAGCCATCGGATCGGGGCTTGGTGGCGGTTTCGCAGCCGGGGCAAGCTGCGGTGGCATAGCGAGAAATCCGGACACATTCGGGCAGGTGACCACAACAATGCTTATCGGCCAGGCGGTTTCTCAAACCCCTGCCATCTTTGGTTTACTCATCAGTTTTGTGCTCATGTTTAAGTCCTTTCCGGAATATTCAGGGTTGAGCGTGCCCATGGCACTTCTCGGAGCGGGCATATGCATGGGATTCGGGGGGATTGGCCCAGGGATTGGGAACGGGCTTACCGCTCAAAATGCGGTTAAGTGGGTTGCGAGAAATATTAATGCGGCTGGAGACCTGACGCGAACCATGCTTGTGGGTCAAGCGGTTTCCCAGTCAACGGCGATTTATGCCATGGTCATAAGTCTGGTTCTTATTTTTGTAGTCTAAAGATGTAATTGTGCGGTTTTCCGCCGATTATAATAATAACATTCAGGAGGAAAAAATGACGATTGAAGGTGCGGATCTTATAAAGGCGGCGGCGTTTTTGGGTGCTGGTCTGGCAATGGGTCTTGGAGCGATTGGACCGGGGGTTGGTGAAGGATTTGTCGGTGGCAAGGCCTGTGAGGCAATCGGGCGAAAGCCGGAGGAAGCGGGACTCTTAACCCGGACGATGCTTGTAGGACAGGCCGTTTCTGAGTCAACGGGCATTTATTCCCTTGTGGTGGCGTTGCTTCTCCTCTTTGTTGTTTAGGCGGTACTAAATAATGATAAGCATCAATGCTACCTTAGTCATCCAAGTGATCCATTTCCTTATCCTGCTCTACATCCTGAATCGCTTCATGTTCCGGCCTATTTTGAGGCTGATGGATGAGAGGAATGAGCATATTGAGAAAACAGAAAAGGGAGTGGATGAAGCCCGGGACAAGACCGAAGTGCTGAAAGAGAGCTTCGTGTCGAAAATACAACTGGCAAGGAGCGACGCCACCCAAGAGAGGACCCAGCTGAGGGAGGCGGGTATTGCAGAAACAAACGAATTGCTGGAGCGTTATAAGGAAAAAACCGCAGGAATAAAGGCGGAAACGGACAAAGAGGCGGACAGGGAAGTAGCGTTGGCGCGTCCGTTGATGCATGATCAGGTAACTGTCCTGGCCGAAGGGATAATTGAGAAGATGCTCGGGAGGAGGCTTGAGGTTGAATCTGAAAACTAACAAATTTATTCTTGCAGAGATAATACTATTGCTTGGGGTGTGCTGGATTTTTGCCCCTGATGCGGAAGTTTTCGCTGCCGAAGAATTGAGCTCCGGCAGAAAGCTGTGGGATAATGCCCTCTTGTTTATTAATTTTGGAATCCTGGTTTTCGTTTTCATCAAATACGGCAGAAAGCCGCTTATGGATTTTCTGCGCGGTGCCCGGAATGATGTTGAGTCGGGCCTGAATAAAGTCGAGACGCAACTCAACCGTGCAACATCCCTTAGAGATGCAGAATTAGATAAATTAAAGAATATCCAAGCGCAGATTGATAAAATTAGAGCAGATATCCTTGAATTGGGGAGACACGAAAAAGAAAAGCATATCGAAGAGGGTAAAAAAGCGGCTGAAAATATGATTGAAGATGCAAAAAATTATGCACTGCGCAGGATTCAGAACGCCAAGAAAGTTCTGGCGGATGAAATGATAGACCGCGCATTTTCAACCGTTGAGAAGGCACTTGTAAAAGGGTTTTCCCCAAAAGACAACGATACTATCGTAAATCAATTCCTTAATGACTTGAAAACCACCAAACAACACCTGAGTTAGAACTGAGCTAGGACGTACCGCTACACGGTACTTTGGCTTATATAGGTTAGGAAATAGGCCGGATTAGATCCCGCACGCCAACGGCTTGATCGGCAGTTGTTCGCCGGAAAACAAGTGAGTTGGGATGGGGATTTGTTTAACTTGGGTGGCCTGCTGATCAAATCATTCACAAAGAGATCTTTAAATCCTTTTTTCCATTTAGATGAGTTGACTGTTATTGCTTGTTTAATTTTCTTGTGATATTTTGGGCATGGGTCCAAATATAATGCACAAGGTGAAAGAATGATTGGAACTTTACTGGGTTCAAATATCGCCATCGTTGGAGGTGGGAGGATCTGCATGGTAATTCTGCAGATTCTGTCAAGCGAGAATTTCAGACAGAAAAACTTCACCGTATCAGGGGTGGCGGATATAGATGATCAGGCTATGGGGCTAAAATACGCCAGGAAACTCGGGATTTTTACAACGAATGACTACAGTAGGTTGTTCAAATTAAAGAATCTCCATTCAATAATAGAGTTGACCAAGGATGACGACCTCAGCGGTGACATCAGAAGATCCACACCCTCCGGGATCAGATTTTTCGATCATTTTGAAGCTCGATCCGTATTGGATTATCTGCAAATCGAAGGGGAAAAAACATCGGTCTTGAAGAAAATTCGGGACAGCCAAAACAACATTGAAAAAATTGAAGATTTATTTGAGCAGTTTTGTGATTTTTTCCTGAAAATTTCCAAGGAGAGAAACGAGTATTCACAAGGGATACGCGCCGAACTAACGGCCCGGGAAAGGGCAATCTCTCAGGTCGTCGAGGGAAGTACGATTCCGACGTTTGTTATCGACAAAGACCATATTGTTACCCACTGGAACAAGGCATGTGAAAAGCTGACCGGCTATCCCGCCGGAAAAATAATAGGGACCAATCATCATTGGCAACCTTTCAGATCGGAAGAGCGCCCTATTATGGCGGATCTTGTGCTGAATGGAATGAAAGAGCATGAAGCCTGGAAGTATTATGGCACCAAGTGGAATAGATCCTCTTTGATTGAAGAGGCCTTTGAGGCCGAGGAATTTTTTCCCCATATTGGAGAAGAGGGCAAATGGCTTTTTTTCACAGCGGCCCCTATCAAATCCCCTGACGGTGAAATAGTTGGCGCCATTGAAACCCTTTGGGATAGAACTGTAGAGAAAAAGGCTGAAGAAGAGCAGACACGTCATATAAGAGAACTTGCCACACTTTGTTCAATATATGGGGCACTGAATGCGCCGCTGGATCTTTCAGATAGAATAATTTCCGCTATTCAGGAAACAAATGATATCCTGGAAGCTGATGGGATTTGCATCTTTGTCCCTGAAGATGATGGCAATTATCAACCCGGATACAGTTACGGGTGTTCTGAAAGATTCCTTCAAACGTATGGGATTACCCATGAGAACAGTATCTTTTCTCGTGTTGCCCAAAGCGGTAAGCTTACGATCCTGGGGGATCTGGAGCATTGTGGTGACAAAGAACTCAGATCCTTAGGAAGTGAAGGATTAAAGGCGGCGGCTTACGCACCTATCATTGCCAAAGGGGGTGAAATATTTGGTATTATCATGGTGGGGAGCAAAAAACCTGAACATTTTTCCCTTGAGGAAAAACACATCTTGGAATTGTTGGCGAACAGAATCGGTGTGGCTATGGAAAACTCCATGCTCCAGGAAGAGTTGCGAAGGGACGCAAAATTCCAAGCCCGGCTTATCGAAAATTCTACCAATGGTATTGTCGCAACAGATGAAGAATGGCGGATTGTAATTTTTAATCGGGAAGCGGAGGAGCTATTCGGCTATTCCAGCGATGAAGTTATTAAGAAGCTTGATGTCAGGACACTTTATCCTCCCCAAATAATAGAGACCATCGAAAAGGGATACGACAAAAAGCGCACCGACGGAGAAGGTCCATGGAAAGAGACCTCCATCGTGCGAAGGGATGGGAAAATCATTCCCGTGAGATTTTCTGGAACCTTGCTTCACGAACATAATAAGGTGATGGGCAGTGTCGCCTTTTTTCAGGATCTCAGAGAAATAAAACGATTAGAAAGCGAACTTGTTCGATCCGAACGTTTAGCGGCTATTGGTCAAACAGTCGCAGGTACGGCCCATGACATCAAAAACATCCTTCATGGATTCAAGGGAGGGGGCTATTTGATAAATGCGGGACTTGACAAAAATGACACCCATAAGTTAAAAAATGGGTGGCAGATGATACAGCGAAACATCAGTCGGACATCCGACCTGGTGCTGGACCTGCTGTCCTACTCCAAAGAAAGAGAGCCTGAATATGAAACCTGTTTCCCGAATGATATTGTGGATGAAGTATGCGGGCTTTTTACAGAGGTGGGGCGTGATAATATGATCGAAATCCATAAAGATTTTCCCTTGCCCGTTGGCAAGGTAAAAATGGATCCTCGAACAATACACAGGGCCCTTTCAAATCTGATGTCCAATGCAATTGATGCCTGCATTTCTGATCACAATCCTGATAATCAGCACCGAATCAACATAACGGTCACCCCTGAAAATGACAATATCGTCCGATTTGAAGTACAAGACAATGGCTCTGGCATCAGTGAAGAGGCGAAGGGGAAGTTATTTACCACTTTTTTTAGCACAAAAGGGAGCGACGGAACCGGTTTGGGACTCCTTGTCACCAAAAAACTCGTAGAAGAACATCACGGAATAATAGACGTAACATCCCAGCTGGGAAAAGGGTCGGTTTTTACCATCCGGTTGCCGTTTGAAACTGAAAAAGAAGAATGATCGAGTAGTCGTCCAGATGATGCTGAAATTTAGGAAAAACTTTGGGAGGAGATGATAATGGGCAAGAAAGTGCTTGTTGTGGATGACGACCCTGATATTAGGATGCTTAATAAAAGCATTGTCGAGGAAAGCGGTTATACGCCTATTGAGGCTGAAAACGGGGAAGAAGGCCTTAAAATGGCAAAGAAAGAGAAACCTGATCTGATTATCCTTGATGTTCTGATGCCTAAACAGAGTGGGGTTAGATTGTATCGGGAACTCGTAACCGACAAATCGTTGAAGGATATCCCAATTATTCTCCTTTCAGGAATCGCAAAGAGTACTTTTCTGCGCTCCCAAAAAGCCCTGACCCAATTCGGTGGTGCTGAGGTTCCTGAACCGGAAGTCTACTTGGAAAAACCGATTGAAGCCGAAGCGCTGGCCAACAGGATTAAAGAAGCTTTGGGTTGATTCCCCGATCCCAAGGCATAGCCCTCCGTCAAGACCTGGGATTCGGCAGTGAATGGGGGTAGAGGGCGGGAAATTTCTTGCTTTCAGGACCGGTTAATCAGGTCCAGCGTCAAAATTAATTGATCAAATCGGTAAATTACTTTACCATAATCGTTCAGATCCAATTAGAAAGATTCAACAGGAGGATTTCATGGCGGTAATAACCATTTCCAGGCAATTTGGTACGGGTGGAAAAGCCTTAGGTATGATGATCGCTGATGAATTGGGTTACGACTTTGCTGATAATGATATTATCCAAAGGCTCGCCAAAGAGGCCAACGTATCCGCAAAATGGATAAGATCATTTGAAAAGGAAGCAGGCAGTAAATTATCAAGACTTGTATCAAAAATGGTTTCAAAGCGATGGTTGGATCGCGTACTCTCGGATGAACGTGGATATCTTGATGAACAAATATATTTGGACTACATGGTCCTGATTATTGCTCAAATCGCCGATGAGGGTAATGTGGTTATTCTGGGCAGGGGAAGTCAGTATATTCTGGATGATCATCCTGATGCCTTCCATATTTTTATGATTGATGAATTCGAAAACCGGGTCAAATTTATGATGGAACATCATAAAATGATGGAAGGGCCCGCTACTCAGCTTGTGAAAAATGAAGATAAACGACGGAAACAACTGTACCAGAATTTGATGAAAAAGGATTTCAATGACCCGGCTCTCTACCATTTAGTGCTGAATATGGGAAAGATTGACCTGCAAAAAGCCTTAAAAATTGTACATACCATGATCACCGATAAAACCTTTCCCAAAGAGTCCTTTGCCGCGAGCGAAAAGTCCGATATCCGAGTTCTTCTGGTTGATGATGAAGAAACCCTTGTTGAATATGTTTCAAAACGCCTTTTAAGGGAAGGATACTCGGTGAAGGCTACTTTTTCAGGCGAGGAAGCCATTGAGGCGGCTAATAGTGATGATTTTGATGTGGCCGTTGTGGACCTCAAAATGCCGGGCATGGACGGCGTCAAGACCCAGAAGAGACTGAAGCAGATCCAGCCTTTTATCCAGAGCATCATCCTGACCGGACACGGAACCATCGATTCGGCCCTGGAAAGCGGTCGGGAACATGCCTTTAAGTATTTGCTTAAGCCCGTTGAATACGAGGATCTGTTGGAGACCATCAATGAGGCCTATGAGACCAAAATGGAGTTGCAAAACGCCAAATTCAGAGAAGAAGTGGAAGAAATCTACCGCTCAGGTCTCGGGACCAGGGGTGTTAAAAAGGCCATGAATAAATTACAAGAGGTTTATGGAATCTCCTGAGACACTCCAGGCAGAACTGAAAAAAGCCAATGAGGCCCTTCTCGAGCAGGAAGAGGCGCTTCATGGGACCAGAAGCTATCTGGAAGACGTTCTTGAAAATTCAAGGGATATGATTTTCAGGGCGGATTCGGATGGTGTGCTGGTTTCTTTCAGCAAAGGGGGAGAATCGGCGCTGGGATACACCTGGGAGGAACTCTCTGGTCGGAAAATGAAAGACCTGGCTGAGGACCCCCATGATTTTGAGAATCTGGCGGTTCAATGCTTGAAAAAGAAGGACGCTGTCCGTGACGAAATCTCTTTTCGGCACAAAACCGGCCGCATCGTCTATTGTCGAGTGGCTTTGGCGCCTTCTACCGACGTCCACGGAATGGTCATGGGCCTGGTGGGGGTGTGTCGGGACATCACGGCCTGGAAGAAGTTCAAGGAAGACCTCATCCGGGTGGACCGTCTGGCGGAGGTAGGGCGTATCGCTTCCGGAATCGTCCACGAACTGAATAATCCCGTGGCGGTCATCGGGGAGATTTCCGGCTGGATCGGCGCCGTGGCCAGCGATGCCGAAGGGCTGGACGAGGAAGATCGTGAGGAGATCAAAACTTCGGTTCGGCATATCGGCGAACAGACCAAACGGTGCCGGAACATTACCGGTCAACTGCTCAGTTTTGTCCGCGAATCAAAACTGGCCACCGCATCCCTGGATGCCCACGAACTCCTTAAAGGGACCGTCAGTCTATTGACCCCCGAATTGAAATTCACGGATGTTGAAATTGTATATAATTTCGTGGAGGGCCCTGTTTTTATCAATTCCGACAAGCAATTGCTGGAACAGGTTTTCGTGAATTTCATTTCCAATGCTGTTTATGCCGTAAAGGAGAAGGGGGAAAAGCGGGGTCGAATTACGCTTGAAACTTTTTTGGATGATGCCCTGGGGTCCCCCGTGGTGGAGATCAACATTTCCGATACAGGTATCGGTATTTCCAAAAAGGATCAGAAAAGCATTTACGAATATTTTTATACGACCAAACCACCTGGCAAGGGAACGGGCCTGGGCCTTCCCATCAGCCGCGATATCATCAAAAATTTAGGGGGGAGTCTTTCGTTTGAAAGTGAACCGGGAGAAGGGACCACGTTCACAGTCCGACTACCGGTTTCTTAACATTTCACACCAGCCCGGCAGCATTGTATTGTTACCTTGTTAATCTTGACCATACCTTGAACACAAAAAGAAAGGGGTCATTTTTTGAAGGAACATTCTGCAGAAGCTAGAACTCTCCACCCTGAAAAACCGCCCGGCACCAGCCTCGGCGACCCGTCTGAACATTCCATCCCAAGACCCGTTTTATCCCGTATTCTGACCTTCATTACCCTGTTGTGCCTCTGGGTGATTCTATCCGGAAAATTTGATTGGTTTCACATGGGCCTTGGGCTTATTTCATGCGTCATTGTAACTGTTTTTTCGGGTGACCTTCTGTTTCCCCAATCAAAGACCGGAGGCCTGTTTCGGCGGTGCATCCATGTGATCAGCTATATTCCGTGGCTGCTGTACCAGGTGGTTTTGGCCAACTTGCATGTTCTGTATCTGGTGTTTCATCCCCGAATGATGGAGTTGATCGACCCGCAGATTGTTCGTTTTGACAGCACGCTTAAAAAAGAGCTTTCCCTGGTGACCTTTGCCAACTCCATTACCCTGACCCCGGGTACCATCACCGTGTATGTTTCTGTGAACGGTGCCTTCCAGGTGCATGCCATTGACAAGGAATCCGGAGAACCCCTTCCCGGGGAAATGGAAAAAAGGATCGCAAGGGCTTTTGAGGACGAATGATGACGGATGTTTTTTTATATGCGGGGCTTTTTTTGTGTCTCCTGATGGTCGCGTCATTGTACCGGTCGGTTTTTGGTCCCACGGTCCTGGACCGCTTGATCGGCGTCAATGCCATCGGTAGCAAGACCGTTATCCTTCTGCTTCTGATCGGACTGATTTATAAACGCCTGGACATGTTTGTGGATATCGCCCTGGCCTACGCGCTGCTCAATTTTGTGGCGGTACTGGCGTCCTCCAGATATTTCCAGAAACGAAAGGGGCTCTATGAGGAGCCGCCTTACAAGTAATAAGTGCGCCATGAAAAAGTTTTGGAGGGGCAGAAACCAGTTATCAGTGCTTGAGAGAGGATGTTGATTAATGATTGATGTGATTGTGATACTGCTGATTGTTTGCGGGCTGGTTTTTTTTACCGGGGGTGCCGTGGGGATCCTTCGTTTTCCGGATTTCTATACCCGGCTGCATCCGGCCGGCAAGATGGATACCCTGGGCTCTTTTCTCATGGTGCTGGCTGTGGCCCTTTTTAATTTACATGAATTTTCATGGGCGACTGTTCTAACAAGCCTGAAAATACTGTTGATTGTGTTGTTCATTTTCATCCTGAATCCCACTGCCACCCATGCCATTGTGGATGCGGGATTCCGGGCGGGAATGCGACCCTGGACGAAAAAGGACAAAGGAAATAAATCATGATCTGGGAACTGGACCTGGCCATTCTGATTCTGGTGATTGTGGCGGCCATTGGTGCCATACAGGTGAAAGACCTTCTGGGCTGTGCGATTTTGTTCGGTGCTTACAGCTTTCTCATGTGCCTGCTCTGGGCCATTATGGGGGCGGTGGATGTGGCATTTACCGAAGCATCCGTGGGGGCCGGTGTCAGTACCGTGTTTTTTGTGGCTGCCGTATTTCGAACCACCCGGAGGACCAAAGATTGAAGGCCATTGGTTTAATCATTGTCATTATCACGGGGGGGCTTCTGCTCTACGCCACCCAGGACTTCCCGTCCTGGGGTGATCCCGCGTCACCCGCCAGCACCCATATCGCCACCTACCATCTGGAACAGGCCTACGAAGAGACTTCCGTTCCCAATGTGGTGACCGCGGTGCTGGCCGATTACCGTAGTTTTGACACCATGTTTGAAACCGGCGTTATTTTCTGTGCGGGCCTGGGGTGTTTTGTCCTGCTGCGGTTGTTCCGGAAACGGGAGGACAGCTATTATCGCCATGTGTCCACCGGTATTACCCTGCACATCAAAGGCAGAAAAATCCCTGATGCCTCCAGTGAGTTCGAACGGATCGACACCTTGTGGACGCCGTACGATTTGATTGTCAAAGCGGTCTGCCGGATCCTGGCGCCCTTTGTTCAACTTTTCGGGCTCTACGTGATCGCCCACGGACATCACAGCCCAGGCGGTGGATTTCAGGGGGGTGTGATCCTGGGGGCCAGCGTAATTTTGCTCGCCATCAGCCACGATATGCGTACCGCCATCGGGCGCGTCAGTGAAAAGACCATCCACATTCTCATGGCCCTGGGGGTGCTCCTTTATGCGGGAATCGGGGCCTTGTGCATGCTTCTGGGAACGAATTTTCTCGATTACGGAAGCTTGAGCAGGATCCTTTTCATCAATGAAATCGAGGCCCGGTCCCTGGGTATCCTTGGGGTCGAAGTGGGTGTGGGCATTACGGTCATGGCGGTCATGATTTCCATCTATAACAACTTGAGCTCGGAAGGCAGGCAGGATGAGGGTTTATAGAAAATGAGCGATCTGGTGGTGGCCCTCGTGGGCAAATACAATTACTGGCTCTGTGTTGTTTTGATGATGATCGGTCTTTACGCCGTGATTACCAAGAAGAACCTTATTAAGAAACTGGTGGGGATGAATATTTTTCAAACCTCCATTATCCTTTTTTATGTGTCCATCGGGTGTAAAAAAGGGGCGACCATCCCCATTCTGGAACACCGGGCCGATCATAGCGTATTGGTGGATGCCACCCACTACATCAATCCGCTTCCCCATGTGTTGATGCTGACGGCCATTGTGGTTTCCGTATCCACCTTCGGGGTGGCACTGGCCCTGGCGCTCAAGGTTTATCGGAAACACAAAACCCTGGAAGAGGATGAAATACTCATGCAACTGAGGTCCGAATGATCGAACATTATCCGGCGCTCATTGTGGTCTTTCCGCTGCTGTTCGCCTTCGTGGTCAGCGGGGCGGCCTGGACCAGGAAGTCGCTTTGCTTTCCCCTGGCCGTGATCGGCATGGGCCTGTCGGCCATTTTTTCGTTGCTGCTACTTAAGCAGGTGGCTCTAACCGGGTTGGTGGAATACCGTTTTGGGGGGTGGGACACACCGTGGGGAATCGGGTATCATGTTGACACCTTAAACGCGCTGGTGGTGGCGGTGGTCACGGTTCTGGCCTTTATCAACATGATTGCCACCGGAAAAAACGTGGCACAGGAAACCCCGGAGAAAGCGGGGGCTTTCTACAGCCTGTACCTGCTTTTCATTGTGGGCCTCACGGGTATTCTACTGACCGGAGACCTGTTCAACCTTTATGTGCTTTTGGAGGTGGCCTCCCTGACCAGTTACGCCCTGATCGGTATGGGATCGGGACGGGCGCCCATGTCGAGCCTGAATTACCTCTTCGTTGGTACCGTGGGGGGATGCTTTTACCTGCTGGGAGTTGGGTACCTGTATATCATGACCGGGTCGCTTAACATGGTGGATGTGGCGACCCTTCTGCCCCAGCTTTTTAACAGCAGTGCCATTGTCATGGCCTTTATCTTCTGCATGGTAGGGGTGAGTATCAAAATGGCCTTCTTTCCCCTGCACATGTGGCTTCCCAACGCTTACGGATCCGCACCCACGGCTTCCGCCGGTCTCATTGCACCCCTCATGACCAAGGTCATGGTCTATGTACTCATAAGGCTTATCCTGACCGTATTCTCAGTGGATTTTGCTTTCGTGGTCCTCAAAATGGCAGAGCCGATGGTATGGCTTTCAAGCCTGGCCATTGTAGCGGGGGCAGTGTTTGCCCTGGCCCAGAAAAACCTGAAACGGATGTTCTGTTACATCATTGTTTCTGAAATCGGATATATGATGGGCGGTGCCTGGCTGGGTAACAATGCCGGTATGACCGGTGCCATTCTCCATATACTCAACGATGCCATCATGACCCTGTGCCTTTTCCTCTGCGCCGGCAGCATCTTTTATCGAATCGGCGGGCTGGATCTGGACCGGTTGAAGGGTCTTTTCCGAAAAATGCCGGTTACCATGGCCTGTTTCGTGGCCGGGGCCCTGAGCATCATCGGTGTGCCGCCAACCTGTGGTTTTTTCAGCAAATGGTACCTCATCTCCGGAGGCCTGGCGGCCGGGCAATATGGGTTTGTGGCGGCACTGCTGTTCAGCTCTCTGGTGAATGCCATCCTTTTTTTCAGGGTGATTGAAATCAGTTACTATGGGGATTTTGAGGACCATCACGGGCATGGATCATCCCCTGAGGCGATCATGGAGGCGCCCGCGAGCATGCTGGTACCCCTGCTCATTGTCTCAATAGGTTTGATTGTGGTGGGATTTTATACCGGTGGTATTGTGAGTCATATCATTAACCCCATTTTGATGAAACAGGGCTTCTAAGGCTAATTAATGGAAACCATTCAATCCATAAAACCCCTCATCGCGGTTCTGGTGTCCATTTGCGTGGTTCCGCTCCTGATCTGGAGCAAAAAGCCCAATATTCGGGAAGGCTGGACCTTTACCGCCGCCTTCGTGAAGCTCCTGCTGGTTCTCTCCATGCTCCCCGTGATCCTTAGCGGAAACCAGATTGTCTATACCCTGGTCCAGGTGGTGCCGGGAGTAGCCATCAAATTTCGGGTGGATGCACTGGGCATGCTGTTTGCCTGCGTGGCAGCCTCCCTCTGGATTGTCACCAGCGCCTACTCCATCGGGTACATGCGGGGGCTTAAGGAACACAGCCAGACCCGGTATTTCATCTTTTTTGCCCTGGCCCTGTCCGCCACCATCGGTGTGGCGTTTTCCGCCAACCTACTGACCCTTTATCTCTTTTATGAAATGTTGTCCCTTGCCACCTATCCCCTGGTGACCCATCACCAGGACAAGGAAGCGCGGACCTCGGGACGAAAATATCTGACCTACATCCTGGGGACTTCCATCGGTCTGGTGCTGCCGGCCATGCTGGTCTGTTATTATTTAACCGGCACCCTGGAATTTTCAAATCAGGGGTTTCTGGCAGGCGCCTGCAATGGGGGGCTTGCGGCGGTCCTGCTGGTGTTTTTTATTTTCGGGTTTGCCAAAGCAGGCATCATGCCCTTTCACGGGTGGCTGCCGGCCGCCATGGTGGCCCCCACACCCGTGAGCGCGCTGCTGCATGCGGTGGCCGTTGTGAAAGTGGGCGTTTTCAGTATCGTCCGCATTATCACCGGGGTATTCGGTACGGAGTTCTTGAGCCAGTTCAATCTGGGGGTCATGATCTGCACCATTGCGTCGGTGACCATTATTGTGGCATCGCTCATTGCCTTAAGCCAGGACAATCTCAAGCGGATGCTGGCTTTTTCCACCATTGGCCAGTTGTCTTATATTATTCTGGGGGTGGGTCTCTTGTCCCCCAAAGGGATTACCGGGGGAATGCTCCATATTGCCATGCACGCTTTTGGGAAAATCACGCTTTTTTTCTGCGCCGGCGCCATATTTGTGGCCACCGGTAAACGGAATATCAGCGAGATGGTGGGAATCGGCAGACGAATGCCGTGGACCATGGGCGCTTTTTTTGTGGGGAGCCTGAGTATCATCGGGCTTCCGCCCACCGGTGGTTTCATCAGTAAATGGTATCTGGTGCTGGGAACCCTCGAAGCCAACCAGATGACGTTTCTGTTCGTGCTGCTTTCAAGTTCCCTGCTCAATGCCGCTTATTTCATGCCGGTGGTTTACCGGGCTTTTTTCCCGCCGCCGGGTACGGCCATGTTTGAAAACAGGGTTCAGGAAGCGCCCATGTTCTGTATGTTGCCCCCGGTGATCACCGCCTTTATCTCGGTGGTTCTGTTCTTTTATCCCGAGCCCTTTTTCAGACTGGCATCAATGGCGGTTCGGTTTATTGGGGGAAATTAGGAGCCTTTAAATGACGGATGACAACAAAGAGATCATGGAACTCAGCCATGAACCGGTACCGGGATACAAGGGTGCATTTTATATCTCCATCACGGTGGGGTCCCTGTATCTGGCGTTGATCCTTTATAACACCCTGTTTTAGATTTCAGAATTTTTTAATCTGGAGAAAGACCATGAAAGAGCCCGATGCGGAATCCGGTAAAAAGGATACCCCCGAAAAAAAATATCTATTTGACGATCCCAAAAATGTCAAAATTCTGCTGGGCTGTTTTTACGCTTCCCTTGTGGTGCTGCTTTTGATCGAGTTCCTGCTTCACAAGCATCCCCATTTCGGCTGGGAAGCGTGGCCCGAGTTTTTTGCGGTGTATGGGTTTGTGGCCTGTGTGGTCCTGGTGATTGTGGCCAAATATTTTCTGCGGCCCCTGGTGAAAAGAGACGAGGACTATTATGACTGATGCGGTTCCTCCGGTACTTATTTTCGTTGTGGGTGCATTGCTTCTCCCTGTAATACCGGGACGTTTCAAAAGCGCCTGGATGCTGCTGATTCCGGTGGTCGGTTTTTTGAACCTGCTATGTCTGGGAGTAGGCACCCATTTCGAAATCAATTTTCTGGATTACCACCTGGTTCTGGGCCGGGTGGACAAGCTTAGCCTGCTCTTCGCCTATGTGTTTCATCTCATCAGTTTTATTGCCATTCTCTATGCCCTCCATGTGAAGGACACCCTGCAACAGGTGATGGGGCTCCTCTATGCCGGAAGCGCCCTGGGGGCTATTTTTTCCGGTGATCTTTTCAGCTTTTTCATTTTCTGGGAAATGCTGACCGTATGCTCCATTTTCCTGATCTGGGCCCGGCGCACAGAAGCCGCTCTGGGGGCAGGGTTTCGGTACCTGCTGGTTCACGCGGCAGGTGGTTTGTGCCTGCTGGCGGGTATTGTGATCCATGTGAATCAGACCGGTTCCATACAATTTGATTACCTGGGGTTGAATGGACCGGGGAGCTATTTTATTTTTCTGGGATTCGGCTTGAATTGCGCCTGGCCGCTCCTTCATCCGTGGCTCACGGACAGTTACCCCGAGGCCACCATCACCGGTACCATTTTCTTGAGTGCCTTTACCACCAAGGTGGCGGTGTATGCCCTGGCACGCGGGTTCCCCGGTACCGAGGTCCTCATCTGGATCGGGGCCATTATGACGGGATTCCCCATCTTTTATGCGGTGATCGAAAACGATTTAAGACGGGTCCTGGCCTACAGTCTGGTGAACCAGGTGGGGTTCATGGTGTGTGGCATCGGCATCGGGACTGCTCTCGCCATCAACGGCGCCGTATGCCATGCCTTCAATGACATCCTGTTCAAGGGCCTTCTGTTCATGAGTATGGGTGCGGTCATGTACCGGACCGGAAAAATCAATGGAACGGATCTGGGGGGCTTATATCGGACCATGCCGCTCACCTGTATATTCTGCATGGTGGGTGCCGCATCCATATCCGCATTTCCCCTCTTCAGCGGTTTTGTGAGCAAATCCATGGTGATGGATGCCGCCGCAAGCGGGCACATGCGGATTGTCTGGTTTATCCTGCTGTTCGCCTCCGCCGGCGTGTTTCACCATGCGGGCATCAAGATCCCCTATTTTGCCTTTTTTTCCCACGATTCGGGCATGCGGCCCAAAGAAGCACCCATTCACATGCTGCTGGCTATGGGGATTGCGGCGTTTCTGTGTATTTTCATCGGGGTTTATCCCGCTCCCCTGTATGCCCTGCTCCCTTATCCCGTGGATTATGTTCCCTATACGGCGCCCCATGTGGTGGGGCAGACCCAGCTTCTGTTCTTCTCCGCACTGGCATTTACACTGCTTCTGCGGGCAGGCATCTATCCGGCGGAAATCCGCTGCATTAACTTGGATGCGGATTGGTTTTACCGCAAAGGTGGGAAAGTTTTCTTCCTTATTTTCGATCGTTTTCTAAACGGGTTGAACCGTTTTTGCGACCGTGTTTTCTTAAAAGGTATTGTCGGAACCCTTTGCACTGTTTTCAAAGACATTGCCGCACGCCTGGCCCTGGTCGTCATGGTGAATGTATGGCTTCTCATGGGGCTTCGGGGGGAGCGGTTGAAGACAAAAAAATTGGACCTCTATTCCGATATGATGGGCGGCACCGTGCCCATCGGCATTGGCGCCGGGGTTTCAACCCTGTTCCTCGTGTTGATTTTCATTTTTACGTAATATGAAGTGAAGTGGAGACCGAAATAATGATTGCGTTTGAAGATTTGAGAAAGATCCTCCTGATGGAGAACGTGAGCGATTCCATGCTGGGAAAAATGGTCCCGTTATTGCAAATGCGTGTTTTCGGAGAACGGGGGATTGTATTTCAGCAGGGAGAAGACGCGGATCTGTTTTACATGCTGAAAGAAGGCAAAGTGCTTCTGGAGGTGGATGCTTCTGAAGACATCAGCGTTTCCCTTGGCGCCATGAAGTCGGGTTTTTCGTTCGGCTGGTCAGCTCTGATTCCTGGGGCAAGTTATAGCTCCACCGCCGTCTGCGTGGAACCCACCGAGGTCATTGCCATCCCCGGAAAAGACCTTATCCGGCTCATGGATGATGACAAAGAAAACGGATATGGGATTCTGTGGAGAGTCACCGCCATACTCCACCGGCGCCTGGGCCGCCGCACCGGTCAGTTTTTGAGGGCCATTGAGCAGCATCCTGATATCCAGAAGATTTTTCAAGCCGATTTTGAAGGGCCCCATGAGTTTTTTGACAACATTTTCGTGAATTCACCCATCGGCATTTTTATTATTCAAGACAGAAAATTTGTTTTCGCAAATCCCGAATTCCAGAAGATATCGGGTTACAGTGAATCTGAAATTACCAACATGAATTCACTGAAAATTGTGCACCGGGATGAAAAAGAGTTCGTCCGGGAAAATGCCGCCAAGATGCTGAAAGGGCAACTGACCGATCCCTACGAACATCGGATTCTAACAAAGCAGAATGAGATCCGGTGGATCATTGAAACCGTCATATCCATTAATTACGAGGGACGAAAAGCGGTTCTCGGGTATTTCATGGATAACACCAACTGTGTGCATGCGAGGGAAGCGCTCAGTATTTCAGAGGACAAATTTCAAAAAGCGTTCAGGTCCAGTCCCGACTGGTTTGTCATTTCTACGCTGGAAGGGCTTTATGTGGACGTGAACGAAGCTTTCTTGCGAACCACGGGCTTTACCAAAGAGGAGATCCTGGGTCGAAGTACGGTTGATATGGGTATCTGGGTCGACCCGCAAAAACGGGCTGAGATGCTGAAGGACATTAGCGAAAAAGGAGTTGTCCGCGACCTGGAAGTGGAATTTCGCATGAAATCCGGGGAAATCCGGCAGATGCTCTGGTCCGCTGAAGCCATCGATTATGGGGAAGAGAAATGTCTAATCGCCATGGCCCGCGATATCACTGACCGGCATCGAGCCCAGCAGGAACAATTGAGCCGGGAAAAACTGGAAGGGGTCCTTGAGATTGCAGGCGCCACCTGCCATGAAATCAACCAGCCGTTGCAGTATATGTACCTGGTCCTCAATGAAGC